>JALURZ010000194.1:9773-10108 GCA_027058735.1 Hyphomicrobiales bacterium | reverse complement strand
ATGGTGCGGAGGCTATCGCGCGTGCGCGCGACGCGGTGAGCGCATTTGCCAAGGCGCATGGCCGCCCGCTCAAGCTGCTGGTTGCCAAACCCGGCCTCGACGGTCATTCCAACGGGGCCGAACAGATCGCCGTGCGGGCGCGCGACTGCGGCATGGATGTGGTCTATGAGGGCATCCGCCTGACCCCGGCCCAGATCGTGCGCGCGGCGCTGGAAGAAAGCGTCGATGTGATCGGACTGTCGATATTGTCGGGCTCCCACATGGCGCTGGCCGGCGACGTTCTCGACGGGCTGGAGCAAAACGGGCTGCGCGATGTGCCGGTGATCGTCGGTGGC
>JALURZ010000194.1:0-9763 GCA_027058735.1 Hyphomicrobiales bacterium | reverse complement strand
ATCATGGAGGATATCGTGCGCGTCGCCGGCAGGACAGGTTCTAGCCGCTGACCGCTGTTTCTTCCGCGGATCCGCCCGCGAACCGGTCGATTGCCGCAAACAGGCTGGCGGCAACGATCGGCTTGGCGAGATAGCCGTCCATGCCGGCGGCGAGATAGCGCTCCTCATCGCCGTCCATGGCATTCGCCGTAAGCGCGACAATCGGCACCGCGCGCGCCGGCCCCTCAAGGGCGCGAATTTTCGCCGTTGCCTCGAGACCATCCATCTCCGGCATCTGGATATCCATCAACACAAGATGAAAGCCGCCCTTTGCCGCTGCCGCGAGCGCGCCCGCGCCATCATCCGCGACCTCGAAACTGTGCCCGAATTTCCGCAAATATGTGGTGATCAGCATCTGGTTGATCTTGTTGTCCTCGGCCACCAGAATATGCATCCGCCTGCCGGCCTTTGCGAAGGCGGACCCCGCCGGTACGCGCGTGCGCGCCGCATCATCGCCGCTGGTCGTTGTGCCGCAGGTGTTCATCCGCCCTCTCCATCCCATGCAACTGGCCATCGTGCCACAGGCCCGTTAAGCGTTTGCTAAGGCGGGTTCGCCGCCAGGTGATCGCGCACCTGCCGGGCGGTGACGCCGTGTTCGCGCAGACTGGCGAGACTGCGGTCTCCTGCGCTTTTCGACAATTTTTCGCCGGCCTCATCGCGGATCAGGCGATGATGGCGGTAGCGCGGCTCGGGCAGGCCCAGCAGCACCTGCAACAGCCGGTGCAGATGAGTGGCGAAAAACAGATCCTGCCCCCGGGTCACGGTGCTCACCCGCTGAAGGGCGTCATCGACCACCACCGCGAGATGATAGCTGTTGTTGATATCCTTGCGCGCGAGCACCACATCGCCCCAGATTTCAGGCCGCGCCGGCAACAGGCCGCAGGCGCCCGCGACGCCTTCGCCATCTTCGGTAAAGGTCAGCGGCGCGGCGCTCATTCCATGTGCGATCTCGCAGGCGCGGGCCATATCGAGACGCAATGCGGCCGGCCGGCCGGCTTCCGCGAACTGCCGCCGCTCGGCCTCACTCAAATTCCGATGCAGACCGGGATACAGCGGCGAGCCGTCCGGGTCTTTCGGGTGATCGGGCAGGTCCCTGATCACGGCCGCAATGTCTCCACGCGTGGCGTAGCAGGGATAGAGCACGCCCAGGGCCTCGAGTTTCGCCAACGCGGCCCGATAGTCCGGCGCGTGGTGCGACTGGCGGCGCACCGGCGTCTCCCAGGTGAGCCCCAGCCACGCCAGATCGCGATAGATATTCTCGACATGGTCCTCGCGCGTGCGCGCGCCATCGATGTCCTCGATGCGCAGCAGAAACCGGCCGCGCGCCGCCTGCGCCGCCTGTGCGGTGAACAGCGCCGAATAAGCATGTCCCAGATGCAGCGCGCCGTTGGGGCTTGGCGCGAAACGAAAGACGGGTTGTGGGGCCATGGTGTGCTATCCTTGCGGCAACCTGTGCCGGAGTGACGAACGCTGACACCGATCATCACAGACGAGCGCGACCTTGAGCGCGGCATCGCGGCCCTGAGCGCTGCCGAGCCGCGCTTTGGCGACATGGTTCGCCGCACCGGCCCGCCGCCGCTGCGCCGCCGCAGCGAGCCGTTCGCCGGCCTGCTTTCTATCATCGTCTCCCAGCAACTGTCCAAGGCCAGCGCCAGTGCGATCTGGGCGCGGTTCGAGGCCGCCGAAAGCCCGTTCGACGCCTCAGCTCTGGCGACGCGCGCAGATGAGGAATTTCGCGCAGCGGGCCTGTCGCGCCCGAAGGTGCGCGCGATCCGGGCCCTGTGTGCGGCCATGACCGGCGGCGGGCTCGATCTTGACGCCCTTGCGCGCCTCGACGACCGGGCCGTGCATGAACGGCTCACCGCGATCACGGGCATCGGGCCGTGGACGGCGGATATCTATCTGCTGTCCTGCCTGGGGCGCGCGGATGCCTGGCCGGCGGGCGATCTGGCGCTCCAGATAGCGCTTGCCCATGCGTTCGGTCTCAGCCGGAGGCCAGACCTGAAGGAAATGCGCCGCCGCGCCGAGCCGTGGCGGCCGTGGCGCGCGGTGGCCGCGCGGCTGCTGTGGTCGTGGTATGCGCATGCGCGATGAGGCCGGTTGGAACCCCATCGGGCCGCGCACTCGCGGGGAGACGGGCCTTCACAGCCGCCGCATAGTGGATATAGTGGGCGCTCGCGCCGTGCGGGCGCCCAAAGAGTTCAAGTGGTCAGAGACGATGCACGCCAGTCCCACAACCTCCGGCAGTTGCCCTGCCTTGGTGCTGAACGCCGATTTCCGCCCGCTCAGCTATTATCCCCTGTCCCTGTGGTCATGGCAGGATGCCGTCAAGGCGGCGTTTCTCGACCGGGTCAACATCATCGCCCATTATGACCGCGCGGTGCGCAGCCCGACCAGGGAACTGAGGCTGCCCAGCGTCGTTTCGCTCAAATCCTATGTCAAGCCCGCGCGCTATCCCGCCTTTACCCGGTTCAACGTGTTTCTGCGCGACCGGTTTTCCTGCCAGTATTGCGGTATCCCGGAAGATCTTACATTCGATCATCTGATTCCGCGCTCCAAGGGCGGGCGCACGACCTGGGACAATGTGGTGGCGGCCTGCTCGAGCTGCAATCTCAAGAAGGGCGGCAAATTGCCCGCAGAGGCGCATATGTGGCCGGCCATGAAGCCGTTCCGCCCGACCATCTACGAATTGCACGAGAACGGCCGCGCGTTTCCTCCCAACTACCTGCACCAAAGCTGGCAGGATTATCTCTACTGGGACACCGAACTGGAGCCATAGGCGGGTCCCGTCACTGATGTTGCATCGCACAATGGGCGTGCTATACCGGGCGTGTTGTCATGGCGGGCGGGCAGGGGCTGATGGTCCAGGACATAAAATCCGAAGACGTGCCGGACCTGATCGATGAGGCGGCGGCGGCCGCGGCCCGGCTCTATGCGCTGGCGCGCGATGGCGTGGCCCGCCGGGTCACCGTGGATGGCCGGATCGACGCCGAAGCGCTGGAGCGTGAACAACGCGGCGCACACGGGCTGGCGTGGCTGGCAACCTATGTGGAAGTCGTGCGCCAGCTTGGCGCCTATACGCGCCGGATGCGCAAGGAGGCGCGTCTCGGCGAACTGGAACAACTGCTGAGCCTGGCGGCGGCCGGCGAATATCTCGCGCAGATCGCCGGCGGCATCCCCATGAGCCAGACGGAGATCGTGCGGCTGCGCGATCTGGGAGTGGGCGCAAGGGGCCGGCGCGCGTTTCTGGCCGGCGCGGCGGGCGCCCTGATCGAGGCCGGCAACACGGTTGAAACGCGCGCGCGCATCATGGACCTGATCGAAAACCAGGATGCCGCCGCCACCTTCGGCGATGCGGGTCTCGACGACACCCTTGAGGCCATGCGCGGTGAAATGCGCCGCTTCGCCAATGACAGGGTCGTGCCCCATGCCCATGACTGGCATCTGGCGAACGATTATATCCCGCTGGAGATTATCGAAGAGATGGCCGCACTTGGAGTGTTTGCCCTGACCCTGCCCGAGGCCCATGGCGGGCTCGGACTGGGCAAGGAAACTATGTGCGTGGTGTCCGAAGAGCTGTCGCGCGCATATATTGGCGTCGGCTCGCTCGGCACCCGCACCGAGATTGCCGCCGAACTCATTCTCGGCGGCGGAACCGGGGAGCAAAAAGCCAGATGGCTGCCGAAGCTGGCGTCCGGCGAAATCCTGCCGACCGCCGTCTTCACCGAACCCAATACAGGCTCCGATCTGGCCTCCCTCAGGACCCGCGCGCTGCGCGATGGGGATGTTTACCGGGTCACCGGCAGCAAGACCTGGATCACCCATCCGGTGCGCGCCGACCTGATGACGCTGCTGGTGCGCACGAACCCGGACGAAAAGGGCTATCGCGGGCTGTCCATGCTGCTGGCCGAAAAGCCGCGCGGCACGGACGCGGACCCGTTTCCCGCGCCCGGCATGTCGGGCAGCGAAATCGAGGTGCTCGGCTATCGCGGCATGAGGGAATATGAAATCGCGTTCGACGGGTTCGAGGTCGCCGCTGAAAACCTTCTGGGGCATGAGGAAGGCCAGGGCTTCAAGCAACTGATGCAGACCTTTGAAAGCGCGCGCATACAAACCGCGGCGCGCGCCATCGGCGTTGCCCAGAATGCCCTCGATCTGGGCCTGCGCTATGCCCAGGAACGTGTTCAGTTCGCCAAGCCGATCGTGAAATTTCCCCGCGTCGCCGACAAGATTGTCGCCATGGCGGTCGAAATCCACGCCGTGCGCCAGCTCACCTATTACGCCGCCCGGCAGAAAGACGGCGCCCGGCGCTGCGATCTGGAGGCCGGCATGGCCAAGCTGCTGGCCGCCCGCGTGGCCTGGTCGGCGGCCGACAACGCGCTGCAGATTCACGGCGGCAACGGTTTTGCGCTGGAATATCCGGTGAGCCGGGTGCTGTGCGATGCCCGCATTCTCAACATCTTCGAGGGTGCGGGCGAAATCCAGGCCCAGGTGATCGCCCGGCGGCTTCTGGAACAGCGAAACTAAAGCTTTCTCTGCAAAAATGTGCGCATTTTGCGCCCGGAAAATGCGGGAAAACAAAGATTTAAAGCATGTTCGGTGAACGGGCGTTCATCGAACACGCTCTAAGCCGTCTGTGATCGGATCGGCAGAGGCCGGTGCTCCTCGATGGCTTCCATGGCGAAATACGATGTCACCGAATCGAGCTCGACCCCTGCGATCAGCCGCTGATAAACGCCGTCATAGCTCTCCATGTCGCGCGTCACGACCTTGAGCAGGTAATCGTAATCGCCGCCGATGCGGAAGAAGTCGATCACTTCGGGGATCGTCGCGACATGGGTGCGGAATGCGCGCAACCAGTCGCCGGAATGATGGCGCGTGCGCAACATCACGAACACCACAAGCCCGAGATCGAGCTTCCGCCGGTCGAGCCGCACCGTCTGGCCAACGATAACCCCCCTCTTCTTGAGGCTCTGGATCCGGTGCCAGCAGGCATTGGGCGAAAGGTGCACCTGTTCGCCCAGATCCTTTTGCGACAGCGACCCGTCGCGTTGAAGAGCCTGGAGAATGCGGACGTTAAACTGGTCGAGTTTTTCGTTCATTTTCGATTGAAATACGATGAATTAGCGGAAATAGTAGGAATTTTTGGAAAAAAAGCGAAAAAAGTCAATCCATACTATCGAAGTCCGGCGCGCCCCGGCCGCGGCTGCGGTTCGCCGGCCGGCGCGCATCGTTGTGTGAACCGCCCCGTGATAAGGAGACGGCCATGGTCCTTGAGCGCTTTCGCCAGTCCATCGGGTCGGGGGATCGTATCGCCCGGCTGCGCGCCGGGCTGATCGGCGAGGGCGCCGGGATCGAGACGCCGTTCGGTGAGAAAAGGCTGATCTATGCGGATTATACCGCATCGGGGCGGGCGCTGCGCCAGGTTGAGGAATTCATTGCCCGGCACGTGCTGCCCTATTACGCCAACAGCCATACGGAGGCCTCGTTCTGCGGCGCCTATACGACACGGCTGCGCGAGGAGGCCCGCGCATTTATCGCTGCTGAGACCAATGCGGGAAGCGACTATGCGGTCATTTTCGCCGGTTCGGGCGCGACATCGGCCGTCAACCGGCTGGTGGCGCTGTGCGGGGTCGGGGATTTTGCCGGCGCACGCGCGCCCTCGCCCGGCCGCCGCCTGACGGCTTTTTTCCGTTCCGGTCGCCGCCCGCCGCGTGGCGGGGGCCGTCCGGCGGTATTTGTCGGACCCTATGAACATCACTCCAATATCCTGCCCTGGCGCGAGAGCGGCGCGGAAGTGATCGAAATCGCGGAAGCGCCCGGCGGCGGCCCGGACCTGGCGATGCTCGAACGGGAATTGACGCTCCGTGCGCAAAGACCGCTGCTGATCGGGTCGTTTTCCGCTGCATCCAACGTGACCGGCATCATCACCGATGTCGATGCCGTGACCCGCCTTCTCAAACACCATGGGGCGCTTGCGTTCTGGGACTATGCCGGGGGCGGCCCCTATCTGCCGATCGACATGAATCCGGGCGCGGGGCTGGAAAAGGACGCGGTGTTTCTGTCGCCGCACAAGTTTCAGGGCGGACCGGGCGCCTCGGGGCTGCTGATCGTGCGCAGGAGCGCCATTCGGGCCACCCGGCCGACCTGGCCGGGAGGTGGCTCGGTCGCCTATGTATCGCCCTGGGCGCATGACTATCTGGATTCGGTCATCGAGCGCGAGGAGGCGGGCACCCCCAATATTCTCGGCGATATCCGCGCGGCGCTGGCATTTATGATCAAGGCGGAAGTCGGGACCGACACCATCAGGCGGCGCGATGACGAACTGATCGCCCGGGCCGAGGCGGTCTGGGGCGCCAATCCCCACATCAATCTTCTCGGCGTGGACAAGGCCCCCCGCCTGCCGATTTTCTCCTTCACCGTCCGCGATCAGGCGGGCGCCATTGTGCATCATCAGCTGTTCACCCGCCTGTTGAGCGACATTCACGGTATTCAGGTGCGCGGCGGGTGTGTGTGCGCCGGGCCCTATGGTCACAGACTGCTCCATGTCAGCCGCGCCGAATCAGAGCGGATCCGCGATGCCGTGCGGGCCGGACAAGAGGTGCGCAAGCCAGGCTGGATCCGCCTGAATTTCAACTATCTCATGGACGATGCGACCGCAGCCCATATCGTTGAGAGTGTCGAGCGGCTGGCGCGCGGCGTGTCTGACTATGCGCCCTTGTATGCCGGCGACGAAACGACCGCGGAATTCCACTATATGGCCAGCGGTGAGCGCCACGCCAACCTGGCGGCCGGCTGACACCTGAAAACGGCGAGCAGCGCACCGGATGTTCGCTCAGGGGTTTTTGCCGTAGTCTTGCGGTAAACCCCCGGAGGATCCAAGCCCATGCCCGACTTCACCAGCCTGAAATATGAAACAGACGACCGCATCGCGCATATCGTGCTCAACCGGCCCGATGTGCTGAACGCCATCGATCAGGCCATGCCCGGCGAAATCGCCCGCGCGGTGGCGGCGGCCAATGACGATGACGACATCCATGTGATTGTGGTGTCCGGCGCGGGGCGCGCCTTTTGCGCGGGCTATGATCTCAAAATCCATGCGGAAGCGGACGGGGCCAGTCAGGCTGTTCAGGAGATGCCCTGGGACCCCATGGCGGACTATCGCATGATGAAGGCCAACACGGATGCGTTCGCCTCCCTGTGGCGGTCCCACAAACCGACGGTCGCCAAGGTTCACGGGGCCGCCGTCGCCGGCGGTTCGGACATCGCCCTGTCGTGCGATATCGTGATGATGGCGCACGATGCGCGGATCGGATATCCGCCGGCGCGGGTCTGGGGCTGCCCGTCGAGCGGCATGTGGGTGCACCGCCTGGGCCCGCAGCTGGCCAAACGCATGTTGTTTACCGGCGATCTCATCGACGGGGTGGAGGCCGCCCGGATCGGGCTGGCCCTCGAAGCGCCGCCGGCAGGCGAACTCGACGGCCAGGTCGAGGCGCTTTGCCGGCGTATCTCCGCGGTGCCGAAGAACCAGCTCATGATGCACAAGCTGATGATCAATCAGGCGGTTGACGCCATGGGTCTGCACAACACCCAGATGGTCGCCACGCTGTTCGACGGCATGGCCCGCCATTCGCCGGAAGGCCTGTGGTTCAAGAGGCGCGCCGAGGAGGCGGGGTTTCACGAGGCCGTTCGCCAGCGCGATTCCGGCGAACCGATCCCCGAAGGCCGTCAGGCGACGGGCAATGGCCGCTGAGCGGTTTTGGGCGCATCCATCCGCGGGCCTTTGGCAACGCGGCGCGGCTGTGTTCTAATGGGCGCGGACGCCGGGGCGATGGCCGCGCCGCCTGCCCGGCGGCGCGGTTCCAATGCGCCCCCTTGCGCGATCGCGTCGCGTCGGTCTGGCGGAAATACAAGGTGCGATGATGAAGCGACTGGTTTGGGGATTGGTGTTTGTCGGTCTGTCCGGTGCTCCGCTCAGCGCAAAGATGGTGGATCCGATCCGGTCGGGCAACTGGAAAGGCGGCGCCTTTCTGAACGACAAGACCGGCAAATTCGTCTCCTGCATGGCATCCGGCCAGTACAGGAGCGGCATCGTTCTTTCCATCGGCATGCTGCGCTCGCGCGCCTTCCTGCTGGGTTTCGCCAACAAGGACTGGCGCTTTGGGCCCGGCAGTTTCGTGGTCAGGGGCAAGATCGACGAAAACAGATGGACCAGGCTGACGGTCAGGACGCTGTCCGATGGCAAGGGGTTCAGCCTTTTGCTGAACAGGCAGGCCAAGCGCATATTGCGGGCCGGCCGGGTGCTGAAGATTGAGGCAGGGGGCAAGGTCCATTCGTTCAACCTGACCGGCACTGCGGTGCTTATCGATGCGCTGGAGGATTGCGTGGACCGGCGGCTGGCCTTGGAGGCGGGCACCCGCGCCAAAGACCGCGGCGAACCGGATCTGCCCACCAGAAATGCGCCGCAGGGTGCGCCGGGGGCCGCATCACCGGGAAGTGGCGATGGGGCCGTTGCCGGGCCCCGCGCCCGGGGCCCGCGGCTCCTGCGGCGCGTGCCTTGCAGCCCCCGCCCGCGACCCGCAACGCCGCCGTCGAAGACGATGGCGAGGCGGCCCCCGCGCCCGGGACGCGCAAGAGGAAAAAGCTGTCCACCGGCACCGGTTTCTTTGTGACCGGGGCGGGGCATTTTGTGACCAATCGCCATGTTGTCGCCGGCTGCCGGTCCATCCGCATCGCCTATCCCGGCGAGAAATATCACGACGCCAGCGTGATTTCCCTGGCGCGGGCAGATGATCTGGCCGTTCTCAAAACAACCCTCAAGCCGCGCTCTTTCGCCACATTCCGCTCCGGCGAGCGGCCCAGGCTGGGGGACAGCGTCGTGGTTTTCGGGTTCCCCTATTACGGGGTGCTCGCCACGTCGGGCAATCTGGCGACCGGCAATATTTCGGCACTGGCCGGATTGTCAAACCGCACGTCGCAATATCAGATTTCAGCGCCCATGCAGCCGGGCAACAGCGGCGGTCCGGTGCTTGGTTCGGGCGGCAACGTGATCGCGGTCGCGCAAAGCAAGCTGAACGCGATGAAAATCGCCAGGGCGACCGGCGATATCCCGCAGAATATCAATTTCGCCATCAAGGGATCGGTGGTGCTTGAATTTCTGGAATCCCGGGACGTCGGTTACCAGACCGCGGCGCCGGGCGCGCCGCTGGCGGTCTCCGAGATCGCGGCCCGGGCCAAGAAATTCACAATCATCGTGCGGTGCTCACGCTGACATCGCCGCTGGTTTGCGTCCCGCGATCCTGTGAGCCGGACGGTGCGCGCGGCGCGCCGGTCGCCTCAAACCCAAGCGAAGCCAGCGTCGCCCCGAGGGCTTCATCGAAGGGTGTTTGCGTCAGGCCGGGCAGGACTTTGCACAAGTTGCTCTCGTCAAGCTCGTGGGCCACCTCCCAGAGGTACTTTATTTCCACCACCTCGCGCAGGCCGGGAGCCGCAAGCGCGGCAAGGCGGAGCAGCGGCCAGGGCAGGGATTTTACCCTGAGATCGCGCCGCTCAAGCACTCTTGATATGGCGTCAACAAAAATCTGCCCCGAGGCCACCACATGGCCCCTGAAATGAAAAACCTCAAATGGCGCGAACGCCGCGCGCCGGTCCAGCAGGCCCGCGCCCGCGCGCGCCAGATCCGGCAGGTAGGCCCAGTTGTGGCCAATGTCGAGGGGGCCGGGAT
>JALURZ010000193.1 GCA_027058735.1 Hyphomicrobiales bacterium | reverse complement strand
AACACGACCTGATCAAGGAATACGCCATCGAAAAGAACGACACCGGCTCGCCGGAAGTTCAGGTGGCCATCCTGACGGAACGCATCCGGAATCTGACGGAACACTTCAAGACCCACCGCAAGGACAATCATTCGCGGCGCGGCCTGCTGAAGCTCGTCTCCAACAGACGCCGGCTTCTCGACTATGTCAAATCCCGCAATGTCGAGCGATATCAGGATCTGATCAAGCGGCTTGAAATACGCCGTTAGAGTTGAGTTCCAAAATAATACGGCAGGCGGACCCCTCTGGGGCGCGCGGGCCGATACCCGAAGTGATGGCGGCAATGGGGCTGCCATCTAACAGATGACCCCTACGCACATTCCAGCCTGTTCGGCAAGGCCGTCAGGGCGGGGGCAACAGGAAGCAAAAATGTTCAAAACATACAGACAGGAAATTGAATGGGGCGGACGGCCCCTGACTATTGAAACAGGCAAGATTGCCCGCCAGGCCGACGGGGCTGTCCTCGTTCAGTACGGCGATACGACGGTCCTTGCAACCGCGGTCGCCGAACGCCAGCCGCGCGCCGGCCTCGACTTTTTTCCGCTGACCGTGAATTACCAGGAAAAGACCTATGCGGCCGGCAAGATTCCCGGCGGGTTCTTCAAGCGTGAAGGCCGGCCAAGCGAAAAGGAAACCCTGACATCGCGGCTGATCGACAGGCCGATCCGGCCCCTCTTTGCAAAGGGCTTCAAGAACGAAACCCAGATCATCGCCACCGTGTTGAGCCATGATATGGAAAACGATCCCGACATAGTGGCCATGGTCGCGGTTTCCGCGGCGCTGACCATATCGGGTATTCCGTTCATGGGCCCCATCGCGGCGGCCCGGGTCGGCTATGGTGACGGCAAATATATTCTGAACCCCACATTGGACGAACTCAAGGACAGCCAGCTCGATCTGGTGGTGGCGGGCAGCGGGGAAGCCGTGCTGATGGTCGAGTCGGAAGCCGGCGAGCTGAGCGAAGAGATCATGCTCGGCGCGGTCATGTTCGGTCATGAGGGGTTCCAGCCGGTCATCGACGCCATTATCAAACTGGCCGAGCAATGCGCCCGCGAACCGCGCGACGTGGAGCTTGAGGACAACACCGAACTCGTCGGCGATGTGGCCGGACTTGTGCAACAGGACCTGATCAAGGCCTACAAGGAGAAGGAAAAACTCAAACGCCACGATCTGGTCGCCGCGGCCAGGGACAAGGCCATCGAGGCCTTGTGCACCGATGCGCAGGACGCCCCCGACGCCCAGGCGGTCGGC
The DNA here is from genome assembly GCA_027058735.1 of Hyphomicrobiales bacterium. GTDB lineage: Bacteria > Pseudomonadota > Alphaproteobacteria > Rhizobiales > JALURZ01 > JALURZ01. The sequence continues at coordinate 8,855 of JALURZ010000193.1, read as the reverse complement.
GGCGCTTTCAAGACCCTGGAAAAGGGCATCGTGCGCAACTCCATCCTCGATACCGGCAATCGTATTGATGGCCGCGATCTTGAAACGGTGCGCCCGATCGTGTCGGAAGCCGGCGTGCTGCCGCGCACCCATGGTTCGGCGCTGTTTACGCGCGGCGAAACACAGGCCCTCGTGGTGGCGACCCTGGGAACCGGCGAGGACGAACAGTTCGTCGATGCGCTGGAGGGAACCTACAAGGAATCCTTCCTGCTGCACTACAACTTTCCCCCCTATTCGGTTGGCGAAACCGGGCGGGTGGGCTTTACCGGACGGCGCGAAGTGGGCCACGGCAAACTGGCGTGGCGCGCATTGCGCGCGGTGCTGCCCGACAAGACGGAGTTTCCCTATACGATCCGCGTGGTATCCGAAATCACCGAGTCCAACGGTTCATCCTCCATGGCCACCGTATGCGGCACATCGCTGGCGCTGATGGACGCGGGCGTGCCCCTGAAGCGGCCGGTCGCCGGCATCGCCATGGGGCTCATCAAGGATGGCGAGCGCCATGCGGTTCTCTCCGATATCCTTGGCGATGAAGATCATCTGGGCGACATGGACTTCAAGGTCGCCGGAACCGCCCAGGGCATTACGTCGCTGCAGATGGACATCAAGATCACCGGCATCACCGAGGACATCATGAAGGCCGCGCTCGACCAGGCCAGGGACGGCCGCCTGCACATTCTTGGCGAAATGGCCAAGGCGCTGGGCGAGGCGCGCGATGAAATGGGCGAATATGCGCCGCGCATCGAGGTCATTACCGTGCCCGTCGACAAGATCCGCGAGGTTATAGGCACCGGCGGCAAGGTGGTTCGCCAGATTGTCGAGGAAACCGGCGCCAAGATCGATATCGCCGATGACGGCACGATCAAGGTGGCCTCGAACGATGCCGCCTCGATCAAGGCGGCCATGGACTGGATCAAGTCGATTACCGCCGAACCGGAAGTGGGCGTGATCTACAAGGGCAAGGTGGTCAAGGTCGTCGATTTCGGCGCCTTCGTCAATTTCTTCGGTCCCAAGGACGGCCTTGTTCACATCTCCCAACTGGCGCCGCGCCGGGTCAATCAGGTGAGCGACGTGGTCAACGAGGGCGATGAAGTCTATGTCAAGCTTCTCGGCATCGATGACCGGGGCAAGGTGCGCCTGTCCATGAAGGTTGTCGATCAGGAGAGCGGCAAGGAAATCCCGCGCCAGGACGCGCAGGAAGCCAGTTGACCGCCTGAGCCCGGCAGACATCGGGAAGACATCGGGAAGGTTTCAGGACAAGGAATCCGCGCCGGCGAAACCCGGCGCGGATTTTCTGTTTGCCGCGTGGGCGCTATTGCGCGGCCTTCGGCACGCCGCCCGCGTCCGCGCCCTCGTCCAGCGCATCGGGCTTGGGCATGGAAATGATGCTGTAGCCGGCATCGACGAAATGTATTTCCCCGGTGACCCCCCCCGACAGATCGGACAGCAGGTACAGCCCGGCGCCGCCGATATCGGCGAGACTGACGGACTTGCGCAGCGGTGAGTGCTTCTGCTGGTAGCTGTACATGGCGCGCGCATCCGCGATGCCGGCGCCGGCCAGGGTGCGCACCGGACCCGCCGAAATCGCGTTGACGCGGATATTGTCCGGCCCGAAGTCTTCCGCCAGGTAGCGCACGCTCGCTTCCAGCGCCGCCTTGGCCACACCCATCACATTGTAGTTGGGCATCACCCGGCTGGCGCCGCCATAGGTGAGCGTCACCATCGCCCCGCCATCTTTCATCAGGGATGCAGCGCGCCTCGCGACATCGGTGAACGAATAGCACGAGATCAGCAGGGTGCGGGTGAAATTCTCCCGGCTGGTGTCCGCATAACGCCCTTTGAGTTCATTGCGGTCGGAAAAGGCGATGGCGTGGAGCAGAAAATCGAGCCCGCCCCATTGTGACTTCAGGGTATCGAACACCCGATCGAGGGAGGCCTCGTCCTCCACATCGCAGGGCAGCACCAGATCGGACCCGACCGACCGGGCGAGCGGCCGGACCCGGCGGCCAAAGGCCTCGCCCTGATAGGTGAAGGCCAGTTCGGCGCCATGGGCGGCCAGGGTTTCCGCGATGCCCCAGGCAATCGAATGATCGTTGGCGACGCCCATGATCAGGCCACGCTTGGCCTTCATGATTTCGGATTGCGCGTGGCTTGGCATTTCAGGTCTACTCCACACAGCGGGCCGTCGGTTCGCCGCGATCCGGCAGCACGGCCGCCGGATTTCAGGCGTCGTACTTTGTCATGACCAGCGTCGCATTGGTGCCGCCGAAACCGAAGCTGTTTGACATAATGCAGTTAAGATCAACGTTGTCCTGGCGTTCGCGCACGATCGGCATGTCCGCCATGTCGGGGTCGATTTCGGTGATGTTGGCGGACTCGCAGATAAAACCGCTATTCATCATCAGCAGCGAATAGATCGCCTCGTGCACGCCGGCCGCGCCCAGGGAATGGCCGCTCAGGGATTTGGTTCCGCTGATCGCCGGAATCTTGTCGCCGAAGACCTCGCGAATGGCCTCGATTTCCCGGATATCCCCGACCGGCGTGGAGGTGGCGTGGGGATTGATATAATCGACCGGGCGATCGACCGTCTCGAGCGCCAGCCTCATGCACCGCACGGCACCCTCGCCCGAGGGCTGCACCATGTCATAGCCGTCCGACGTGGCGCCGTATCCGGCGATCTCGGCATAGATCCTGGCGCCGCGCGCTTTTGCGTGTTCAAGCTCTTCCACCACCACGACGCCGCCGCCGCCGGCAATGACAAAGCCGTCGCGCGCGGCATCGAAGGCCCGGCTGGCGGTTTCGGGCATATCGTTGTATTTCGACGACATGGCGCCCATGGCGTCGAACAGCGCGGACAATGTCCAGTCCAGCTCTTCGCCGCCGCCGGCAAAGACAATATCCTGCTTGCCCCACTGGATCATTTCCGTGGCATTGCCGATGCAGTGGCTGGACGTGGAACAGGCCGATGAAATGGAATAGTTGACGCCCTTGATGCCGAACGGGGTCGCCAGGGTGGCCGAATTGGTGCTCGACATCGCCTTGGGCACCTGGGTCGGGCCGATCCGCCTGGGGGTTTTTTCCCGGGCGATGTCGGCCGCCTCGACGATCGTCTTGGTGGACGGGCCGCCGGACCCCATGATCAGCCCGGTGCGCACGTTCTGCACATCGCTCTGTTCCAGGCCTGAATCCTCAATGGCCTGTTGCATGGCGATGTAGTTCCAGGCCGCGCCCGCGCCCATGAAGCGGCGGGTCTTGCGGTCGAGAAATTCCTCAAAGTCGATTCGCGGCGCGCCATGCACCTGACAGCGAAATCCAAGCCGGACATAGTCCTCAGCCACGCTGATGCCGGATTTCGCCTCGCGCAGGGAGGCGGTGACTTCCTGCGCATTGTTGCCCAGGCTGGAAACGATACCCATCCCGGTGATGACCGCACGCCGCATGGTGATGGTTCCTGGTTACGAGGATTCCCTTACGCATTATCCGGCTGAAACAGGCCGACGCGCAAGTCATTTGCAATATAGGCGGTTTCGCCATCGGCCTTCAGGTGCCCGTCGCCCGTGGCCAGGATCAGCCGCCGCGCGATGATGCGTTTGACATCGACGACGAACTCCAGCTTTCTGATGCTCGGGACGACCATGCCCGTCAGCCTGACCTGGCCCACACTGAGCGCGCGCCCGCGCCCTGGATGGCCGAGCCAGCCGACGAAAAACCCCAGCATCTGCCACAGGGCATCGAGCCCGAGACAGCCCGGCATGACCGGATCTCCCTTGAAGTGGCAGTCGAAAAACCACAGATCCGGTTTGATATCCATCTCAGCGACAATCTGGCCTTTTTGATGTTCGCCGGCATCCTCCACAATGGAGGTTATACGATCAAACATCAGCATTGGCGGCAGCGGCAACTGGGCATTGCCGGGCCCGAAAAGCTCGCCGCGGCCACAGGCCAGCAATTCCTCGTAACTGTATTGCGCCTGACGTTCCGCCATGATTGCCCAGACCCCTGTTTTGCGCACCGCGCCGCGCGTGGCGCGACCACCGCCAAGACGTGCGCTCATGACACATCACCGCAGCTTCCTAACATACCGCATTCGTTGCGTATAGCACCTGAAATTCGGGACGTTATGCCGCAGCCCCGGGCCTCTTGGCCGCAGCATATGTAGTTGCGACGCATTCGCAATAGTCGTAGTGTGATAGTGTATCCGGCGTGGAAAACACGCCGCCATATTGAGGATTTGCCGCATGTCCGGGGCCGGTGACGCCACGTCGAACAGCAACGCCGCTGAGCGGCTGCGCGCGGCCGGCCTGCGCCCGACGCGCCAGCGCATGGGTCTCGCGGCCCTGCTGTTCCGGCATGGCAATCGTCATGTGACCGCGGAAACGCTTCACGGCGAGGCGCGCGCGGCAAGCATCAATGTGTCCCTGGCCACGGTCTACAATACCCTCAACCAGTTCAAGGAGGCCGGTCTGCTGCGCGAAGTCGCGATCGAAGCCTCGCGGACCTATTTCGACACCAATACCGGCAACCATCATCATTTCTTTGTCGAAACCGACGGGAAGCTTGTGGACATCCCCGAGGGGCGGCTTGAGGTTTCCGGCATTCCCGATGTTCCCGGCGGCATGAAAATCGGGCGGATCGACGTGATCGTCCGTCTTGAGCCTTCCGATACTTGAGAACCGCGCCTGCGCTTCGCGGCGCCTGCGCCCTTTGCAGGCGCGGCCGGATGATGCAGAATGCAGGCCTGTATTCCAAGGGCCGGAAGAGCGATCATGCAAAGCGAACCGCCACGCGCCGTCAGCGATGAGGAAATCAGGCAATTCGAGCGGGACGGCATTGTCGTGCTCAGGGGATTTTTCGACAAGGGCTGGCTTGAAAAGCTGGCGGTCCTTGCCGAACAGGTCATGGCCGATCCCGGCCCGCTGAGCATGGAGCTGGAAAAGGGCGACGGTCCCGGCCGGTTTTTTTTCGATACCTTCATGTGGACCCGGATCGAGGGGTTCAGGGATTTCGTTTTCCGCTCGCCCGCCGCCGCTGTCGCCGGTGCGCTGATGGGCGCCAGCAAGGTCAATATTTTCTTCGATCAGTTGCTGATCAAGGAGCCCGGCACCAGGGAACGCACGCCCTGGCACCATGACCAGACCTACTGGCCGGTGCGCGGCAGCCAGGTCTGCTCGCTGTGGCTGGCGCTTGACCATGTCGATAAGGCCTCGGGCGCGGTCGAATATGTCAGGGGATCGCACAAGTGGGGCACCTGGTACAAACCGCCGGCCTTCGCGGGCGACGACCGCTATCAGATCGAATTGCCGCCGGTTCCCGATGTCGAGGCGATACGCGATGAACTGGACATTATCCAGTTCGAGATGGAGCCCGGCGACTGCACCGTTCATCATGGGCTGCTGGTCCATGGGGCGCCGGGCAACAGCGTGGCCGACCGGCGGCGGCGCGCGGTGGTGACCCGCTGGGCCGGCGACGACGCCATCTATGCACCGCATCCGAAAATTCAGCCCATGGCCTGGGATCCCGATATTCCGCCGGGGGGGCCGCTCGACAGTGATTTATGGCCGATCGTCTGGCAGGCGCGACACTGAGCATTGCGTCTAGCGGTCGATTTTCTCGCCGGGATAGACGCCCCACAGGTTGTCCTGCTCGATCCAGCCGGAAAATCCGCTGGTGGAAAACGTGCACCAGGTGCCGCTGCATTTGCCGATGCGTCCGACCACGCCGGCCTCCACCAGCGCAACGGCCGGACTGCCGGTGCTGGCCTGCTTGTAGAGGCGTATTTTCTCCTTGGCGCGCCACGGCGCGATGATGGCGGTCCGCTCGCCGTCCAGCAGCGCCTGAAAGACCCAGCCCTCCTCGCCCTCGCTGTCGCGCACACGCCGCCAGTTGTCGAATTCGGCGACAATTTCCACCGGCAGACCCTTTCGCGAAAACACCCAGGCGACCTGATGCGACTTGCTGGGGCCGCGCCGCACATTGACCCGGTCGGATTTCAGCGAAACAAACCGCGGTATCGGCAGTCCGCTGGGCCCGGTCGCGGCCCGCGCCGCGGCCGGCTTGTTTTGCGCATGCAGCGGGGAAAGGGCGCCGCCAAGGACAAGAGCAAGACCGACTGACAAGACCTGAATGAAGGAACGCTTGCGCTTCATTTGCTTCAAACCAGTGGGCTCATTGCGTGTCCACTCCTGCGGCTTCCTCAATCATGGGGCCGGCGCACGAAAATGAAAAGAGCGGAAATGGTCCCGATCTTCCTAAACATGCCTGTCCAAAATCCTTGTCGCCCGGCGTGCTTCTGGTAAACAGTGCGAAGGTGGATTTTCCCGATCAAGGACCGGCCCTCCGCCAGTGTCGGCAATTTGAGTTAAGGACCCATAAACAATGAATTTTGAGGCGAAGCCATGACCGCGCCGAAGCCGCTCGTCATCGTCACGCGCAAATTGCCCGACATCATCGAAACGCGGCTGCGCGAATTGTTCGACACGCGCCTCGCTGAGGGCGATGAGCCCATGAGCCAGGCGCAACTGGGCGAGGCCATGAGCCAGGCGGATGTGCTGGTTCCCACCGTAACCGACAGGATCGACGCGCGGTTGCTCGCCCAGGCCGGCGAAAAACTGCGGCTGATCGCCAATTTCGGAACCGGCGTGGACAATATCGACGTCAAGACCGCGAATGAACGCGGCATCATGGTCACCAACACGCCGGGGGTGCTGACCGAAGACACCGCCGACATGACCATGGCGCTCATTCTGGCGGTGCCCAGACGGCTGACGGAAGGCGCGCAGATTATTTCCGGCGGCAAAAGAACCTGGCGCGGCTGGTCGCCGACCTGGATGCTTGGCCGGCGCATTTTCGGCAAGCGGCTGGGCATTATCGGCATGGGGCGCATCGGCCAGGCGGTGGCCAAACGCGCGGCCGCCTTCGGCCTGCAAATCCACTATCACAACCGCAAACGCGTGGCCCCCGAAATCGAAGCCGCCCTCGAGGCCACCTACTGGGACAGCCTCGACCAGATGCTGGCGCGCATGGACATTATTTCGGTCAACTGCCCGCATACGCCCGCCACCTACCATCTGTTGTCCGCGCGGCGGCTGAAGCTGCTGCGCGAAGACGCCTACATCGTCAATACCGCGCGTGGCGAAATCATTGACGAAAACGCGCTTGCCCGCATGCTGGAGGCCGGCGAACTGGCGGGGGCGGGGCTCGATGTGTTCGAAAACGAACCGGCCGTCAATCCCAAATTCCTGAACAATGACCGGGTTGTCCTGCTGCCGCATATGGGATCGGCAACGGTGGAGGGGCGCATCGACATGGGCGAAAAGGTCATCATCAATATCAAGACCTTCGCCGACGGCCACAAGCCTCCCGACCGGGTGCTGCCGTCCACGCTCTAGCGCTGGCAGCGCGGGCAGAAAAACGTCGAGCGCCCGGCCTGAACGATGCGCCTGATCTGGCCACCGCAATCGCGGCGTGGGCACGGCTCGCCTTCGCGGTCATAAACCGCGAAACGGTGCTGAAAATACCCGAGCGCGCCGTCGGCGTGGGCAAAATCACGCAACGTTGAGCCGCCCGCCTCAATGGCCTCTTCAAGGACCGTCGTGACCGCCTCGACGAGATCGCCCGCCCGTTTGGTCGCACGGCGGGGCGAGCCGGCGCTTGCGGCGAGGCGGCGCGGGGAAAGTCTGGCGCGGTGCAGCGCCTCGCACGCATAAATATTGCCGATGCCCGCAATAAGCCGCTGGTCCAGCAGGGCCGCCTTGAGGGTCGTTTTCCTGCCGGCGAGGGCACGCGAGAGGTAGCTTTGCGAAAACCCCGGGCCAAGCGGTTCGGGGCCCAGGCTCTTGAGGAACCGGCTGTCGTCGAGCGTTGCGGCCGGCTCCAACATCATGAAGCCGAAGCGGCGCGGATCGGAATACAGAACCCGGGTCGCGTTGTCGCAGGCAAATATGACATGCACATGGGGTTCGCCCGGCTGATTGTCGTGGCGGTGGTAGAACCGGCCCGGCGCCGTGTTGGCGCGCTCCAGAATGGTGAAGCGCCCCGACATGCCAAGATGCACCAGCAGCACATCGTCGTTGTCGAGAAACACCAGAATGTATTTCGCGCGCCGGCCGATGCGCTCGATGCGCCGGCCCTTGAGCCGCTCGGCGAACCGTTCGGGGAACGCGAAGCGCAGATCCGCGCGGCGCTGCTCGACATTCACCAGAACCCGGCCCGCAAGAGCGGCTGAAAGGCCCCGGCAAACGGTTTCCACTTCGGGCAATTCCGGCATCGCTGTGTCCTGGGCGCGCTTTGGTCATGGCCGCGAATACGGGCCCGCGCGCCGAGCATGGCAATTTTCACCCTGACTGCCAATGGTCATGGCATGGCGTGGATGGCTGGGTTATGGTCCGCCCCATGAGCCAGAAAAGCGCGCAGCCACACGCCGCAGGCGCGGCGCCCGATGCCCCCTCGGCCTCGGGCGCGCCGCGCCAGCGGCTTGTCAACGATGTGTTCGACAAGGTCGCCGGGCGCTACGACCTGATGAACGACCTGATGTCCGGTGGGCTGCACCGGGTGTGGAAATCGCTGATGATCGACTGGCTGGCGCCGCCCGGGACGGCACGCCCGTTTTCGGTTCTCGACGTGGCCGGGGGCACCGGCGATATCGCCGTCCGCATCGCTGCGCGCTCCGGTGCCGGCACCCGGATCACGGTCTGCGACATCAATGCCAATATGGCGCGCGTTGGCGCCCAACGCGCGCGGGCGCACGATCAGGGGGAGAAAATCTCGTTCGTCACCGGCAATGCCGAAGCGCTGCCGGCGCGCGATCAATCCTTTGA
>JALURZ010000192.1 GCA_027058735.1 Hyphomicrobiales bacterium | reverse complement strand
ACAAAGGCCCGCCCCTTGCGAGATCAGCCGCCAGCGCGCGCAACGGGCGCCATGACGGGGCCGGGCCTGGATACTCACCGCCGATCGGGAGGCCGGCGGATGATGCGCGCGCGCAATTCGGACTCGGGCACATCACGCTCGCTGGTGGCTTTCCCACGCACGGAAATGCCCGCTTCGATCACCGTTTCCCCGGTTCCCGACACAAGCGGATGCCACCACGGCAGGGGTCGGCCCTGTTCCAGCAGGCGATAGGCGCATGTTGGCGGCAGCCAGGCGATGTCGCGAATGGCCTGTGGCGTCAGGCGCACACAATCATCGACCAGCACATCGCGATTGTCATAGTCCGTGCACCGGCAACTGCCCAGATCGAGCAATTTGCACGAGACATCGGTGTAATGGACTTCATCACTGTCCTCGTCTTCAAGTTTCACGAGGCAGCATTGCCCGCAGCCATCACACAGCGATTCCCATTCTTGCGGATCGAGTTCATCGAGGCTCTTGGTACGCCAGAACGCGCTGTGTGGTGTGTTCCTCTTTGGTCGTGCATCCATTGCCCCACCCCCGCCCTCATCGGGAAACCGGCCAATCCCGCGGGCACGGTATCGTTGTGCCTTGCAAGAAGCACGATCAGTGTTTACCAAGTTCGCACGCGCTGGGAATATCTCCATGACTGCTGTATACTGGTTTCACTGCCAGTGCGTACAAACTGGGTGGACGCCCGCGGGCTTTGGGCCATTCACGACAGATATTGATCTGGTTGTAAACAGGGATCGTACAGCGTGCCGGATTTTCCGTCCAAAAACCGGTTTCAGGCCCGGATGCTCGATTTTGACGCTGTCATGAATTCGGGCGTGTTTCGTATCATGCACGCTTTGCGCAACGGGTGGAGCGCCTATTCCTCCTTTCTGGGGCGATGGCATGTTTCGGGCCTGCGGCGTTTTGTGGTTGACGCCCTGTCCGATGCCGCCACCTTCGGGATCGCTGTTGCGCTGTTGCTGGTTGGCTATGCGCTGCCATCGGTGGAGGATGGGGATGAGTTCTGGAATCGCGGCCGCCAGTACAGCGTCATCTTCGTCGACGAGAACGACAAGATCATCGGACAGCGCGGCGTTCGGCAGAATGACGCCATTCCCCTCGACGAAATTCCACCCCACATGATCAATGCCACGCTGGCGACCGAAGACGTTCGCTTCTTTGACCATATCGGGGTCGATTTTCAGGGGATTTTCCGGGCCTTTATCGAAAATCTCCGGGCCAACGAGGTGGTTCAGGGCGGCAGCTCCATCACCCAGCAGGTGGCGAAGAACCTGTTTCTCCAGCCCGACCGCACGATCAAACGCAAACTCAAGGAGGCCTTTCTTGCGCTGTGGATCGAAGTGCGGCTGACGAAGCGGGAGATCCTGAAGCTGTATCTCGATCGCTCCTATCTGGGCGGCGGCACATATGGGGTCGAGGCGGCTTCGCAATATTATTTCGGAAAATCGGTCAGGCAGATCAATCTCGCCGAGGCCGCCCTGCTTGCCGGCCTGTTCAAGGCGCCTGGCAAATACGCCCCGCATCTGGACATTCAGGTCGCGCGAAACCGCGCCGGCGTGGTGCTCAACCGGATGGTCGTTTCAGGCTTTATCGGCGAGGGCGAAGCGTTTGCCGCAAGGCGCAATCCGGCCCGCATCATTGCCGATCCCGATGTCGGCGCCGCCAACAACTTTCTCGACTGGGCCTATGAGGACGTCGTGCGCACGCTGAAGGAACAGGGGCTTGAACAGGAATATGTTGTAAAGGTCCGCTCCACGCTCGACCCGGCGCTGCAGAGGGTGGCGCAGGCCGCCATCGACAACACCCTGAGCGTCTATGGCAAGTCCTATCGCGTCGGACAGGGCGCTCTCGTTTCGATGCGCCCGGACGGCGCGGTAACCGCGATGGTGGGCGGCTATGACTATGAAAAAAGCCAGTTCAACCGCGCCACCGACGCCAAGCGCCAGCCCGGATCCGCGTTCAAGCCGTTTGTGTATCTCGCGGCCCTGCGCTCCGGGATGACGCCCGAGACGGTCATAACCGATGCGCCGCTGTCGATCGGCGGCTGGTCGCCGCGAAACTACGGTCGCAGCTACCGCGGCCGGGTTACGTTGATGACCGCGCTCACCCGTTCCATCAACACCATACCGGTTCGCCTTTCGCTGAGAATCGGGCGCAAGAAAATCATCGATACCGCCAAGGCGATCGGCCTGCAGGCTCACCTTAGGTCCAACCCCTCCATGCCCCTGGGCACCAATGAGGTCACCTTGCTGGACATCACCAGCGGTTTTGCCGGCTTTGCCAACGGGGGCAAGCGTGTGCGCCCCTATGCGGTGAAGGAAATCAGGCGCCCCAATGGCGACCTGCTCTACAGCCGCGAGCGCAACGCAACGGCGCTCGAACAGACAATCAAGCCGCAATATGTGAACACGCTGAATGTGATGCTGAACAATGTCGTCAATAACGGCACCGGGCGGCGCGCCCGTCTGGAAGGCGTGCCGGCGGCCGGCAAGACGGGAACCAACCAGGCCTACAGGGATGCCTGGTTCATCGGCTATACCGGCCAATACGTGACCGGCGTCTGGTTCGGCAATGACAATTTTTCGCCCATGCGACGGGTGACCGGCGGATTTCTGCCGGCGCAGACCTGGCGTGAATACATGGTGCGCGCGCATCGTGGCCTGGAGGTTGCGGCCATTCCGGGATTGTCCGGTGGAACGACATTTGTGGCCGGTCCCTCCGCGCCGTTCGAATATTCCGCCCGGACCGCCCGGGCTCCGGTGGAGGAAAGCGATCCGGTGTCCGATGTCCTGCGCGGAATTTCCCAGCTCTTCCTGGAAGCCCAGGGCGCGGCCGACAGGGCCGCCAGCCTGGCGCCGGAGGTTTCCGGAGCGGCCGCGGGCCCGCCGCAGCGCCGGCAGCCGCGATTTTCCAGCAGCCGGCCCGGCGGACGGTTTTCCACCGGCGCGCCGGTCACCAGGCAATAGGGCGCACGATGGTTTGCCGTGGCGCAAGACCGTCATGAATCCGTGAGGCAGAATTGCGCAGGTTGCTGACCATACTGGCTTTCCTTGTCACCGGCGTGGGTCTGGGGTTTCTGTCGGCTGCCGCCATGATCAACGGCGGGCCCGGAACACCGATCATCGCCTCCGGGCCCTGGGTCGCCTGGCCGAAGGCAGGCTCCGTGCAGGCTGATCCCTATACAAAAGCCCATTTCGCGATGACCGGAGAGCTTCCCCTGACCGCCTCGGAGGTCGTCATTTTCCATTCGGAAACCGACGATGACGCCAACGGGCTCTCAGGCGACTGCACCTATCGCATCAGTGGCCGCCAGTTGCCGGCCCGATTGTGGACCCTCACGGTCTACGCCTCCGGGGGAAAGCTCATCGACAATCCCGCGGACCGGCATTCCTTCAACAGCAGGAATGTGCTGCGCAACAGTGATGGCAGCTTCCAGATTGCCGTCGCTCCCGAGCCGCAGCCGGGAAACTGGATTCCGACCGGCAATGCCAATCGGCTGACTGTCCTGCTGCGCCTCTTCAATGTGGATTCGACCGTGTCGAACCGGCTTGGTGAAATTCCCCTGCCCGGCATCGAGAGGCTGCGATGCAGTTGAAGAACTGGCATTGGCTGTACTGGGGAACCGCCAGCCTGATGCTGGCGGTGATCGTGCATCTGGCGATCGTCCTGTTCCTGCCGGTGGTCAAGACCGCGCGCCAGATCAGCACCATCGAGATCACCGGCGATATTGCCCAACTGGCGCAGATCGCCTTCTCAGATCACCAGAGCGCGCCGATCGTCTCTTTCCGCAATCCCGACATCAGCTACGCCTTTTGCCGTTTTGATCTCAGCGAGCGGCCGCTGAAGATTTCGGCGCGGTTTCCCCGCACCTTCTGGTCGATCGGGGTCTATAGCGATACCGGCGACAATGTGTACAGCCTCAACGACCGCCAGGCGGGTATTCATGAAATAGAACTCATTCTGGTTGACGGATCGCGCGGCGATGAAGACGCGGCGGAAGCGGTAACGACGGCGGAAAATACCATTGTTGTTTCTTCGCTGGCGCGTACCGGTATTGTGATTTTCAGGGCGCTGATCGCCGAGCGCAGCGAGGCGCAAAACGTTGCCCAGAGGCTTGCCGCTTCCAGTTGCGAGATGAGTTGAGGTCGTGCCTGCCGGCCCGATCGCGCGCGTGCGGACTATTTGGCGGGGCCGCCGAGAAGCTCCGGCATTCCACCGGGTTCCGCGCGCCCGGCGCCCGCCCGGCGGGCCTTTGCGGATGCAATCCGCTCAGGCCGGGTGCGCCACTTCAATTGCGAGCGCAGTTCATCGACTGCCAGCGACAGCCGGCGAATGAGCCGCGAGACATACCGCTCGCGGGTCTGGGGATATTCCAGCACGCTGCGGCGCAGATCGACCCGGTAATCCTCAACCCGGTTTTCCATCGCCAGCAGCGTGTCGGCGGCGACCTGCCGGTTCTCCTCGATGCGCGCGGTGGTATCGAGAATATCCCCGCCGGCAAGATCGCGGCCCCGCGCCAGCGATCTGCGGCGGATCGCATCGGCGCGATAGACCCGGTCCGCGACCGCGGCAAACCGGCGCATCAGATATGTGTCGGACCTGATCAGCGATATCAGGGTGTCGTCCCGGCGCGTCGGGCCGCTCGCCTCATAAGGGGGCGTTCCCGCCATATGCTCGACCCGGCGGCGGCGCTCGTAATAGCTGCCCGAAAACCCGCCATCATCCAGCGCGCGCGACAGCGTTTTCGGCAGGGACGCCCTTTCAGCGGGGTTCAGGAGAGAATAGCTCAAGGCGCGCATTTCCCGCTCATCGTCAGACAGCTCGAAACGCGACGACATCACACCGCGGACCTTGCGGACGAAACCGCGCACTTCCGGCAACACCGTCTCGCTCAGAAAGGATTGCTTGGGCCGGCCGAAATCGCCCGCGGGCGCGCAGCCGGCAGCCATGATCGCCGCGATCAGGCCAACGGCGATCCCGGTGCCGCGCGGCCTGGATGCGCCGTCAGATTGCGGGTTGTGGGTGCAAGCCAAGCCTAATCATCCGATTTTGTGTTGGCGCGTCTGTTTGCGGGTTTCTCGTTCGGCATGGATTTCAGGCGGTCGGCCAGACTGAATTCCCGTCTTTGGATTCGAACGCCTGGAAATATGATCACCTGGCCCGGACCGGGCAGCACGGACTTGCCCGCAGCGGTTCGTGCTGCCTTGAATTTTACGACATCAACCATCTTTCGCTCCCCCCTCCCTGAACGGTGGCGCCCCCTATTGAGCAGATCGAATCGGGTCCAGAGCGGAGTTCCTTGTGGTCAAGATTTAATCAGCCTCAAGGTTAAGAAATGGCTAAGAACGAGCGGTGCGGACAAGCGGGAGAAAATGGCTCGTGCCTGTTCGCGGCCTTTACAGTTTGGCGAGGAAATTGGTGTCTAATGCACGTTCACCGCGGCGGAATCACCCTGATGCAGAAGGCGGCAGCAGATGGCGCAGCCACAAACCAAGCTTGGACGACTCGTGGATCTGGCCGGCGAGCGCTCAAGCGAGCGGCGGCGCGAATTGCTGCGTGACATCACCGACGTCTTTCTTGCCGAACCGGAAAACCACAGCGAAAAAGCGTCGGAATATTTCGGCGAGATCATGGGCAAGGTTGCCTTCGATCTCGAAAAGCAGGTCCGCGCGGAGCTTGCCGAAAAAATGGCCAAAGAAGCCAATGCCCCGCCCGAACTGATCCGCCAACTGGCCAATGACGCGATCGAGGTTGCCCAGCCCGTTCTGCGTGAAAGCCCGGTGCTCACTCAAGAAGACCTCACCGGAATTGCCAACACCCGTGGACAGGATCACCTGCTCGCCATCACGGACCGGCCAGACATCGGCCAGGAGCTGTCCCGGGTTCTGGTCGACAAGGGCGACGATCGCGTCGTTGAAGGACTGGTGCGCAACCGCAAGGCCGACATATCGAGAAACACCATGGAACGGATCGTCACGCGCGCCGAAACCAGCGAGCAGTTGCACGACCCGTTGATCGACAGGCCCGACCTGCCGCCGGATCTGATGCAGGAAATGTTCTGGTGCGTATCAAAGAACCTGCGCGAGAAAATCCTCCGGCACACGAGCCTCGTGGACGAGAGCCAGTTGGACAAGATGCTTGCCGAAGTCGAGGCCGCGCACACGCCGCCGTCCGCTGAAACCAAGGCCCAATTGTCCAAGCCGGAAGCCTATGTCAAAAGCCTGGTGGAACAACGCCGGCTCAACGAACATATGCTCGTGCAGATGGCGAAGGCCCGCCAGGTTCCGGAACTCATCTGCGGTTTTGCGGAACTGACCAAGCTCGATCTGGTGACATCCAAACGCGTGCTGTTCGACCGCACCGGCGAAGGGCTGGCCATCGCCTGCCGCGCGAACGGGTTCGACCGCACCACTTTCTCCACCTTCCTGCTCACCGTGGATCCCGCGAACGCGCGCTCCATCGAGGAAACCTACAGGCTGCTCAACATCTATGACAAGCTTGAGAAATCGACCGCGGAGCGCATATTGCGGTTCTGGAGAGTGCGCAGGTCGGTTTCATAGCTGATCGGCGTCGATCACCGGGCCGTCGAGAAGATGGCGCCCCGTGCGCTCGTCCATTTCAATGATCCAGATATCGGGATCGAACGCGGCCTGGCGTTTCAGCATGTCGCGCAATTGCGCCATGTCGCCGGGCTCCGGCCCGTTGAGAGACTGCCAGCGGGTAACGCCATCCTCATCGCTGACGGGCCCCGGCGGCGGCCCATAGAGCATGCCGCGGCCGTCGCACAGATCGACAAGAACAAAGATTGATCCCGCGGACGCGTGACCGCGGCGCGAAAGCACCGCCGGAATATTTTCCAGCGTGCAGCGGCGCAGATGGGCGTTGACCCGCAATTCCGCCTTGAGCCGCACTTACTGGGTACTCAAAGCGGAAATGCCGGTCACTTTGCGCAGTTCATGTATCAGCCTTGCCGACACGGCGCCGCTCACCTTCATCCCGCGCTCCTTTTCGAACCGGCGGATGGCGGCCCTGGTCTCACGGCCCATGATGCCGTCCACCGGGCCCGGCGAATACCCAAGCTCGGCCAGCCCGGTCTGCACGAGAACAACGGATTTGTCGATCTTGGGTTTCGTTGATCCGGTGCTCTGCCCGGCATTCAGCAACCGCGAAAACCGGATCTGTCCGGGCAGTTCGGCGGACGGCACGCCGCTTGCCGCAATCCCCGCGCTTTGCTGATAGCCGCGTATCGCCGCGCGCGTCTGCGGGCCGTACAGACCGTCTATCCTGCCGTTGTAGAATCCGGCTTTCCCGAGTTCCTCCTGGATCCGGCGGATGAGGGCCGTCTGTGCGGTCCGGGGCAGCGCCGCGAAAGGACCGGCAGCCTGCCCGGAGGGGCGCCTGGCCGTTCCGGTATCCCGCGCCGGCGCAGCGCCCGGCGCGGGCGGCTTGTGCACCTTCACCGCCCCGATCGGCGCTGGATGCCTGCCGCTTTGCCAGTACACGGCGTTCAACACGATAAGAAGGCTGACTGAAAAAAGGCCCGAAAGCGCAATGAGGGTACGTTTCTGGGTCACGGCAATCTGTCCCTTGCCCCGGCGTATGATGTTCTGGAATGAAATGCCGAGTTTGGACTCAAAACTATGAACACACGGTGAATGCGCCGGCCCCGGCGGGCGGCCCGGTGTCTCAGGCGATGCGCCGCCTGGCCGGCCGCTCACCGGGCTCGCTCTGCGGCCCATCGCCGGCCCGGCTGCATTGTTCGCCCCCGCGGCCCTGCTCAAGGGGAAGCCACACCTGCACGCAGGTTCCCCTGCCCGGCTGGCTTTCGATTTCGAAGGTCCCCTGGTGCAGATCCACCAGCCCCTTGACGACGGAAAGCCCCAGGCCGGTTCCCTCATGTTGCCTGGAATAGGCGGTATCGCCCTGCACAAAGGGCTTGCCCAGCTTGGGCAGCACGTCCGGCCTGATGCCGACGCCTTCGTCGCGGACGCGCAGCCGTATGCCGGCGTTCACGGGCGATGCCGAAATTTCGACAGTGCCGCCGGGTGAGCTGAATTTGATCGCATTGGACACGAGATTGAGCAATATCTGTTTGCAGGCGCGCTCGTCCGCGTCCAGTTCCAGCGCCTGCGCCGGCATGGCCTTGGTGACGGCCACGCCGGCACTTCCAGCCGCCGCCGACATCAGTTGAATGCAGCTTTCCACGACATCGCGCAGGTCGAATCGGACCGGCCTGATTTCCATCCGTCCGGCTTCGATCTTCGACATGTCGAGCAGATCGTTGACGACCTGCAAGAGATGCGTGCCGCTTTGGTGGATCAGGCCGGCATATTCGCGCTTGTCGCTTTCCGGCCCCGCATCGTCGGCCTGCAATATTTCGGAAAATCCGATGATGGCGTTGAGCGGCGTGCGCAGCTCATGGCTCATATTGGCCAGAAACGATGTCTTGGCCCGGTTGGCGGCCTGCGCCGCGTCAAGGGCGGCTTTCAGTTCGCCCTGACGTGCGACGCGTTCCGAAATATCGCGCGTCACGGCCACGATCTGGCAGTGCGCGTAGTCGCCGCCGGCCATGAGCCGGCTGCGCATTTCGACCCAACTGTACTTCCCGTCGTCCCGCCCCTGGATGGCGTCCGCCGCCGGCCCCTCCTCGGTGCGCGCCCCCATGCGCGCGATTCGAAACTCCACGGAGGTTTCCCCGGTTGTTTCCAGCGCGGCCGCCAGAGCGCCCAGATAAGCCGCCCGATCATCGCGATGGACACGTTCAAGAAGGGCGTTGCCGCGCAGGTGCCCGGGCGCGCAGCCAAGGACCGCGCCAACCGCCCCGGACGCAAACGTGATTTCCCCGTCCCGGTCATGCCGGGTGATCATGTCGGTGGCGTTTTCGGCCAGCAACCGGTAGCGCCGCTCGCTGTTGCGCAGGCTCTGTTCGGAGCGTAGATGAAACCTGTGAACGCCAAGGGCGATCCCGCCGACATAGGCGATCGCGGACAGGGTGCCGAAGGCCAGAAAGGCGGCGGCGCTGGCCGGGCTGATGCGCGATTCGGGAACCATGCCGGCATTGGTGACGATGACGAGCGCGAGCACAACGGCGCAACTGGCCAGAAAGGCCGCCGCGATGACCCGCCGGGTGCCGGACAATGCGGCCTCCGCGGGAACGACGACCAGCCACGCAAGCGCGAAGGACTGGAGGCCGCCGGTATAAAGCGCCACATAACCGGCAAGGGCGGCGAGATTGGCCGACGACAGGAGATGCGCGGCCGCCAGCCTGCCGGTTTGCCGGGCAAAAGCCGCGATGGCCACAGGCAGGACCAGCCAGCCAAGCGCAACCAGATGAAAGACCTCGATACGGTCGGCAGCCAAGGCGAACACCGGAAGCACGGCGAGAGCCAGCAGCCCGCCGGCAAGATGCGAGGTTACAAAAGCATGATGGCGCGTGAAGTCATGCGTATCGCGGCGCACCGATGGATGCACCAGCCGGTCTGTCAGGCCGGACCACCGTCTACGCCAGTTGTTGATCGCCACGAGCCCTACCCAAAAACACCGGTTCACCACGCCTGCCCATGGTGCCCGAGGCCTGTTAAGGAATGCTGAACCATGGGGGCGAACCGGCATTTCCCTGCTGCGCGGCGGAAATTCGCCGGCAATGGGGGTGGATGATCACACGGTTAATTTTGTCCTGACGCCGCGCCATCGTCTCATCGCGGCCGCCAGACAGCCGCAAGACGGGCCGCTTCCGCCCGCTCGGGCAACGAGTCCGGGCCGATGCCAGGCCCGGATCCTTGGCGTTGTGCGCCAGGACAACCCGGGGCATTCGGAAAATCATCAAAAAACCCAAACGGTTACGCAAAGGCCACATTGCCTAAAATTTTAATCGTTCTTGACGAAAAACAGCACCGTATTTTAGAAAAAGTCCCACCTTTTTTTATGTAAATTTGAATACTATTTTATTAAAATCAAATTAAATTGCCATTGTTTTATATTTTATTGAAATTCAATGCAAGTGTTTTACATGTTTTCAACCCCCTGTTGCTAGTGTGTTCCCAGGAGTTTGAAACTAAAGGGCAAACACATGTCTCTAGTCAGATCAGCTTTTTGGCTGTCCGTCGTGGTCATGCTGCTGC
>JALURZ010000191.1 GCA_027058735.1 Hyphomicrobiales bacterium | reverse complement strand
GTGACAGCCCGGCGCCGAACAGCGCATCCACGATCAGGCCCGGCCGGCTTGCGTCAAACCGGCCGAGCGGCTCGATCGTCCCCTGCCAGCGCTTCGCCGTCGCGGCCGCATCGCGCGGCAGTTTCGATTTGGCCCCAAGCAGAAACACCCGAACCCGCCAGCCGCGCCGCCGCAAGGCACGCGCGATGACAAAACCATCACCGCCGTTGTTGCCCGGTCCGCACAGCACATGAGCGCGACAGGGATCGAACCGGCGCGCGATATGATGGGCGCAAAGCTGGCCCGCGCGCTCCATGAGTTCGATGCCGGCGATGCCCGATTCGATCGCCAGGCGGTCGGCTTCGGCGCATTGTGCCGGCGTCAGTAACGCGAGTTCTGTACGATCGTCGGACACCATCAGCCAAAACAAGCGGTCAATCGCCTGGCCGCTTCTTCCATGACATCCTGGCGTTTGCAGAAACAGAACCGCACCAGCGTATTGGGAACATTCGGCGTGCCGGGATGATAGAACACGCTGGTCGGCACCGCCGCCACCTTGGCGTTGATGGTGATGTGTTTGCAGAAATCGTAGTCCGAGCCGTTGAAGCCGAAGCGTGAAATATCGGCCGTCATGAAATAGGTGCCCTCGCACGGCAGCACGGGAAGCCCGATGTCTGCCAGGGTGGTTTTCAGGAAATCGCGCCGCTGCTCAAGATCGCGGGCCAGTTCGCGGTAATAGTCGTCGCCCTGGTTGAGACCGAGCGCCACGGCGTATTGCAGCGCGGGAACGGTCGTGAAAGTCGCGAACTGGTGCACCTTGGCGACCACCGAAGTCAGGGCCCGGGGGCCGGAGACATAGCCGACCTTCCAGCCGGTCAGGGAAAACGTCTTGCCCGCCGACCCGATCCGCAAGCACCGCTCGCGCATGCCGGGCAGGGTCGCCAGCGAAATATGCTCCCGGCCATCGAATATCAGATGCTCATAGACCTCGTCGCAAATGGCGTAGGCATCGTATTTCACCAGCAAATCGGCGATGGCCTGCAACTCGTCCCTCGTGAACACCTTGCTGGCGGGGTTCATGGGCGAGTTCAGCACAATCAGCTTGGTGTGCTCGCTGAAGGCGGCTTCCAGCGCCTCGAGCGGCAGGCTCCAGTCCGGCGGCACCAGAGAGACCGCCTTCGCGCGTGCGCCGGTCTGTTCGATCTGCGGCAGATAGCAGTCGTAGAACGGTTCGAGAATAATCGCCTCGTCGCCCGGATTGAGCAGCGCCATGAGACAGTCGCCCAGCGCCTCGGTCGCGCCCGAGGTGACGATGACTTCCGATTGCCAGTCATACTCGAGGCCATAGAACCGGCGGTCGTGGTCGGCAACCGCCTGGCGCAGTTCGGGTATGCCGGTCATCGGCGGATACTGGTTGGGACCGTCCACAACCCGGCGCGCGGCTTCTTCGCGAATGTCCAGCGGTCCATCGACATCGGGAAAGCCCTGCCCCAGATTGATCGCGTCATTTTCGGCCGCAAGGCTCGACATGACCGTGAACACGGTTGTGCCGATCTGCGAATAGACCCTGTTGAGCGGTTGATCTTTTGAGGTCATGCCCGTTCCTGCCTCGCAATGCCGTCGCCGCGCGATGAGGCCGCACAGTACGAACCGATCGCGGTCTTGTCATCCTCCGGTTTCGGCCAGCGCAGTGGTTCGTTTTTGTGCAGACTGCCTGTTTAATGGGCAAATCCGGCGGGATATCCGATCAATCGCTAAGCGAGCAGATATAAGCTATTGCTTTTATTGCTATTTTCTTTTCGCCATCAGTTGGCACGGTCTGTGCGTCATGGAGACCGTGCGGACTGCGGGCAAATGGTGTGTTGAACGGCGGGCGGGCCTTGCAATTTACCGGCATTTTTCGCACAACCCGGGCGGACCGCCGGTGGAACACGACAGATCAGGACGCGTTGGCCGATGAAGAAGATTGAAGCGATCATCAAGCCGTTCAAGCTCGATGAAGTGAAGGAGGCCCTGCAGGACGTGGGGCTCCAGGGGATTACCGTCATGGAGGCCAAGGGGTTTGGCCGCCAGAAGGGACACACCGAACTCTATCGCGGGGCGGAATATGTCGTCGATTTCCTGCCCAAGGTGAAGCTTGAGATTGTGCTGGGCGATGACATGGTTGACAGCGCGCTCGAGGCGATCAAGAAGGCGGCGGCGACGGGCCGCATCGGCGATGGCAAGATCTTCATCTCCGATGTGAACGAGGCCATCCGCATCCGCACCGGCGAGACGGGAACCGACGCCGTATGAGCGCGCTCTGCGGCCCCCGCGCGCCGGCGGCCGCAACCCGCACCCACAGGAAAGCCATCCGTTCATTTGATAACCACTTAAACTTCAGGAGCCTTTCGGGGGATTTACCATGGCCAGTGTCAAGGACGTATTGAAAACCATCAAGGACAAGGATGTAAAATTTGTCGATCTGCGGTTCACCGACCCGCGCGGAAAGATGCAGCATCTCACAATGGATGCCGGCATGATGGACGAGGAAACCTTCAATGACGGGATCATGTTCGATGGCTCATCGATCGCGGGCTGGAAGGCAATCAACGAATCCGACATGGCGCTGATGCCCGACTGCGGGACGGCGCATCTCGATCCGTTCTTCGCGCAGACCACGCTGGCGATCTTCTGCGATATTCTGGAGCCGACGACCGGCGAGCAGTATGGCCGCGATCCGCGTTGCACCGCCAAGCGGGCGGAGGCCTATCTGAACCAGACAAAAATCGGCGACACCGTCTATTTCGGCCCGGAAGCCGAGTTTTTCATGTTCGACGACGTGCGCTTCACCGCCGAGCCCTATGATTGCGGTTTCGTGCTGGATGCAACCGAATTGCCGGTAAACTCCGGCACCGACTATGAAATGGGCAATCTCGGCCACAGGGTCGCGACCAAGGGCGGGTATTTTCCGGTGCCACCGGTAGACAGCGCCCAGGACATCCGCTCCGAGATGCTCTCCGTCATGGGCGAAATGGGCGTCACCACCGAAAAGCATCATCACGAAGTGGGTTCCGCCCAGCATGAACTGGGGATCAGATTCGGCCCCATGACCCGGACGGCGGACCATCTGCAAATCTACAAATACGCCATTCACAACGTGGCGCATGCCTATGGCAAGACGGCAACCTTCATGCCCAAGCCGGTGTTCGGCGACAACGGCACCGGCATGCATTGCCACCAGTCGATCTGGAAGGACGGCAAGCCGCTGTTCGCCGGCAACAAATATGCCGATCTGTCCGATGAATGCCTGTGGTATATCGGCGGCATCATCAAGCACGCCAAGGCGCTGAACGCCTTCACC
>JALURZ010000190.1 GCA_027058735.1 Hyphomicrobiales bacterium | reverse complement strand
AGCCCGGCCCCTTGATCGTCGATACTTCCGGCGTCTGGTGCCGGCCCGAGGGCCCCGTTTACATTGCCGGGCGCTCGCCGCCGCCGGGCGAGCCCGACCCTGCCTGCGAGGACTTCGATGTTGATCATGACTGGTTCGAAACCCGAATCTGGCCCGCCCTGGCCGCGCGCATACCCGCATTCGAGGCCGTCAAGGTGACGAACGCCTGGGCCGGGCACTACGCCTATAACACCCTTGACCAGAACGCGGTGCTGGGTGCGCATCCACGGATCGGCAATTTTCTGTTCGCCAACGGTTTTTCCGGGCATGGCCTGCAACAGGCCCCGGCGGTGGGGCGGGCCTTGTCGGAACTGATTGTCCATGGCGCGTACACAACGCTCGATCTGTCGGATTTCGGCTATGAGCGCATCGTGGCCAACCGTCCGCTTCGCGAAGATAATGTGATCTGACGCCCATGCCAACAGTGCTCGCCATATCCTCACAAGTGGTCCGGGGCGCGGTTGGAAATTCCGCCGCCGTGCCGGCCCTCATGCGCCTGGGGATCGAGGTCTGGGCGGTGCCAACCGTGATCTGGTCGAACCACCCGGGCCACGGCCCGCCCGCCGGGTTCGCCGTGCCGGCACAAGACATCGAAGCTATTGTCGGCAACCTCGCCCAATCCGGCGCGCTGGCGCGATGCGACGGGGTTCTCACCGGCTATTTCGCCGATACCGCCCAGGTGGCGGCGGCCGCACGCGCCATCGATCTGGTGCGCGCGGCAAATCCGGATGCGTTCATCTGCTGTGATCCGGTCCTGGGAGACGATCCCGGCGGGCTTTACATCGCCGAAGACGTGGCCCGCGCGATCCGCGATACGCTGGCGGCAAGAGCCGATCTCATCACGCCGAACCGGTTCGAACTGGCCTGGCTTTCGGGGCGCAGGGTGGGCGGGTTGAACGATGCCCTCGCCGCGGCCCGCGAGACCGGGTCCAGCGCGGTCCTGGCCACGTCCCTGCGCGACGGCGAAGGGGGGCTCATCGCCGCCCATATTACCGCGAACGGCGTCCATATCTGCAAGACCCGGGCGCGCGACAGCGCACCTCATGGCGTGGGCGACCTGGTGAGCGCGTTTTTTGTGGGCTATCGTGTGTGCGGGAAGGATGCGCCTGAGGCCCTTGGCTGCGCCGCCGCCTGGATCGAACGGGCGCTGGACACCTGTGTTGGGTGCGATGATCTGAACATCGCCGAAACCCTTCGCGCCGGCGACCATCCAGCGCCGCTGCCGGTCACAACCCCATGACTGTGTTACCCTCGCACACGACCTCTCCCGACATCATCGAGGCGGCCCATGAGCGCATCGCCGGGCATGTGCGCCGCACGCCGGTGATCGACATTGCGTCTGACGAACTCGGCACATCCGCCTCGGTTTCGCTGAAGCTCGAATCGCTGCAGCACACAGGCTCGTTCAAGCCGCGCGGGGCCTTCAACACCTTGTTGTCCCTTGGAGATGGCACGAACGGCGTTGCGGCCGCGTCCGGCGGCAATCACGGTGCAGCGGTTGCGTTCGCTGCCGGCCGGCTCGCTCTGGACGCCGATATTTTCGTGCCCCGGATCGCCTCGCCGGTCAAAATCGAGCGCATCAGGTCCTATGGCGCGCGGCTGCATGTGGGCGGCGCGCGCTATGCGGACGCCCTGAGCGCCTGCGAGGATTTCATCGCCCGCACCGGGGCGGCACCGGTGCATGCCTATGACCAGCCCGGCACGCTTGCGGGCCAGGGCACGGTGGCGCTGGAATGGGAGCGGCAGGCGCCCGGCCTCGATACGCTGATCGTGGCGGTCGGGGGCGGCGGGCTGATCGGCGGCATGGCCGCCTGGGTGCAACAGCGGATGCGCCTGATCGCGGTGGAGCCGGAGACGTCCTGCGCCCTGAAAGCGGCCCTTGCGGCGGGCGGGCCGGTCGATGTCGAGGTTTCGGGCATTGCCGCCGATTCGCTTGGTGCAAAGGCCGTCGGCAATCTGGCCTATCCCCTCGCCGCCGCCCATGTGGATGAGGCCCTGGTGGTGAGCGATGAGGCC
Organism: Hyphomicrobiales bacterium; assembly: GCA_027058735.1. Taxonomy (GTDB): domain Bacteria; phylum Pseudomonadota; class Alphaproteobacteria; order Rhizobiales; family JALURZ01; genus JALURZ01. The sequence continues at coordinate 8,172 of JALURZ010000190.1, read as the reverse complement.
ATCATCGCCGCGCAAAGCTGGTTGTGGCGCGAACTGCGTGTGGTCGCCGAACCCGGCGGGGCCGCCGCCCTGGCCGCGCTATTGTCGGGGGCCTATGCGCCGCAAAAGGACGAACGCGTCGGCGTTCTCATCTGCGGCGGCAATGCCGCACCTGCGGATTTCAGCCCGGTCTGATCAGGCCGTGCCCCAGACGTCCTGCGCCACCTTGACCAGCAGTTCGAGCTTGGCGGTCTCTTCCGCCTCGCTCAACGGATTGCCGGCGACCGTGCTGGCGAACCCGCATTGCGGGCTGATGGACAGGCGCTCCAGAGGCACATAGCGCGCGGCCTCCTCGATGCGGCGCTTCAACTCATCGGCCGTTTCAAGCTCGGCGGTCTTGGTGCTCACCAGCCCGAGCACCACGCGTTTGGCGTCGGGCACATGGCGCAACGGCTCGAAGCCGCCGGCCCGCTCGGTGTCATATTCAAGAAAGAACACATCGACATCCACTTCCCCGAACACCCGTTCGGCCATGTCGTCATAACCGCCTTCGGTCAGCCACCGGCCCTTGAAATTGCCCCGGCAGATATGCATGCCCGCGGTCATGCCACCGGGCCGGTTGCCGGCCGCATCGTTCATCGCCTGGATATAGAGTGCGCTGAGGCGTTCGGGGTCATCGCCCAGATCGCGCACCCGCTGCCGGATATTGGGATTGGCGAGCATGATGAGGGGCACTTCGTCGAACTGCACATAGCGGCAGCCCAGATCGTGCAAATCGGCGATTTCGCGGGCATAGATGGCGCACAGATCGGCGAAATAGTCCTCATCGCTCTTGTAACCCGACCCGGCGATGGTTTCCCCCAGACGCCAGAAATGCAGGGTCGAAGGCGAGGGCATGGTGATCTTCACCGTCGCGTCCGAAACATCCGCCAGAAAGCGGTATTCCTCCGTCGAGATCGGCGCGCGCGCGCGCAACGGCCCGACGCAGTCGGCTGCGATGAACGCCTGCTCCTCGCCGCTCTCGTCATGGAAGGTAAAACACGCCGGCGCGCTCGCCAGCCCGTCGATCGCATCAACCCAGTGCCCCCAGTAGGAGGCCCGGCGAAACTCCCCGTCGCCGGTCAGTTTCAACCCGGCCGCGCGCTGCAACGCCACCACATCGCGGATCGCCTGATCCTGGATGGCGCGAAACTCCTGCGCCGTCATCTCGCCTCTGGATGCGGCGCGAAACGCATTGCGCAACCGCGCCGGGCGCAGCAGGGAACCGATATGTTCGGCGCGAAAGGGTGGACTGTCCTTCATTGTTCTTGCTCCGGGATTTCGAGCCTTCCCTTGATGACCTTGCGGGTCGGCGTCAACGGCATGGCATCTACCACCACCAGCCGTTCGGGCAGCTTGTTCTTGGCGATATCATGATCGAGCAGGTAGCGGCACAACTCATCGAGCGTCGGCTCGGCGGCGCCGGGCCTCAGGGTTACGAATGCGCAGGCGCGCTCGCCCAGCACCGCATCGGGCATGGGAACGATGGCCGATTGCTGGATCTTGTCGTGACTGTCGAGCAGGTCCTCCACATCGCGCGGGTTGAACTTGACCCCGCCGCGGTTGATGACATCCTTGATGCGCCCGGTAATCGCCACATTGCCGGCCTCGTCGCGCACCGCCAGGTCGCCGCTGCGAAACCAGCGATCGGTCGTAAAGGCCGCCCTGTTCGCCGCCTCGTTATTGAAATAGCCGGGAAACAGCAGCGGCCCGCGCACCTGCAACTCGCCCTCCTCGCCATCCGCCACCGGTTCGCCGCTGTGGGGATCGACAACCCGGATCTCGGTGCCCGGGCTCGGCCGTCCGGCGCTGTTGGCCGATATTTCAAGGGGATCGCCCGGCCGGGTATAGAGACCGGCCTGGGTTTCGGTCATGCCCCACAACTGGGTCACCGCGCAGCCGGGAACCCGCGCCTGAAACCCGCGCACCAGTTCGGCCGGGCACGCACTGCCCGACATGATGACCAGTTTCAGGCTCGACAGATCGGCATCGTCAAACAGCCCCGCGCCGGTGCACGCGGCGATATGGGCGGGCGCGGTCCACACCGCGCTGGGCGCGCCCTTGGCGATGGCTTCGGTGAATGCCGGTGGCGAAAACACCGGCAACAGCAGGTTGCAGGCGCCCGCATAGAGCGCGACATGGAAACTGTAAAGCCCGAACAGATGCGAATAGGGGGCCGCCGACATCACCACATCGTCCGCGCCGATGCGGTGTTCCGGCGCGGACAGCCGGGCATTGGACAGCATGTTGTGGGAACTGAGGGGCACGCCCTTTGGCGCCGCGGTGGTGCCGGATGTGTAGAGCAGCAGGAACGGATCGGACGCGACAGGCTTTTGCGGCAGGGCGCTGCCCGGCGCACCCGCCATCAGATCGTCGAGCGACAGGGCGCCCTCAACCGCATCGCCGTGCGCGATGACATGGTCGAGTTTTTCGCAGCGTTGTTTCAGCGCCAGCATTTCCCGCGCGGCGGAATATGTCCCTGATTGCGACAGGCAGATCACCGCGCGGCTGCGGGCGTGGGAGAGCAGCGTCTCGCATTCCGCCGATCGATAGGGCATGTGGATCGCGTGGAGCACCGCGCCGATGCGCGCGATCGCCAGATAGGAAATCAGGAATTCCGGCACATTGGGAAGCTGCACCGACACCACATCGCCCGGCGCGATACCCAGTTTCACCAGCCCGCTGGCGAGCCCCTCGACGCGCTCGGCCAGTTCGCCATAGGTGATGGCGGTCTCCCCGGCGCGGATGGCCGGGGCATCCGAGCGCTCGCGCGCATGGCGCTCCAGCCAGCCGGGCAGGGTATCGTTGGCCCACCAGCCGTTTTCGACATATTTGCGGGCAAGGTCCGAAGGATAGGTCATGGCGGCGCGCAGGTTCAGCGCATCCTGCGAATACCGGAAATGATCGAGATGGGGGGTGAACCGCTCGGCGCGGAAGCGCCTGCCGCCGCCAAGGTCGAGCAGGCGGGCATAGTGGCCGGTGCGAAAGCGGCGGCGCTCCAGTGCTGTGCGGATGAACAGCACCTGATTGCGGGTCAGGCCGATGCGCTCCGCGATCTGCGCATCGCTCAGCCCCATGGCTTCGCGCTGGCGGTCAATTTCCGGCCAGTCCAGCTTGCGATACGGATCGCCCTGGCGCACCTGGTCGTTGTGGCTCATGCGAAAGATCGCATCGCCAAAAGTCTCGATCATCTGTTCGGTGACGCCGATCTGCGCGCGGGAGAGACCTCGAGCCATGGCGCGAACTATTCCGCTGCGTCGCTGAGGGCGGATTGTTGCGCCCGCGCGATGGGATCGGCCAGCGGCGCCCGGGTGGCGAGCGGGCACACCCGCATGCACTCGAAACATTGCGCCAGCAGCCCGCCGGAGCCCACCGACATCTTGTACCACAGCATCTTGTTGTCGGGATCGAACAGCGCATCCTCGCGTTCGTTCCTATCCTGCGCACTGATCGCATTCATGATCGCGGCGGGCACGGTCTCGTATTGCTGGGTCATTTCCGCACAGGCCGCCATATCATAGCGCATGACCCCTTGGGAGCCGTCCTCGGCGACCTCGCCGTCGAGGCACTGAACGGGGCAGAATTTCATGCACGGCGTGCGGCCGATTTTCCTGTACATGGCCACGCAGGAAGGCGCGGGGCACGGATTTTCCTCCATCGGCCCGTCCGGTTCCAGTTCGAGCTCGGTGAAGACGGAAGCAAAATACATATAGCCGAACTCCGGATGCAGCAGAATGTCGCCGGCCAGCGAGCGGGCGCCGATGCCGGCCATTTCCGCATGTACCTTGAGACTCTGCAGGGGCACGCGCGGACCGGAATCCGGGTCCATGTCCGGCGGGCAATAGATCGAGCGCGTCTGGAATTTGCGCTCGATAAAAAATGCCAGGCCATAGGAGATCGTATAGGCGCGCTGTTCGGTGGAGCCGAAATAGCCCAGCGCCTTGGCCGGCACGCTCCAGGCCCCTTGCGTCTGCCCGCCAACCCCCAGCGAAATGACGGATTTGACCCGCGGCATGATATCGCTGGGGCGGTGCCCCGGCGGGCAGATGCGCTCAACCGCATCCAGATCGGCCACGCCTGCAACCAGCGCGCCCTTGCGGGTGCAGTAGTCGAGAATCGCGGTCTTGGCCCCGGCGGGATCGGTATTGTTCGCCCGTTTGATCATCTCCACGTTCATCCGCCTTAACCCCCAATTCGCGCAGCGCACCAGTCTTTGGCGCGCGTGTCAATATCCGGTTTCACGTCGCGGATGAGGCGGGCATCCCCGATATCCCTGACGACCGCCGCCCGCAGGCGGCGTTCAGGCGACCGCTTCGCCGCGCAGCCTGATCCACGCGATCATGTGGAAAATGATGAACACGGGCGCGAACCCGCCTGTCACCCGCCGAGGTCAGCCTCGCCCGCCCTGGCGTGAAAGATGAACCCCAGCATGTTCATCAGCAATTGCGCGGCGAGAATCCCGGTGATGCCTGATGGGTCATGGTCCGGCGCCACCTCGACCAGGTCGATGCCGGCAATGTCGCCGCGCCGGCTCAGGCCCTGCATCAGTTCGAGCACTTCGTAATAGGCAAAACCGCCATGGCTCGGCGTGCCGGTGCCCGGCGCGATCGAGGGGTCGAACCCGTCGATGTCGATGGTGACATAATAGCGTTTGCCGGCGGGAATGCGTTCAAGCACGGCCTCGCCGCCCAGGGCGCGAAACTGCCGCACGGAAACAATGTCGGAGCCGAATTTCCGGGCGTCCTCATAGCCCTCGCGCGCGGTCGAGGACACATTGCGGATGCCAAGCTGGGTCAGCCCGCTCACGTGTCCGCATTCGGCTGCCCGGCGCATGGGATTGCCATGACCGGCGGTGACCCCGTGGCGCTCATCGACAAAATCGAGATGAGCGTCGATCTGGACGATGTGCACCGGGCCGTGGCCTTCAAAGGCGCGCACGCACGGGATATTGATCGAATGATCCCCACCCAGCACCAGTGGCAGCGCGCCGGCGTGGAGGATCTTGCGCACCCCCAGTTCGATATTGGCATGGCTGGTTTCGGTGTCGGTGTGGACAATGTCGGCATCGCCGATATCGACAATCCGCACCGTGTCCGGCGCCAGATAGGTGACATCGTCCTCGTGGTCATAGGCGCCGCCATGGCCGAAGGAAAACAGCGTCGAGGCCTCGCGAATGGCGCGCGGGCCGAACCGCGCCCCGGCGCGGTACTGGGTGCCGAAATCGAACGGCGCGCCCAGCACCGCGACATCGGCCCCGATCGCCTCCCAGTCGCTCACCAGCGGCGACTTGGCGAATGTCGGCAATCCGACGAACGGCAGATTGAGCCTGCCGCCTTCATAGCCGTGACCACTCATGAGTCCCGCCCCTTAAAGCCTCGCGCCCGATTGTTCCACTCTGCGCGATCATGGGCCTTCGAGGCAAAGGAAAATCTCCCCCTTACGGACCCTGCAATATGCGGATGCCATATTGCAGGCACCAGATGGCGGCAACCAACAGGACGATCAGGGTCAATGCCGCGCCGCCGATGCGATGGACCGGCCGCAAGGTGAGCGAGGAAAGCGCAAAGCCATGCATGAGGCGCGCGACCGTGAGGGTCAGCCCCAGGGCGTGCAGCAGCCACGGCGAGGCGCCGCCGAACTCGGCCAGGGCGATCAGAACAAGTGCCAGGGGAACGTATTCCGCGAAATTGCCATGGGCGCGAATGCGCCGTTGCAGCAGCGGATCGCCGCCATCGCCGAGGCTGACCCCGCTCGCCCCGCGCGAGCGCGTGACATTGAGCGTCAGCCACAGGAAAATGAGCGTCAGCGCACCCGCATAGATCGGCGTTATCGTCATGCTCAGGCAGCCTCAAGATCTTCGGGCGGCGCCGCGAAACCCGGCCGCATCGCCCCTGCAACGCGCCAGCGGCGACTCATGGCGTATCATGGCACGTCTTTCGCGCAGCGGATGCCGATATGGCGGTGGCCCCGGCCGGGCTCGCGCGAAAAGCCATCGCGAAAAAAACCGGTAAGCCGCTCCGGCGCGACATCATAGGTGTAGTCGCCGCCGCGCGTGACGCGCTCGCCATCGACGGTCATGTCCTCGCGCCCGTCCGCCGCATCATAGGGGTAGGGCCTGAACAGGCTGCTTGTCCATTCCGCCACATTGCCCGCCAGATCGAACACGCCCTGCGGCGTCGCTCCCGCCGGGCGGCGGCCCACGGGCCCGGTCGCGGCGCGCGCGAAGACGGCGCGCTCGCGCGTCGGCGGCGCGGCGCCCCACGGATAGAGGCGCCCTTCCCGGCCGCGCGCGGCGGCTTCCCACTCGGCCTCGGTCAAGAGACGCGCATGGCGCCACTTGCAGAACGCCACCGCGCCCGGCCAGGTGCTTTCGGCGGCCGGCCGGTCGGCCGCGCCCGGGGCGGGCACGAAACGGCCGTTGACGATCACGATGCCGGCATCGGCATCATCCATCTCGATAAACGCCCGCGCGGTGCCGCTGCTGCCGCCCCACAGGCGGTCGGCGTCCGGCCCCTCGACATCCTCCGGGCGCAGATCGCCCACGCCCACGTCCCGCCTGGCCGTTACGTTCAACGTGTTGAGAAAGGCCGCGAACTGCGCGTTGGTCGTCTCGTTGACATCGACCAGGAACGCGCGCAGCGATACGCGGTGCGCCGGGCGCGCGCTGGCCGGCCCGGTATCGGACCCCATCGGATAGCTGCCGGCCGGGATCAGCACCATCGCCGGCTCGAGCGAGGGTTGACCGGCATGGCCGACGACGGCGAAGGCACTGAAAAACAGCGCCGCCATTGCTCTGAGATACATATCAGGACCTCCATTGATCCGGACAACTCGCACCCCCGGGGTCGCACCCCCCGGGCGCGCGGCGTCCGCGCCGGGTGTTTTTCAGCCTCCCGTCGCCCCAAGCATGAATTCCGCATAAGGCGCGGCGCAGCCGCGGTCGTCGCCAGGCTTCGGCAGGGCTTTCCTCGTCCGGCCCACGGCGCACAGTTTCGCCACCGCCGCGACAGCACTCGCCGGATCGGCGATGACATCCTCATAGGCCAGCACGAGCGAACGGTCGGGAATAATGCCTGAAACCGCATCGATCATCGCCTCATACCAGCGCACATGCGCAAAAATCTGGTTGAGATCATAGGCATAACTGTTGCCTGAAATATACCGCTTCATGAAGATCCGCAAAGCCATGTCGTTGATGTCGCGCTTGACAAACACAAACCGCGCGTCCGGCAGCACGGCGGCGAGACGGAGCGCGCCGACGATATGGGCGGGGTGGGTATTGGTGAAAACGCGCGCCGACCCGGCGCGGCGCGCCAGTTCCTCGCCATAGAACTGGCGGAATTTCTGATCCAGCGGCGGCGGCAGTTCGAAAATCCGCTCGCGGGTCGGCAGCGCCGCCGACTGGAAAGCCCGGCGCACCGCATTTTCAACGATCGGATTTTCATAGCCGCGTTTCACCTTCGCGTGCGAGGCGAGCAGTTTTTCAAGGGTCGTCTTTCCCGATCGCGACGCCCCCATGATGAACAGCGAGACCGGTTTTCCGGATTGCTTCAGCGAAGCGGCGGGCACTTCGGGAAATCTGGCGTTGCGGACGCCGTTCAGAAAAAAGGCCTCCAGGTCGCGGTCCTGGCGGCGGACCTTGCGCACCGCGGCATGAACGGGCCGGTTGCCGGCAACGAAATGTTTCCAGGCCAGCGCATGATTGCCGGCCTGGTCATGGGCGGCCCCCCGGGTCAGCGCAAGCAGGCAATCGAACTCTTTCGTGGGCGCTTTGGTGCTGGCTTCCAGTTCATCGCACAGCGCCAGAATATCGCTCTTCACCACCCTGGCGGGAAGCTGGCTCAAGGCATAGAGCACATCTATGGAACACTGGCCGGTCTCGATGAGCGCTTCAAATGCGCCCGCCGCCGCCTTCAGATCCCCAAGATGCGTGAGGCAGTTGCCCAGTGCGAAGCGCGCGCCGTGCAGGGCGGGCGCGCGCTTCGATACCGCGCGCAACGCCTGCGCGCCGGCTTCGAATTCGCGTTCTTCGCGGCACACCTCGCCATAGGTCGCTAGAATGTCCGCATCGTCCGGCTTCAGGGCGCGGGCCTGCTCCAGCGCCCGCAGCGCGGCGGTGCCCGCCCCCAGCCGCAGATAGACGCCGCTCAGGAT
>JALURZ010000189.1 GCA_027058735.1 Hyphomicrobiales bacterium | reverse complement strand
ATCTGGAGACCGGCGATCCGGTCGGGCAGGGTGCGGCTGATGGTGCGCGAGCCGACCGGATCGCCGGTCTCCAGATAGGTCTCCACCAGCCGGCGGAACACATCGCGTGACCGCGTATCCAGATCGCCTAGGAACAAGGATCCATCCCGTGCTGCATCTACAATATCTCCAGGACCGCTTCGGGCGGGCGTCCAAGCGCCGCCCTGTCACCGGTCACGACGATGGGCCGTTCGATCAGGATCGGGTGGGCGACCATGGCCTCAATCAGCGCCTCATCGCTCAGGGCTTCGTCGCCAAGCCCCAGTTGCTTGTACACCGCCTCGCCCTTGCGCAGGATGTCGCGCGGGCGCGCGCCAAGTTTGGCCAGCACATCGCGCAGCTCATCGGCGCCGGGCGCGTGTTTGAGATATTCGACAATCTCCGGTTCAACACCATGCTCGCGCAACAGCGCGAGGGTGGCGCGCGATTTCGAACAGCGCGGATTGTGATAGATGGTCGTGCTCATGTTCCGTTTCTCCGCGTTCTGCCGGGGCCGGCCTGCTGCGCGCAGGTGCCGCGCGCCTCTTCTATCGAACCAAAGCCGTCCCGCACAAGCGCCTCGCCCAGCCCGTCGAGAATGCGCCCGATCAGTCCCGGCCCCTGATAGACCAGGGCCGTGTAGAGCTGAACCAGCGACGCCCCGGCCCTGATCTTGGCATAGGCATCGCGCGCGCTGGCGATGCCGCCAACCCCGATGAGCGGGATCCGCCCGCCGGTCGCGCGCCAGGCATGCGCCAGCATTCCGCTCGAGGGCGCAAGCAGCGGCCGGCCCGAAAGACCGCCGGCCTCGGACCCTTGGGCGCTCCGCAGGCCATCGCGCCTGACCGTCGTATTGGTCAATATAAGGCCGTCGGCCCCGCGGGCAAGGGCCACATCGAGAACGTCATCCAGTTCTGCTGAACTCAGATCCGGCGACAGTTTGAGAAAAACCGGCACGCTGCGCCCGGCCCTTTCGGCAAGGCCCGCGCGGGTTGCGAGCAAGGCCTGCATCAGTTCCTCAAGCGCGCCGCGCTCCTGCAGATTGCGCAGTCCCGGCGTATTGGGCGAGGAAATGTTGACCGCGACATAGCGCGCGACATCGTAAAACGTCTCAAGACCGCGGCAATAATCCGCGATTCTGTCGGCAGCGGCCGCATTGGCGCCGATATTGACGCCGAGAAGGCCCGGCTTTCCCGCCCGCGCCGCGAGCCGGCGGCGCAGCGCATTGTGGCCCTTGTTGTTGAAGCCCATGCGGTTGATGACCGCCTGATCCTCATTGAGGCGGAACAGCCGCGGGCGCGGGTTGCCCGCCTGCGCCCTGGGCGTGACGGTGCCAAGTTCTGCAAACCCGAAGCCCATCCCCAACAAGGCGCCGGCCACCTCGCCGTCCTTGTCGAACCCGGCGGCGATGCCGAGGGGATTGGGAAAGTCGAGACCGGCAACCTCGATCCGCAGCGCGGGGTTCCGGTCATTGCGGCGGCGCGGGTAAAGACCGACCTTTAGTGCGCGTATGGTCGCGCGATGGGCGGTTTCGGGATCAAGCGCGGCGAGCAGCGGGCGCGCAAGACGGAAAATCATGTCAGCCAAGACGGCGCGCTCCCCAATATAAACCGTTCTTTCGATCGCACAGCCGACAGGGGCAGGGGCGCATATAGATGAGGGAACAGGTCGCCGCCGCGCGATGGCTCCCATCTGAGCGCGCCCCCAAGCGCGCCCGCATCGACATGGATCAGCACCAGATCGCTCATTCCGGCAAAATGCCTGCGGGCGGTCTCGCTCACCTGTGAGGCCGTGGAAAAATGAATATAGCCGTCCGCCCGATCGGCGGGCGAGCCGTCATAGCGCCCGCGTTTTTCTGCCTGGCGCCAGTCTTCCCTGGTGCAGATCTTATAGATGATCGCGTCCATAACGATAAGGTCCCGCCCGCGTGCTGCACCCAGAGCGATAGCGCGCCCGGTGGCGCTGTCAACCAGCAAAGCCACGGTTATCGAGGGCCATGCGCTGGACATTTCGCCATTTGCAGGTATAATTTCCTATTGTACGGCGGTTGATAGGAAAATTTCGCTATTCAGAGATAAAAGTCTTAAGGGGCATGGTTTCGCATCGGCAGATCTGGGGCGCCATCGATGCGCTGGCGCAGCGTCATCAGCTTTCGGCCTCCGGGCTGGCGCGGCTGGCGGGGCTGGATGCCACCGCCTTCAACAAATCAAAGCGCGAGACCCCGGACGGGCGCAAGCGCTGGCCGAGCACGGAGAGTCTGGCAAAAATTCTCGATGCGACGAGCGCCAGCTTCGAGGAATTTTCAGCCCTCGTCTCCCGGGCCGGCGGCGAGGCCGGCTATGGCGCGCGGCTGATCCCCCTGATCGGGCTGGCCCAGGCCGGCAGCGGCGGGTTTTTCGACGATGGCGGCTTTCCCGTGGGCGAAGGCTGGGAGCAGGTTGCCTTCCCGCAACTGCGCGATGAAAATGTCTATGCCCTGGAGGTGAGCGGCGACAGCATGGCGCCGGTCTACCGCGATGGCGATGTCATCATCGTTTCGCCGGCCGCCGGGGTGCGCCGTGGCGACCGGGTGGTGGTCAAAACGGTGAGCGGGGAGATTCTCGCCAAGATGCTGGCCCGCCAGACCGCCGGCACCCTGGACCTGGTCTCCTTCAACCCCGCCCACGAAGACCGCACGCTGGCCACCGAAGACGTCGAATGGATCGCCCGCATCATCTGGGCCAGCCAGTAGCGGGGACTCGGATGAAGGCCGGCACATTGAGCGTTCCATAATGCGAATTGTAGGGCGCAATGAATTGCGCCATCAATCCCTTCAGCTATACTCCACAAATGCCAAATTATCGCCGCGCCTTCATACCCGGTGGCTGCTGGTTCTTTACAGTTAATCTGCTGAACCGCAAGGCCAGCTTGCTGACCGACCACATAGAATCTCTGCGCGAAGCCTTTCGGGAAACCAGACGCCGTCACGCTTTTCAAACAGACGCCATTGTGATCCTTCCTGACCACATTCATGCCGTTTGGACTTTGCCACCCGATGATTCTGATTTCTCCATGCGATGGCGCAGGATAAAATCTTTGTTCTCCAAGGCTATCCCAACAACAGAGTGGCGCTCAAATGTGCGTAAAGCGCGCGGTGAGCGCGGTATCTGGCAGCGCCGCTTTTGGGAACATGCCATCCGGGATGAAGAGGACTATAGGCGTCATGTGGATTATTGTTACTATAATCCGGTGAAACACGGCTTGGTTGAAGAGATCAGCGATTGGCCGTATTCTTCCTTTCACCGCGATGTGAAATCGGGTCGATACCCGGGCGATTGGCACCCTGATAT
>JALURZ010000188.1 GCA_027058735.1 Hyphomicrobiales bacterium | reverse complement strand
GCACAAGCGGCAGTTCCGCGGCCATCGGCGCGTCCTATGCGGGCAAGCTGGGCATGACCGGCAGTTCCGGCCCCGGCGTGGCGCTGAAAACCGAAGCCCTGGGGCTGGCCGTGGCCGCGGAACTGCCGCTTGTGCTCGTCAATGCGCAGCGTGGCGGGCCTTCCACCGGCCTGCCCACCAAGACCGAACAGTCCGATCTGTTTCAGGCGGTCTACGGGCGCAATGGCGATGCGCCCCTGGTGGTGCTGGCCCCGGCCACGCCGGGCGACTGTTTTGACACGATGCGCGAGGCCATGGCCATCGCCGTGCGTTACATGACACCGGTCATTGTCCTGACGGACGGGTTTCTGGCCAATGCCTCGCAGCCCTGGCGCATCCCCGACATGGACGATCTGGCGCGCATGGAGCCTGACGCGGGCGCGCTGCCCGATCCGTTTCATCCCTTTGCCCGGAACCCCGACACCCTGGCGCGGCGCTGGGTGGCGCCGGGCACCGCAGGGGGCGTTCACCGGATCGGCGGGCTGGAGCGCGCCGATGTCACGGGCGATGTCTCCTATGATCCCGACAATCACCAGCGCATGACCGATCTGCGGGCGGAAAAAATCCGCCGCGTGGCCGAGCGCTACCCGGAGCCCAGAGCCGACACGGGCCCGGACAGCGGGCGCGTCGCGGTGCTCGGCTGGGGATCGACCTATGGCCCCATCAGCCGCGCGGTGATCAAATTGCGCGAGAACGATGTGTCCGTCAGCCATGTGCACTTACGCCATATCTGGCCGTTGCAGAACAATCTCGGGCAACTGCTGCGCCGTTTTGACAAGGTGCTCCTTCCCGAAATGAACAATGGACAACTGGCCGCCTTCATTCGCGCGGAGTTACTCATCGATGTGGTGAGCCTGCCGCAGGTCTCCGGCAAGCCGTTCCGGGTTTCCGACATCGAAGCCGCCGTGATGCGGCTCATTGGCGAGATGAAATCATGAGCGATCAGACGCCGCTGAAACTCAAGGATTATGCCAGCGACCAGGACGTGCGCTGGTGTCCGGGCTGCGGCGATTATGCGATCCTGAAAGCGGTCCAGAAGACGCTCGCCGAGGTGCAGGCGGACCCGGAGCAGACTGTTTTCGTTTCCGGCATCGGCTGCGCCGCGCGCTTTCCCTATTACATGAACACCTACGGGTTTCACACCATCCACGGCCGCGCCGCGGCGATCGCGACGGGTGTGAAGCTGGCCAATGGCGATCTCGATGTGTGGGTGATTTCCGGCGACGGGGATTCCCTGTCCATCGGCGGCAACCACCTGCTGCACCTGCTGCGCCGCGATATCGATCTCACCTACCTGCTGTTCAACAACGAGATCTACGGCCTCACCAAGGGGCAGGCCTCACCGACATCGCGGATCGGCACGCGCTCGCCGACGACACCGAAGGGGTCGGTGGAAAGACCGGTGCACGCCACCTTGTTCGCGCTTGGGTCGGGCGCCCGGTTTGTCGCGCGCTCCTATGACGTGGCGCAAAGCGATCTGGTCGAGATTTTCAGGCGCGCCCGGGCCCATTGCGGCACCGCCTTTGTCGAAATCCTGCAAAACTGCATTGTCTATAACGACGCGGTGTTTGAAAACATCACCCAAAAGGCGGTGGCCGCCGACGCCCGGATCAAGGTCTCTCACGGGGAGCCGCTGATCTTCGGCAAGGACAGGACCCGGGGGCTGCGGCTTGATGCTAAACGGCTGCGCCTCGAAGTGGTGGAGATCGGCTCGAACGGCATCAGCGAGGCGGATATTCTGATTCACGACGAAACCAATCCGGCGCTGGCCGGATTGCTGTGCGCCATGGAGGGCCCGCATTATCCGGTCGCCCTTGGTGTGATCTACTGCGAGCCCGGCAAAGGCCGCGTGCGCGAGACGATTACCCTGCCGCCTGCCGGCGAACTGAAGAAACGCATCGAAACCAGCCTGCGCGAGGGCCATACCTGGCAGGTGCATTAGGCGGACACACAAGTCCGCTTATGATTGTGTTTGCATCCAGTCCGGAGGGACGAGGCGGCGTTTGCCGTCGCTGGCCATGCGCACGCCCGGCTCGTCCAGCGCCAGCCGGTCCCATAATTTGCAGGTCACCTGTTTGTGCTTCTGGTCGAGGCCTTCGCAATAATTGGTATATTCGCAGACCCGTACTTCGTGCCCGCGCCCCGAACGCAGTTTCAGGAACCAGTCCGGATCGGCCAGCGACTGGCGCGCGGCACCGATGATGTCGCCCTGCCCGGCGGCGAGGATGGCTTCGCCCTGGGCAAAGCCGTGGATGCCGCCGGTCACGACGATGGGCGTGTCGAAGCCGGCCGCGCGCACCGCCCGCCTGATGAGCGCTGCCGGTTCCACATTGCGCCCGAAGGGGCCTTGTTCATCGGAGATATAGGAAGGCATGCACTCATAGCCCGACGGGCCGGTATAGGGATAGACGGCGGCACCTATGGCGGGCTGCCTGGCATCCTCGAACTTTCCGCCGCGCGAGAGCGACAGAAAATCCATGCCGGCGCGGGCGAATTCGACACCGAAAAACGCCGAATCCTCAAGCGTGTTGCCGCCGGCGATACACTCCTCGCTGAGATAGCGGCAGCCCGCCACGGTGTCGCCGCCGAGCGTCTCGCGCACCCGGGCGAACACTTCGAGGGGCAGCCGCACGCGATTTCTCCGAGACCCCCCATAGCCATCGTCACGGGTGTTCAGCGCCGACAGGAAGGAGGCCATGGTATAGGCGTGGGCATAGTGCAGCTCGACCCCGTCGAAACCCGCCTTTTGCGCGCGCAATGCGGCATCGGCGAACAGCGCGGGCAGCTGTCTGGGCAGATCGCGAACGGACGCCAGATGCATGTCCGTGACCCGCTCGCGATAGCCCTTGTTCAGGGTTTCCAGCTCGCGCGGCGACAGCACCTGTTGCAGACGCGCTTCGGGCAGCTCGAAAAGGCGCGCGCGCACCTCTTTTTCGCTTAAACCCCGCGCGTCCAGCGCTTCGCGGTGGGCGTCGGTGATTTTCAGATGGCGGGTGAAGAATTTTTCCCGGGTCGGGCGGCGGCGCACGGTCAGAAAATCGATCAACTGGATCAGCAGCCGGGTCTCCCCGCCGCTCGCCCGCGCCACGCTGCGCACCAGTTTTTCAAGCCCCGGCAAAAACCGGTCATCGCCGATGCGCAGCAGCGGGCCGCTTGGAATATCGCGGATGCCGGTCGCCTCGACCACCAGCGCGCCGGGCCGCCCGCGCGCAAGGCGTTCATACCAGGCGATCACCTCATCGGTGACAAAACCGTCCTCGCTGGCCCGCCACGGCACCATGGCCGGCACCCAGGTGCGGTTCGCCAGCCTCAGCG
>JALURZ010000187.1 GCA_027058735.1 Hyphomicrobiales bacterium | reverse complement strand
CCCGGCCCAAATTTCCCATTTGCCCCCGTAGCCCCCTGTCTGTACTTCTTGCCGCCCGACCGGCGCGATTGCCGCCCGACCGGCGCGATTGCCGCCCGACCGGCGCGATTGCCGCCCGACCGGCGCCATTGCCGCCCGACCGGCGCGATTGCCGCCCGACCGGCGCCATTGCCGCCCGACCGGCGCGAATGCCGCCCGACGAGCCCGATTGCCCCCCGACTGGCGTGGATTGCCCCCCGACAAGGGGGGCACTCCGGTTCCGGGTCGGCCCATGCGACCTTCGCCTCAAGTCATGCCTGTATCCCAGGTCATGGGTGCAAACCGCACCGCCGTCCTTTGTCGCTCATGCCGGCCATCCGCGCGCCGGAGCACCCGGCGGGCATGCCCGCGGCGCCGGACAGGCACGACAAATGCTCCGCCAACCCTGCCGCCGCAGCGCGTCCGTTGCCAAAATCATGCATCAGCCAATTCTCCGCGCCGGTCAGTAGTAGTTACGCCAATACTAACCATATAGCAGGAATTGCTTCCCACTAAAACAGTGAGGCAGAGAACTCGCCCCGTTTTATTGTGAATGCAGTTCAAAAGATCTTGAACGTACGGATACTCTAATACAGGTCGTCAGGATGTTTCAAGCGCTGAATCGACACGGTCCGTAGGCGGATCAAAGAAAATCGCCCGCCGAACCGGCCTTCAACGGCGCGGACAAGTCGACAATTGTGTGGTGAATCAATCAGCTACAGAGCTTTTTGAAAAGGTGTGAAATCTCCCGGAAATCCGCCGAATTTTTTACGATTCGGCGGCCGGTTCCCGGGCTGCGGGACCCCGGAATCGAAACCCCATTTCGCCTTTGTCAATAAGCCGTTGTTTTGCAACAGATTTGTCTTACAGGTTCCAGCCGCGATCTTGCGCGGCAGGCCCGGCGGACAAGGTGTTGCGGCAAAGCTGTGTCAATTCCGCGCAGTCAGGCGAGCGCCTTAATGCGCCTGGACAGACGCGAGATCTTCCGCGCCGCCGCATTGGCGTGAATGACGCCGCATTGGGCCGAGCGCATGATTTCCGGCTGTGCCGTCTTCAGGGCCAGAGCGGCAGCCTCCTTGTCGCCGCTGGCGATCGCGGCCTCCACGGCCCTGATGGAACTGCGCATGCGGCCACGCCGCGCCCGGTTGACTTCGGTGCGTCGTTGGATCTTGCGAATGGCCTTCTTGGCCGAACTTGTATTCGCCATGCTGGGCGCCTCTTTGTCCGCTGCTGCCAGTATCCGCTGCTGCCAGTATCCGCTGCCGCCGATATATGCCATCGAAGTGATGCGCCACCGCCCGGGCGCCCTGACGCGCGCGCAAAGGGTGTCCGCGGCGATCCTCGTGGCGCCGGGCGCATGCACCGACTGGCGGGTTATAGCGAGGCCGTCAAACAGCGTCAACAACGTCCGCGTCCCTGATCTGCCCGCCCGGCCCGGTCCTGCGGCGCGCCCGCGGGCGCTATCTGTTCTTGAATTGGGCGGTGCGTTTTTCGGCGAAGGCCGCCATGCCTTCGGTGCGGTCCTCGGTGGCGAACGAGGAATGGAACAGCCGGCGCTCGAAACGCACCCCTTCGGCCAGCGTCGTCTCATAGGCCCGGTTGACCGCCTCCTTGGCCATCAGCACGGCGGGCAGGGAAAAGCCGGCAATGACATTGGCCACCTTGACCGCCTCATCGATCAGCGTATCGGCCGGCACGACGCGGCTCACCAGGCCCGCGCGTTCGGCTTCCGCGGCATCCATGGTGCGCCCGGTAAGGATCATTTCCATGGCCTTCGACTTGCCGGCAAACCGGGTCAGCCTCTGGGTGCCGCCGGCGCCGGGCAAGACGCCGAGGTTGATTTCGGGCTGCCCGAATTTCGCCGTATCGGCCGCCAGGATGAAATCGCACATCATCGCCAGTTCGCAGCCCCCCCCCAGCGCATAGCCCGCGACCGCGGCGATGACCGGTTTGCGGGCGCCCGCCAGACGCTCCCAGTCGCGGGTGATGAAATCCTCCAGATAGACATCCATGAAGGATTTTTCCTGCATCTCCTTGATGTCGGCGCCTGCCGCAAAGGCCTTTTCGTTGCCGGTCAGCACCATGCAGCCAATGGCCGGGTCGTCCTCAAACCTGCCGAGCGCCTGGGCCAGTTCGCTCATCAGTTCGCGGTTGAGCGCGTTCAGCGCCTTTGGCCGGTTGAGGGTGATCAGCCCTACCTTGTCTCTGGTTTCGACCAGAATGTTTTCATACGCCACCGCCTTGACCTCTCTGGCTGTCGGAATATCCAAATGCGTGTCGGAGCGGTGAATAGACCGCGAGTCCCGTCACGGCGCAACCGAAAAAAGCCCCGCGTGCCGGTTTCACGCATCATGGCCCTTCGGCATTCTCATGCGCCGAGAGATCGTGAATAGTCGGATTTTCCCCGTTCAGCGGGTTGTCCGCGCGCCAGGGGAGCGCGATCATCCGCGTGCGGGCCTCCAGCGCGTCATAGATCAGCAGGCGGCCCGCCAGCCCCTTGCCGATGCCGATGATCTCCTTGATGGTCTCGATCGCCTGTATGGACCCGATGATGCCGGTCAGGGCGCCGAGAATGCCGGCCTCCTCGCAGCTCGGCAGCAGGCCCGGCGGCGGCGCTTCGGGCACGAAACAGCGGTAGCTGGGCAACGGCGCGCCATCGTCGTCCCTCGCATAGGGCTTGAATGTCGTGACATGCCCGTCGAACTGGGCAACCGCGGCCGAAACCAGCGGTTTCTTCGCGAAATAGCAGGCATCGCTGACCAGATAGCGGGTCGCGAAATTATCACAGCCGTCGAGCACGATGTCATAGTGCCCGATCACCTCGGGCGCATTGTTCGCGCCCAGCCGTTGGTAATGGGTCTCGACCCTCACATGGGGGTTGAGGGCCGCGACCGCCTTGGCGGCACTTTCCGGCTTCGGCGTCCCGATCGTGCCGGTGCCATGAATGATCTGGCGTTGCAGGTTGGACAGGGCGACCCGGTCATCGTCGATGATGCCGATGGTGCCGACACCGGCGGCGGCGAGATAAAGAATGGCCGGCGATCCCAGACCGCCCGCGCCAACGACCAGCACGCGCGCGCGTTTCAGGGCGCGCTGGCCCGGGCCGCCGACCTGTGCCAGCAGGATATGGCGGGCGTAGCGTTCGAGTTCTTCATCGCTGAGTGTGTCTGCGGTCACCGCGCCCGATCCCTATTCCATGCCGCCGGACGAGCCGAACCCGCCGGCCCCCCGCCCGGTTGCGGCCAGGAAGGCCGCCTCGGCGCGGTTGAGGCTGGCGTTGGACTTGACCAGCTTGTCAGCCAGCGCGAGGTGTGTGATCTGCTCGCGACCGTAGCCGTGTGAGCGGTTCCAACCGCCACC
>JALURZ010000186.1 GCA_027058735.1 Hyphomicrobiales bacterium | reverse complement strand
TCGGTGTCAAGGCCGAGCGCGTCATGACCGGCAACGGCCCGTGCTACAAATCGAGGGCGTTCGCCAACGCCTGCCGTAATCTGAAGATCAAGCACATCAGAACAAAACCGTACACGCCAAAAACCAATGGCAAGGCCGAACGCTTTATCCAGACTGCACTAAGGGAATGGGCTTACGCCCGCGCCTACAACACTTCCGATGAACGCGCCGCCGACCTCCCTCCTTGGTCACATCTTTATAATTGGCATCGCCCCCATGGCGGAATAAAAAATCAGACGCCAATCAGTCGCCCCGGCCCGAACCGGGACAACCTGTTGAGGCACCACGGCTAGATGGACCCGAAATAGGCGACATATTTGGGATCGATGGCGGATACCGGCAGAATGATCAGAACATCGGTGGTGTCGAACTGGTGGTCGACCACGGCGCCATCGCCGATATAGGCGCCCAGCCTCAGATATCCCTTTATCAGAGGCGGCAGCGCGCGCATGGCTTTGCGCAGATCGATCGCATCCGCGGGCATCCGGTTCATCTCCACATAGCGCCGGGCGAGAGCGCTGACGCGCCATTCCCGGGGCGCCCGGAACCTGTGGTGCAGGAAGCTCAGTTCAAGGGCCAGAAGGTCCGGATTGGTGCCCTCAAGGCTGGCGCAGCCCAGCATGACATCCAGATTGTGCAGTTCGACAAAGTTCCATATCCCCTGCCACAGCAACTCGACCGTGGGCCGGGTGCGGTAGGGCGCCAGCACGCAGGAGCGGCCAAGTTCGAGAAATCTGTGATCGGGCTTTGATTCGATCAGCGTTGCGATGTCAAACTCGCTGGAGGTGTAAAACCCGCCGGTGCGCTCCGCGACATCCTGGCGCAACAATCGATAGGTGCCCACAACCACGCCATCGGACACCCGGATGGCGGATCTGTCGTGCGCCGATGTGCCATGATCGATAACCAGCAGATGATCGCAAATCTCGTCGAACCGGTCGCTGTCGCGTTTTTCGCGGCGCGCCGCCTCGTCGGGCTGGGCGGAAAGCTCCTCGTAAAAGACCTTGTAGCGCAGTGCCTGGGCGGCGAGGATTTCCTCAGCGCCATTCGCCAGTCGGGTTTCGAGAGACCCCCTGCGGCCCAGGCACATGCCCGGCGGGGTCACCGCAGTATCGGCGGCGCCCGAATTCCACGCGCGGTTCCGACCGTCTTTCAAGGTCTGCGAAGTCATCCCTGGCCTCTCGATCCATCATGCCGGTGGCAATGATTTCGCGATCCCTGCCAAGGGGCCACGAAAGCTGGCATCCGCGCACAGTATCAGCCGGCAGCGTGCAGAATGTCACAAACAGGGCCTATTTGAAAGTTCGATGGCGGAACAGGCTGGTGAACCGGGCCGCTCAGGCGTCTTTTCGTGCCGCCCGCGACCATGTGTCCACCAGCCTGTCAAGGCTGTCACGCTCGATGGGTTTGGTCAGAAAATCGTCCATGCCCGCCGCCAGGCAGATGTCGCGATCTTCAGGAAAAGCGTTGGCGGTAAGCGCGATGATCGGCGTGGGGGGCCGCGAACCGGACACCTCGCGTTCAGTCTTCCTGATCATCCGGGTCGCCTCTAGGCCGTCCAGTTCGGGCATGTGAACGTCCATCAAGATCAGATCAAAGGGTGCGGGCGCATCTCCGTCGCGGGCCGCGCCGCCGCCATCGAGCGAGCGGCGGAAGGCGTCGAGCGCCTGTCTGCCATTTTCCACATGAACGACCGCATGGCCGCGATGTTCGAGGATCGAAACGGCGAGCAGCGCATTGATCTCGTTGTCTTCGGCAAGCAGAATGGTCAGCGCCCGGCGCGCCGCGCCGGCGCGCCGCGCCGGCGCCGGTCGGTTTCTGTCCTCATCGCCCGGATCGCTGGCGATTTCTCCGCTGCGTTCATATCGTTCCGGCGCGGCCGTGAGCTGGTTCAGCAGCGATCTGCGGCGCACCGGCTTGATCAGATAGGCATTGAAGCCGCCGCGTTTCAGTTGCGCCAGACAATCGCGATCGTCGGGGTTGATGAGAATGATGGCACGGCCGCCGGCGCGGGCATCGCGAAACCGTCCGGCAAGCTGGCCGGCGCGGTCCAGCCCGATATCAAGATCGACGATCAGGTCGCAGGGGCTTTCCGGGCATGGCGGTTCGCCGGTCATGGCAGCGGTATTCGAGCCGTGATCATAGATGCCGTGCACCGTGGCGCCAAAAGCGCGAATGTAGTCCGCCAGGGCCGCGACACTGCGCGGGTCGGGGCCTGCCAGCAGGACATCCTGGCCGAGGACCGGCCCTGGCGGCACGACCGGACGGTCGCCCGGCGCCGGCGGCAGCGACAGGACAAAGGAGAATGAAGAGCCGGTGCCCGGCTCGCTCGCGACCTCGATTCGCCCGCCCATGCGCTCAACCAGCCGCCTGGTGATCGCCAGACCCAGTCCGGTGCCGCCATATTTGCGCGAGCGCGTGGAATCGACCTGCTGAAATTCGTGAAATACCCGCTCCAGCGCGTCCGCGGGCATCCCGATCCCGGTATCGGTGACGCGGAATCGCAACCTGACGCCGCCGGGTTCATCGCGCCCTGGATGGTCCGGCCCCGCCGGGCGGACATCGATGCGAACGCCGCCGGTATTGGTGAACTTGATCGCATTGCCCGTGAGATTGAGCAGGACCTGCCGCAGCCTGTCTTCGTCACCGCACAACCGTTCAGGGATGGACGGGTCAACAAAACACGAAATGCCGATGTCTTTTTCATAGGCCTTGGGGGCCAGCAGTTCCGTTGCGCCCTCGACGAGATCGGCAAGGTCGAAGGGTGCGCAATTCAGCACGATCTCACCGGCCTCGATCTTGGAAAAATCCAGTATTTCGTCAATCAGCGTCATCAGCGCGCGCCCGGAGCGCTCGACCGCGCGGGCATAGGTCTGTTGTTCCTTGGTGAGTTCCGTATCCAGCAACAGACCCGTCAGCCCGAGCACGCCGTTCATGGGAGTGCGGATCTCATGGCTCATGGTGGCCAGAAAGCGGGATTTGGCCCGGCTGGCCGCCTCCGCCTCGTCGCGCGCCCTTGCCAGCGCGCGTTCGCTGCCGGTCCGGTTGAGCACGCCGCCATTGCGCCCGGCGGCTGGCGGAGCGGGCAGCGGTGCCGCCGGCCAGCGGCTCCAGCCAGACAGGAGCACCCCGCAGACCAGCGCCAGCCCCACCGGCGCGCCCAATCGGCCCAGCCGCCACAGATCCCAGCCCGACACGAGGGCGTCCAGCACGATGGAAACGAGCCCGAGCGTGGAGACCACGATCAAAACGGCGCTCAGGACCGCCACAACCCTGCGCCAGGCATTCAGGCCGGGCGCGCCGCCTGGCGGCCCGGGCGGCGGGGAGGGAAAAGCCCGCGCCGCCC
>JALURZ010000185.1 GCA_027058735.1 Hyphomicrobiales bacterium | reverse complement strand
CGCCGGCACAGGCGCCGGCCCGGATCATATGTATTGCCGGATTGCGAATGTTTGCAAGGCCGGAGCCTCACTCTACCCCAGGCGCGCATGGCGACAAAGAGAAGAATCGGTCAACACGGCCGCGTTCCGGCAAGGGGGCGTCTATTCGCTCTTTTCCGCCGGCGCCTGTGCCGGCGAAGGCGTGCCGGGCTCCACGCCCAGCCGCACCAGCCCATCCCTGCTCGATTTCATTTCCGGCGCAAGTTCCAGCGCCTTGCGGAAATCCGCAACAGCCTTCTTGTTCTCTTCCAGAGCCTCGAATATGTGACCGCGCGTGTCCAGATATCCGGCATGGCCGGGATTCATCGCTATGGCCTTGTTGGCGTCGGCCAGGCCTTTTGCCGGCTTGCCCCATTTCAGATAGGTCCAGGCGCGATTGTTATAGGCATCGGGATTGCCGGGCTTCAGTTCGATGGCCTTGCCATAGTCGGCGACGGCCTGTTCGAAATTGCCGATGCGGCGCCGGGCGATGCCGCGATTGTAATACGCGCTGACATAGTCCGGCCTGATCCTTATGGCGCTTGAAAAATCCGCGATCGCCTTTTTGAGTTGTCCGCTCGCAGAAAGGCTGACGCCGCGGTTGTGATAGGCCACCGCCATGTCCGGCGCCCGTGCGATCGCCGCGCTGAAATCCTCGATGGCCTGGCGCATGTCGCCGCGCAGGTGATAGGCGAGACCGCGGTTGACAAAGGCGCCGGGCAAGGCGGGATTGAGCTCCAGAACCTGGGTAAAATCGGCGATGGCGAGATCGGACTGGCCGATCAGGCGATACAGGGCGCCGCGCCGCGTATAGGCGGCGAGATATTTCGGATCGGCGCTGATGGCGGCGGAAAAGGAGGGGATCGCCTGCTTGATCCTGCCCTGGCCGGCAAGAACGCTACCGCGCCCGAAATGGGCGATCGCCAGCCGCGGGGCCACCTTGATCGCGGCGTCGAAATCGGCAAGCGCCTTGTCGCCCTGGCCCAGTTGCATGAACACGCCGCCGCGCCCTGCAAGCGCCAATGCGTGATCGGGATTGAGTTTCAGAACGGCGGCAAAATCGCTGATGGCGCGGGTGAAACGCTTTTTCGCGGCATAGGCGTTCGCGCGGTAGAAAAATCCCGCGGCGTCGTCGGGGCGCATGGCGATCGCCCGCGAGAAATCCCGGATGGCGAACAGAACCCGTCCCTGCTGCTGATGCACCAGACCGCGGTCCAGCAACGCGCGATGGTTGTTCGCATCCGCCTCGATTGCAGCGGTGAGATCGCTGAGCGCCTTTTCCGGCAACCCGCGCGCGAATCTGAGGACGCCCCGGCGGTTGAAAACCGTGCTCAGCCGCTCCGCGTCAAGCGTGCCGCTGTCAATGGCCTCCGAACAGGCCGGCAGGGCCTCTTTCGTATCCTCCCCCTCCAGGCACAGCGATACCGCGTCGCTCGCGCCCCTGCCCGCGCTCGCCGCACCGAGCGCAATGGCGCAGGCAAGGGCCGGCACTGCCGCCAGCCGCCGCCTCACCGGGCGCCCCCGGCGGCGGTCAGCCAGACTCCATCCCACACGACACCCAACACCTCAGACCCATCCGGCCGCTTGCGCGAGCCCCCTGTCATACAAATTTGATCGCCGGGTCACGTTTATCCACTACCACGAAGGGGCAAATTATCCTATTGCGCGGCCCCAAAAAATTCCGCTGCCCGGTGGCCGAGGCGCCATCGCGGTCACAAGGCCGCTTGACCGCCGGCTATCTGCGCGAAAAACTGGCCCAGGGACGAATCACACCCCGGGCACGCCGGGGATCGGGCGGGTTTCGGCCTTCGAGGCCGTTCACGCCGGCCCGTTTTTCCGGCGGACCGGCCGGTCCGCCGCACGAAGTTCGTCGCAAGGCTCCGGCATGGACAAGACGGAACAGCCAGTCGATCTAACCGGGGATCCGGATATCCCCCAACTCATCCTCGCGTGGCTCGACGCGCTGTTCACAATCGTTGAACCGTTTCTGTCGCCGTGGACGTTTGTTCAGTTCATCATCATCGCTGCGGGCTATGCGCTGGCCATCGGCCTGGCGCGGCTCATCGAGCCCCGCCTCGAAACCCAGGCGCGCAAGATCCGCGAGCGCCCGCGGCTGCTGCGCGTCGTGGCGACCTTGCTGCGCAGCACGCGCTGGCTGTTGATGGCGGCCATCTTGTGGATCGCCGGCACGGTGATCGCAAAACTGTCCTGGCCCAGCCGCAGCTACTTCATCCTGCTGGCCGCCGAACTGGTCGCCGCCTGGGTTCTGATCCATGTCGCCACCCGGGTCGTGCGCAACCGCGCGCTGGCGCGCGCGATCGCCATAGGCTTGTGGATCCTTGTCGCGCTCTACATTTCCGGGACGGTGGGAGAGGTTTCCTCCGCGCTGGATTCCGTCGCCCTGACGGTCGGCTCCCTGCGCCTGTCCCCGCTGGTCCTCATCAAGGGCGCCTTTTTCCTGATCGCCCTGCTTTGGGGCGCGGTCGCGCTGGCCGATTTCATAGATGGCCGCCTGCGCCAGGCGAGCGAACTGACACCCTCGCTGCAGGTTCTCATCGGCAAGGTGGTCAAGACGGTGCTCGTCACGGTCGCCTTTCTCGTCGCCCTGTCCACCACGGGCATCGACCTGACGGCGCTCACCGTGTTTTCCGGCGCGGTCGGCCTTGGCATCGGCTTTGGGCTGCAAAAGGTGGTGTCGAACCTCATCAGCGGCACCATCATCTTGATGGACAAATCCATCAAGCCCGGCGATGTCATCTCGCTTGGGGAAACCTTTGGATGGATCTCCTCGCTGCGCGCGCGCTATGTCTCCGTCGTCACGCGCGACGGCAAGGAATATCTCATACCCAACGAGGATTTCGTCACCCAGCAGGTGATCAACTGGTCGTTCACGAACCGGGCGGTGCGCCAGGACATCCGTTTCGGCACCTCCTATGACAACGACCCCCACCGGGTGCGCGAACTGTCCTGCGCGGCGGTCGCCGGACTGGAGCGGGTCAGCGACAGGCCGCCGCCGGTCTGCCATATCGTCGCTTTCGGGGATTCCTCGGTCGATTATGTTCTGCGTTTCTGGATCCGCGATCCGGAAAAAGGCCTCACCAACATTCGCGGCAACGCCTTTCTCGCCCTTTGGGACACGTTCAAGCAAAACGATATAGACATCCCCTACCCGCGCCGCGAAATCCTGATGCGCGGGCCGGTTGAGGTGAAACGGCAATAGATCGCGCTACAGCCCCGGACCGGCAGGCAAAACCGTCAGCGCGGCCAGCGCCGGGTTTGCATGTGCCCCCAATGCGCCCAGGCCTGTGCTAGCCTTTTTCGCGCAGCAGCCGGGCCTTGTCGCGCGACCAGGTCCGGTCTTTTTCGCGCTG
>JALURZ010000184.1 GCA_027058735.1 Hyphomicrobiales bacterium | reverse complement strand
GTCACCAGCGCCACCGGCATGACGCTTTCCGCGGCCCTGCGCGCCGCGCCGCCGCGCTGGATGATGCTTTCCAGCGATATCGCCTGATCGGCCATGCATTGGGTAATGCCCGCAACGCTGCCGGGTCTGTCAAAGACCTGGAGACCGATGTAATAGCCCCCTTCATGGGCCCGCATGCGCGCGCGCCGGTATTTGGCCAGGCCGGCGGCCGGACGGCCGAACACAGGACGCATGTTGCCAAGCGCGATATCGGCGATATCGGAAACGACCGCCGATGCGGTAGGCCCGGCACCCGCACCCAGCCCCTCGATCATGAGATCGCCCGCGAAATCGCCGGCCAGGGACACCGCGTTGAACACGCCGGCAACCTCCGCCATGGGCGATGATTTCGCCACAAGGGCGGGATGAACCCGCTGTTCTATGCCATGGCCCGTGTCCTGCGCGACACCCAGAAGCTTGATGCGATAGCCAAGCTGGCCGGCGGCGCGGATATCCTGCAGGGACACGTTTTCGATGCCCTCCACATAAATATCGTCAACCGCAATCTCGGTGCCGAACGCGAGGCTGGTGAGGATCGCCAGTTTATGCGCGGTATCGAAGCCGCCGACATCGAAGGCGGGATCGGCCTCCGCATAGCCCAGATCCTGGGCCTCGCGCAGGCTTTCGGCGAATTCGCGCTGATCGTTGTCCATGGCGCTCAGAATGAAATTGCAGGTCCCGTTCAAGATGCCTGAAATGCGGCTGATCCGGTTTGCCACCAGACCTTCGCGCAAAGCCTTGATGACCGGAATGCCGCCGCCGACAGCACCTTCGTAATTGAGCGCCACACCGCGCTCTTCGGCCGCGCGCGCAAGCGAGGCCCCGTGCACCGCCAGCAGCGCCTTGTTGGCCGTGACCACGGGCCTGCCCGCCGCCAGCGCCGCCTCGAGCGATGCGCGCGCCACGCCGTCTTCTCCGCCGATCAGCTCGACAAATACGTCGATGTCGCCATCGCGCGCCAGGCTCACCGCGTCATCGTACCAGCTATAGCCATCGATATCGACGCCGCGATCCTTGGTGCGGTCGGCCGCGCTGACGGCGGTGATCTGAAACGTCCGCCCGGTCGTTTGCGCCAGTTGCCCGCGTCTTTGCCTCACCAGGCGAATGACCTCGGCGCCGACCGTTCCAAGTCCGGCGATCCCAAGCCTGAGCGGCGCGTTCATCAGGACCGCCGCCCTCGTGCCTGCCGGCCCGGATGGGCAATGACATTATGGAGCAGCGCATCGGCGGATTTCAGGAACCGGCGCACGTTTCGGGCCGCCTGGCGGATGCGCTGCTCGTTTTCGACCAGTCCGATGCGCACATACCCCTCCCCGTGTTCGCCAAACCCGATGCCCGGCGAGACCGCCACATCCGCCTTTTCCAGCAGCAGCTTCGAAAATTCAAGCGAGCCCAGAGCGGCGAATTTTTCAGGAATGGGCGCCCAGGCGAACATCGTGGCGGGGGGATGCGGTATATCCCAGCCCGCCTGCGCCATGGACTTGACCAGAACGTCGCGGCGCGATCTGTAAATTTCGCGAATGTCTTCGACACACTCCTGCGGTCCGTCGAGGGCGGCGGCGGCGGCAACCTGAATGGGCGTGAAGGCGCCGTAATCGAGATAGGATTTGACGCGGGCAAGGGCGGCAATCAGCCGCTCGTTGCCAACCGCGAACCCCATGCGCCAGCCCGGCATCGCATAGGTCTTGCTCAAAGAGGTGAATTCCACCGTAACATCCATGGCGCCGGGCGCCTGCAACATGGAAACCGGCGCATTCCCGTCGAAATAGATCTCCGCATAGGCCAGATCGGACAAAACAAGCAGATCGTGCTTTTTTGCGAAGGCCACCAGTTCCCTGTAAAAATCCAGCCTGGCCACTTCCGCGGTCGGATTGGAGGGGTAGTTGACCACCACCGCCACCGGTTTTGGCACCGAATGCATGATCGCGCGGTCCAGAGCGCGGAAATAGTCCTCATCGGGGCGCGCCGGCAAATGGCGCAACACACCGCCGGAAATGATAAAGCCGAACGCATGGATCGGATAGGTCGGGTTGGGCACGAGCACGACATCACCGGGCGCGGTGATGGCCTGGGCCATGTTGGCAAAACCTTCTTTCGAGCCCAGCGTCGCGACGACCTGGGTATCGGGATCGAGCTTGATGCCGAAACGCCGCTCATAATAGGCGGCCTGGGCGCGCCGCAGACCGGGAATGCCGCGCGAGGCGGAATAGCGGTTGGTGCGCGGCTTGCGGACCGTTTCCACCAGCTTGTCGACAATGTGGCCCGGCGTCGGCATGTCGGGATTGCCCATGCCGAAGTCGATAATGTCCGCGCCGCGCGCCCGGGCGCCGGCCTTCAGCCGGTTCACCTCCTCAAAGACATAGGGCGGCAGGCGTCTGATGCGGTGAAATTCCTCGACCATGGCAATCCGGTCAACGTGCGCTTCCTGGGGCCCGGACAACGGGACAATCATCTTCACCTTGTTGTAGCATCCGGTGAAAATTTGGAAAGAGCGTTGTGGGGCGCGCCGTAGATATCCGGGTCAGGGCGCGGAAAACGGCGGCGAAGCCTATTCCAGATAGATGTCCACCCGGCGGCTTCGCGCGGATGGCGCACCGCCTGCGGCATTCGCCGAGCGATGTTCCTGCTGCGCATGAATGACGATAAACTTCTTCTCCACACCGCTTTCGGCAAGCTGGCTGGCCACCGCGTTGGCCCGGTCCAGGGCAAGCTGGTTCAATTCGTCGGTGTTCAGCGGCTTGCCTTCCACGCCCTTGGCCGCCGCCACGCCAACCACATGAATCAGGCGGCTGAGCGCGCGTTGGGTATTGGCCACCGCAGCGATACTGGCGATGGTTTGCGCCGACAGTTTTTTCTTGCCCGGTGCAAAGAAAATACGCATGGGCCGTTCCCGGTCAGGATAGGTGACCGGCGCCGCGCCCGGCGAGGGCGGACTGGACGCCTGAGCGCCCGGCAGGGCCGATTGCGCAAGACCTGCCGCGCCATCGCCGGCGCGCAAAGACGCAACGGTTCCAACCCGTGCCGGCTCGCCCGCAGCGGGCCCGCGCAGTCCCAGGCCATCGGCCTGGCCGGGCTGAGCGAAACCGCCCGGCGCACCGGCGCTGCCGGCGGCCTTGCCGGCGAGAATGCGCCGCGCCGCGCGCAGCCGCTCTACCGGCGTCACTTCACGCTGATAGCGCGCCGATCCCAAGGACAGAAAACCAAGCGCGCCCGATTTGCGGGGTTTTTTCACCGGCGGCCCGGCGTCCGCGACGCTCGGTTCGCCAGGCGCGGGGGGGGCCGCGGACGGCGGCTGCGGGGCACCACCCGGCGCGCCAGGCGCGTCAGGCGCGGGCGCGGAACGGTCCGGGGCGCCGACGCCTGCCTGATC
>JALURZ010000183.1 GCA_027058735.1 Hyphomicrobiales bacterium | reverse complement strand
GCGTTCATCGTCATCAATATCACTTTTGTGCAAAACCGGATCATCGATACGACGCAGTTCTATGTCCTGATGTTCACCGCGTTCCTGCTGAATATCACCGTGCCCCTCGTTTTGAAGTGGTGGAAGCCGTACTATCTGGGTTTCAGGCAGTTGCGCGTGCTGGGCATAACCCTGTCGCGCCCGCAGCCGGCGCCGGTGCCCGGGGACATGCCCGAATACCGCGACATGATGGAAGAGGAAAGACGGCGCTATCTGAAAGACGGCTGAGCCGCCCGCGCGGCGGCGCTCGGGGGTGCGAATTTAACCGGTCGTTAAGCCTGTCGCTTAAGCGCTTCTTAGAACGTGCCTCTTATAGTGCGGTGTCTGGAAAGCTAGTCGCGAGTTCGACTCAAAGCGGATATCACCTGAGGAACGGTTGCATCATGAGCATGGCCACGCAAACAGTTGTTGAGGAAAAGCCCGTCCCGTGTGAAGCGATGAAACTGCGGTATCTGGAGGCGCTGCAACTGGTCGAGCGCCTGCACCGCCGCCTGCTCGATGTCATCAAGGACGAATTCGACCGCAGCGGTCCCAGCGAAGTCAACAGCGTTCAGGCGTTGCTGCTGTTCAACATCGGGCCGGCCGAACTGACCGCCGGCGAACTGCGCACGCGCGGCCACTATCTGGGGTCGAATGTTTCCTACAATCTCAAGAAACTGGTGGATGCGGGCTTTATCCACCACAAGCGCTCCGAGATGGACCGCCGCTCCGTGCGAATTTCGCTCACCGAAAAAGGCCTGGACGTGTGCCAGCGCATCGACAATCTCTACCAGCGCCATATCCAGACGCTGGAGGAAGTCGGCGAAATCTCGCAATCCGGGCTTGAAGAGTTGAACGCAACCCTGCGCAAGCTGGAACGGTTCTGGACCGACCAGATCCGCTATCGCCTGTAAGAAATCCCAAGCCGCACAACTGCGTGTTTTGCCCGTGCGCGCCATCGCGCGGGCGGTGTTGCGCCATAAGTTGTTGTGCAATACGAAGACACGCCCCATGCAGGACTTGAAACTGCGGAATTGCCCGGCCACAGTGTGCCGGTGGGGGCGGGCACATGCGCGCGCTGCCGGTTGCCGCCGCGGCGTGCGGGCGGCAGGAATGCAATACTGACGCCGGGAATGAAATATTGAAAGAGGATGTGGCCAGTGCGCAATGAAACGAGCCGGTTTTGGGGTTTTTCGCGCTCGCCTTCCGGCGCCCTGCGCGCCGCTTTTTTCTGTTCGCTTGCAACGGCGGTTTCAGCCTTGAGTTTCGCCCCCGGCGCGCAAGCCGATGCGGCGCCGGCAGGTGCCCTGGAGTATTCGGCAACCCGTTTTCAGGTTGCCGAGCCTGTGCTCTCATTCCTTCGCCAGGCCGTCCCGGCCGGCCGGTCGTCAGGTTGGCGTGTGCGCGTCGCCCAGGTCGTGGATGGCGATGAAATGAAGTGGCAAGACAGTTTCAAGGGCGCCCCCAGCAAGACGTTTATCGCCGGGGATCGCACTGTCAGGCCCATGCTGGCGCCCGACTCGGCCAATTTGCTTCGCGATGCGATCGCGCGCTATCAGATTATCGTCAACCGTGGCGGCTGGCCGAAAGTGCCGACCCACAGCGTCATCGGCGCAAGCTCTTATGGCTGGCATGTTGCGGTGCTTCGCCAGCGGTTGCAGATCAGCGGTGATCTCGATCCGGCCAAGCCGCGCGATCCCAGGCGGTTCGACAAGGCGCTGGGGGCGGCGGTCCGGAAGTTTCAGGCGCGCCATGGACTGCGCGTGACGGGCGTCGTCTCCGGCCCGACCCTGGCTGCGCTCAATGTCTCGGCCAATGATCGGCTGCAAACGCTGCAGGCCAATGTTGCGCGCATCGCCAGGCTGACCAGGGGGCTGGGGGAGAAATATATCGTCGTCAATATTCCGGCCGCCCAGATTGATACCGTGGAAGACGGGCGCGTTTATTCGCGCCACAACGCGGTGGTGGGAATGGCCGACCGGCCGACACCGATACTTGCCAGCCGTGTCACCCAGCTCAACTTCAATCCCTATTGGCATGTGCCGGTCTCCATTGTCAAAAAGGACCTTCTGCCCAAGATCCGCGCCGATCGGGGCATATTGAAAGAGATGAAAATCCGCGTCACCGCGGGGTCGTATCGCGGCAGGGAGATCGACCCCGCGACGGTCGATTGGGACAACGTGGCGGCGGACCGGTATTTTTTCCGTCAGGACCCGGGCAAGGACAACGCCATGGCCTCGGTGCGCATAAACTTCCCCAACAAGGATGCCGTGTTTCTCCATGACACGCCGACCAAGGCGTTGTTCGGCAAGGCTGAACGGTTTTTCAGTTCCGGCTGCGTGCGTGTCGAGAAAGTGCAGATCATGCTGCAATGGCTGCTGCGGGACGATCCGGCTTGGGATGGCGCGCGCATCGCCCGGGTGGCGGCCTCGGGCGGCCGGCTGGATGTCAACCTGAAACGCCCGGTTCCCATCCGCCTTGCGTATCTCACCGGCTGGGTCACCGGGGAGGGGACCGTGAATTTCCGCAAGGACCTGTATGGCCTCGATGCCCGGTTCGCGGCCTCCCTGCCGCCGCCTTCCGGTGTGGAGCGGACCGCTCCGGCGCCACGCGGTGCGCCCGGCGGTGCCGGCGTGGTGAAAGCGGGCGCGGCGCAGGATGCGCCGGCAGCCCGCGGGGCCGAAAAACCGTCCGGCGCCTGGAGCGGGGTCAGCGAGCGGTGAAGCGTGTGAACGCCGCCGGCCGGTTCTTTTTGTGGCGCCGCCGGCAGGAGTGCGGTCATAATCCGCGTATGATTCGTGCAAACGGGGATCGGACCGGCCATGACGGCAAAGTCACTGCGGCGCCGGCGCAGCGGCGCTGAGACCTCACCGCAAGACGGCGAGGTCTATTTTGAATTCCAGATCATCGGCGCTTCGGTGAAGGTCGCCGCGGTCGATGCGGCGAGCGGTGTCGAGGTTGCCATCGTCGGCCCGGCGTCGGCCCCGCGCCGCGCACTGGAAAAAGTCGCCCTGTCGAAGCTCGAATACGCCCTGAAGCGTCGCTGACGGCCCGGCGGGGCTGGTGAATTCCGCGCGCCAGTGCTTGTATCGCCTTGGCGCGGCGGTGCGATATATGGTAATGAGCGCCGTTCCTTCGGCCAAGTTCTCAAAAAAACCTTCGTGGGGGTCACCAAAATGAGCGTCGTGAGCGTGGGCAGCGCGGCTGCCGGGCCTGCATTCTTTGAGGATGGACTGGTGAGTGTCGATCCGGCCATTGCGGCAGCGATCGGCGATGAACTGTCGCGTCAGCAGAACGAGATCGAGCTGATCGCCTCGGAAAACATCGTTTCACGCGCGGTCCTGCAGGCGCAGGGCTGCATTATGACCAATAAATATGCCGAAGGCTATCCGGGCCG
>JALURZ010000182.1 GCA_027058735.1 Hyphomicrobiales bacterium | reverse complement strand
CTATCACCCGATGGCCGACGGCATCGCGCTCGAAGGCATGCGGCTGGTCAGGGGCGCCCTTGCGCGCGCGGTCGCGGATGGCGCGGACATCGAGGCGCGCGCGGACATGATGGCGGCGGCCGCCATGGGCGCGACCGCATTCCAGAAAGGCCTTGGCGCCATCCACGCCCTGTCCCACCCTCTCGGTGCGCTCTATGACACCCATCACGGGCTCACCAATGCGGTGTTCATGCCCTATGTCCTGGCGTTCAACCGCCCGGCGATCGAGGACAAGATCGAGCGTCTCGCCGCCTGGCTGGGTCTGGATGAAGGCGGTTTCGACGGCTTTATGAAATGGGTGCTGGACCTGCGCGCGGAAATCGGCATTCCCCACACTCTCGCGGGGCTGAATGTGGGCGCGGAACGCGCCGGCGAAATCGCCGCAATGGCCATCGTCGATCCGACCGCCGGCGGCAATCCGGTCCCGCTGACCCGGGAGGGCGCGCGCGCCATCTTCGACGCCGCCCTGTCGGGCGCTGGCCCGGCGGCCGCCTCATAATCACACAGAGTGTGCCGGTTTGGGGCATTTGCCTTGCAGGATACGCCAATCCGCGGGCCAACCGGGCTGGCACGCCGCTTGCGGGTTTTCTGGTCCCTGTCCGATCCCTGCGCAGATGCCCGCCGCGCCCCGCGCAACACTCGATTGATCGGACGCAGCCGGCCTGGAAAAACCCCCATGTTTCAGAGAAATGCGCAAGCGGCAATCAAACTGGCGGCCCTTGGCATCTTTGTTTGGCTCACAAACGCGGATTTTCCCGGGCGTATCGACCTGCTGTTGACACAGAACCGGTACATCGCGGTTCTCATTTTCGTCGGGTTTTGGACATTCGCGATTCTGTGCGTGGCGCTCGCCGCCTTCCAGCCCGCCGCGCGCTGGCGCGTTTTCTGGGCGCTGGTGATCGGCATGACCAGCCTTGCGGGATTTGGATTTTTGCAGGTCGCGGGCTCGGAGCTTACCGTATTTGACATTGCCTCCCTGTGGGCGGCGCGGGCCGATACCGGGCGCGTCCTGGGCGCCTATACCGGTGAAATTTTTGCCGGAGCGACAATCACCCTGTTCGGCATGGCGGCAATCGCGGCGCGCCCGCCGCGCCTTGGCGATCATGGCGCCAGGATCATCGCCAAATTCAGGCTCGCGCCGGTTCTGCCGGTTGTCGCCATCGTCGGCGTCATTTACCTCAAGTCGGGCGGCGGCACCAATGCCCTGCCGCAACAATTCGCGCCGCTCGCCGAAGTGCTGGTGGTGGCGGCAAGGAATGTTACGGCCGCACCGGCGGAGCGCAAGACAGTGGCGATTTCCCCGGCGCGCAAGGCGCTGGCGAAACACGTCGTGCTGCTGGTGGGGGAAAGCGTGCGGGCCGATTATGTGAGCCTCGTGCCCGGCAATCCGGTGACACCCTATCTTGCCGGCAGGCGCGACATGATCGTGGATTTCGGGGCGGCGGTGTCGGGCAGCAACTGCTCGCATTACGCCAACGCGATTTTCCGGCTCGGCGCCGGCGTCAACGATGTGGTGGGAACCGTCACGACCGGTCCGACAATCTGGCAATATGCGAAAAAGGCCGGGTACCGCACGGTGTATATCGACGCGTCCGCCTCGAACATCAGGAATACCGGATCCTTGCAGAATTTCATGACGGCGCGCGAACGCGCCAGGATCGATGAATTCGTGCGCATCGACGGACTGCCGGCGGCGCAGCTCGATTCCCGGCTGGCGGCAACCATCGCCGAAATACTCAAGCGCCCCGAGCCCCAGTTCATCTACGCCAACAAGAACGGCGCGCATTTTCCCTATGATGAAAGTTACCCGGCCACCGAACGCCGCTTCAGGCCGGTCATGAGCGCGGCTGGCGGCGATCGGCTCGTTCGCAAGAAAAACTCCTATGCCAATGCGGTGCGCTGGGCGATCGACGGGTTCTTCCGCCGGTTGCTGGCGCGCACCGACCTGACGGACACCGCGCTGATCTACACCTCCGATCACGGCCAGAACCTCGATCCGGGCAAGCTGCCCCACTGCTCGACCGCCAATCCCGACCCGCGCGAGGCACTGGTGCCGATGTTCGCCATGACCGGTAACGAAGCGCTGCGTGCGCGGTTCGCCGCCAATCGGTCCGAAAACGTGAACCGGACCAGCCATTTCGCCATATTTCCCACCGTGATCGAGCTGTTCGGCTATGCGCCCGGCGCGCTCGGCGCGGCCTATGGCGGGAGCCTGTTTGACCGGGTTGAAACGCCAACGCGCTTTACGTCGGGGGATATATTCGGCTGGTTTTCGGCAACCCCGAACTGGACGGCGCTGGACACCACCCGGTCGTGGCCCGGATTTCCGCAAGCCGCCCCGACCACCCATGTCGCGGATACAACACAACGATAACCTGTTGCGGCTAGGATGGGCCATATACCAACGACAGGCGGGATCGTTTGCGAAAACGGATTTACATCATCCACAACCCGGCGTCGGGCGCATGCGGCCGGGGCAGGCTGAATGCGGTTGTCTCACGGCTGCGCGCGGCGGGGGCAACGCTCGAGGAGACCGTCACCGCGCGCCATGGCGAAGGCCAAATGCGCGCGCGCAGGGCCGCCGCATCGGGCCGGTTCGATGCCGTCGTGGCCGCGGGAGGCGATGGCACCATCCACGATGTGGCGAAGGGGCTGGCCGGCAGCGGCTGCCCGCTCGGGGTCATCCCCATGGGGACGGGCAATATATTCGCGCGCGAAATCGAACTTGGTTTCGCCCCCTCGCCGCTGGCCGATACTCTCCTTTCAGGCCCGGTGCGCGAAATTTCGCTGGGCGCGGTCAATGGCGAGCCGTTTGTGTTTGTCGCGGGCATCGGTTTCGATGCGGCGGTGCTCAGGCTTTTCGAGACCGGAAAATTCCGGTCGATCGGGCGCGCCGGTTTCGTCGTGCCCGTGCTGCGCGCGCTTGCGAAGCCATCGAACGGCCCGCTGCGCGCGCATATCGATGGCGCCGAACACACCGCGCAGTGGATCATCGTCAACCGAATAAGGCACTATGCCGCCAATTTCGTGCTGACGCCCGATGCCGGCCTTCGAGATGAACGGCTGCACGTGGTGCTGTTTTCCGGTTCAGGCGCAATCAGGCGCGTTCGCCAGATGATGGGGCTGGCGCTGGAGCGGCTGGCGGGTGAGCCCAGTGTCACAATTTTGGCCTGCAAGACCGTGACAATCGCCGGGAAACCGGACACGCCGGTGGAAATCGATGGCGAAGTGAAGGGGCGGCTGCCGCTGGAACTGGGCTTGCACCGTGACCGGCTTTCGGTGATTTTCCCGCCGAGCAAGTAGACGGGTGGAACGGGCAATGAGCGTCGTCATACTGGTAGCCGGTCCTGCGGGCCTCTATGCGGCCTATCTGCTGAGGCAAAAGGGGCTGGCGCGCGACATCCG
>JALURZ010000181.1 GCA_027058735.1 Hyphomicrobiales bacterium | reverse complement strand
GCCGAGGCACTGCCCGCGCCGAGGACCTGCTTTATTCCGGCCGCAGCATATCGGGCGGCGACGCGCTCGCCATCGGGCTGATCGACGGCGTGGCCGACGACCCCGAAGCCGCCGCCCTTGCCTATTTCGATGCCCATCTCACGCCTAAGAGCGCCAGTTCCCTGCGCCTCGCGGTGAAGGCGGCGCGCGCGGGCTTCGTGGAGCGGGTGACCGCGAAGCTGCACATGGTGGAAGACCTCTATCTCAACGACCTGATGGCAACGCGCGACGCGGTGGAAGGCCTTGAGGCCTTCATCGCCAAGCGCCCGGCAAAGTGGGAAAACAGATGAGCGCACCGTCAACCGGCGACATCGTCGCCCGCTGCCAGGACCTCTATGAGGATCTGGATTTCACCGCGGCCCGGCAATGGAAAGAGGCGAAAAAAGGCCGCAAGGTGATCGGCTTCATGCCGGTCTATATCCCGCGCGAGATCATTCACGCCGCCGGCATGCTGCCGCTCGGCATTCTGGGTGGCGGCGACCAGCTCGAAGTCATTCACGGGGATGCCTATTACCAGAGCTACATCTGCCGCATTCCGCGCTCGACCATCGAGCTTGGCGTCACCGGGCGGCTCGATTTTGTCGATGGCATGCTGTTCCCCTCGATCTGCGATGTGATCCGCAATCTCTCGGGCATGTGGAAGGTGATGTTCCCCAGGGTCTACAGCAGGTATTTCGATGTGCCCCAGACCTATGAGGATGAGATCGGCGGCACGTTCTATGTTGGCGAAATGACGGAATTGCGCCGCGACCTTGAGGAAATCGGGGGCAGGAAGATCACCGACAAGGCGCTGCGCGGCTCCATCGACGTCTACAACAAGAACCGGCGGCTCATTCGCCGGCTCTACGAAGCGCGCGCGCAGCGGCCCTGGCAGATGCCGGCCTGGGAGGTGTATCTGGTGGTGCGCGCCGGCATGGTTCTGCCGGTCGAGGCGCATTCGGAAATCATCGAACAATACATCGCCGCGGCGCTGGCCGAAGACAAGCCGGTGCGCGACAATTCCCGGGTCGTGCTGAGCGGGCTGTTCTGCGAGCAGCCGCCGCTCAATCTCATCAAGTCGCTGGAACTGTCGGGATGTTATGTGGTCGATGACGATCTGCTGCTGGTCACCCGCTGGCTGATCGGTGACGTGCCCCTTGACGGCGACCCGATTTACAACCTCGCCCAGGCCTTCCTGCATCACTCAGAGAGCACGGCGGCGAAATACGAACCCGACCAGGAAGAAAAAGGCCGGTATCTGGTGCGCGCCGTCAAACGCACGGGCGCGGAGGGGGTGATCTTCACCTCCCCCAGCTTCTGCGATCCGGCCCTGCTCGACCGGCCGATGCTGCAGAGCGTGCTCAAGAGCGCCGGCATTCCCTTCATCGCCTTCAAATATGCCGAGAATTCCGGGCAGATGCAGCCCATTCGCGAACAGGCGGGAACCTTCGCCGATTCGATCAAACTATGGAGCGCCGCATGAAAATCACAATCAGCCCCAAGGCCGTCGCCAAGGATGTGTTGAAAGACGCATCCATGAAAAAGCAAAAAGAGATGATGGCGGAACATTTCGACCGGCTCGCCGATGCCGGGCATACCGGCGCCAAGGTGGCCTCGACCTTCGTGCCGGGCAACCTCAACGAACTGATCATGTGCTTCGATCTGGTCAACAACCTGCCCGAGGTCAACGCCATCCAGAGCGGCATGCGCCGCCAAAGCGGCGCCTATGTCATGGAAGCCGAAAAGGCCGGCCATTCAGAGGACGTGTGCACCTATGTGAAGTCGGATATCGGCATGATGGCCAAGGGCAATATCGGCCCCAACGGCAGGAAGCTGCCGTCGCCCGATGTTCTGCTGCTGTCCTATACGGGCTGTTTCACGTTCATGAAGTGGTTCGAGCTGCTGCGCGAACAATTCAAGTGCGAGACGATCTTTCTGCAGACACCCTATATGGCCGACGGCACGGTTACGCCGAACATGGTCGCCTACATGGTCAAACAGCTCAAGGAGGACGTGATTCCCAAACTTGAGCGTGTCAGCGGCGTCAAATTCGACATCGACCGGCTGCGCGAATATCTCAAGAAATCGGCCCAGGCGGAAGACGATCTCGTCTACATCCTGCAAAGCGCCAGGAATAAACCCTCGCCCATCGATGCCTATTTCGGCGGCATCTATTATATCGGCCCGATCTTCGGCGCGTTCCGCGGCACCGATGACGCCATCGACTATTACCGCTTCCTGCGCCAAGAGGTCGACCAGCGCATCGCCGCCGGGCTCGGGCCGGTGACGCCGGACGGGCCGATGGAAAAAGAAAAATACCGCCTCGTCGTGGAGGGTCCGCCCAACTACACCAATTTCCGCCAGTTCTGGAAAATGTTCTACGAGGAAGGCGCGGTGGTGGTCGCCTCCAGCTACACCAAGGTCGGCGGCACCTATGATTTCGGCTTCCGCCACGACCCCTCCCGGCCGCTGGAAACCCTGGCCGAATACTGCCTCGGCGTTTACACCAACCGTTCCCTGCCCATGCGCATCGACATGCTCGCCGCTTATGTGGAGGAGTATGAGGCCGACGGCCTGCTGATCAATTCCATCAAGAGCTGCAACAGTTTTTCCGCCGGCCAGCTCTTGATCATGCGCGAGGTGGAAAAGCGCACCGGCAAGCCCGCCGCCTTCATAGAGACCGACCTGGTCGATCCGCGCTATTTCTCCGCCGCCAACGTGAAAAACCGGCTGGAAAGCTATTTCCAGATGGTCGAACAGAAGCGCGGCGGCGCAGCCAAGGGAGTGGCGGCATGAAAACCTTTGTCGGCATCGATCTGGGCTCCACCACCACCAAGGCGGTACTGCTGGACGAGGAACGAAAAATCCTTGGCCGGGGCATCACCAATTCGCGCTCCAATTACGACACCGCCTGCCGCGTGGCCGGCCAGGAAGCGGCCATCGATGCGCGCTTCACCCTGTTTCGCCGCGAGTTCGGCGACGATGGGGAAGCCGGCCGGCAGGTGGAGGAATTTCTCGCAAGACTTGAACGCGCCTTCCGGCTTGAGCAGTTTCTCGAACAGCTCGGCGATCTGCAGCAGACCTGTATGGAACAGGTCACCGGCGCGCGCTTCGCCAGGGTGGCGGACGGCGTCAGGCAGGCGATCGGCGAGGTGTTCGCGCAATTGCGCGCGGAAGCGCCGGCCCTGTTTGCGCCGGGCGCGACGCGCAAGTCCGATTTTTTTCGCGATATCGCCGGTTCGCGCTATCTCACCATTGCCGAGAGCGTCGCGCGCGAGGCGGCCCTGCCCTATGATCTCCTACTGAACGTCTATGACAAGTCGATCATCGCGGTGGAAAACCGTCCGCCGTCCGACAATCTCAGCGACAAGTTTGATGC
Organism: Hyphomicrobiales bacterium; assembly: GCA_027058735.1. Lineage (GTDB taxonomy): Bacteria > Pseudomonadota > Alphaproteobacteria > Rhizobiales > JALURZ01 > JALURZ01. Next base: position 7,083 of record JALURZ010000181.1, on the reverse strand, counting down.
CGCGCTGAAGCGGGTTACCGCTGAGAACGCCAACACGGATCGCGAAATGCAGGCCGCCGTCGAAAAGGCGCTTGCCATCGAACTGGAGGAAACCTTTCTGGTGGGCACCGGCTATGGCCGGGTGACCCTGCCGTTTTCCAAGGAGCATATCCGCTCGGAAATCCTGTGCCACGGGCTGGGCGCCCACATGATGTATCCGAACACCCGCACCGTGCTCGACATCGGCGGGCAGGACACCAAGGGCATCCAGGTTGATGCCCAGGGCATCGTCGAGAACTTCCAGATGAACGACCGCTGTGCGGCCGGCTGCGGGCGCTATCTGGTCTATATCGCCGATGAAATGAACATGGGGCTGCATGAACTGGGGCCGCTGGCCATGAAATCGGCCAAACCGGCGCGCATCAATTCCACCTGCACGGTGTTTGCCGGCGCCGAGTTGCGCGACCGGCTGGCGCTCGGCGAAAAGCGCGAGGATATCCTCGCCGGCCTGCACCGGGCCATCATCCTGCGCGCCATATCGATCATTTCGCGCGCAGGGGGCATCGACGATGAATTCACCTTTACCGGCGGCGTCGCCAAAAACGAGGCCGCCGTGCGCGAGTTGAAAAAGCTGGTGGCCGAGAACTACGGCGAGGTGACGATCAATATCGACCCCGACTCGATCTACACCGGTGCCCTGGGCGGAGCCGAATTTGCCCGGCGCGCCGCCGAAGGGCGATTGGAAGGACTGGACCCATGACCATTGCAGCAGGAATAGATGTGGGAACCGGCGTCGTCAAAGCCGCCATTTTCAAGACCGAAGACGGCAAGGAAAGCTGGCTGTCGCGCGCGATCCTGCGCATTCGCCAGCGCGATCCCATGGAACTGGCGCGCGAAGCCTTCGAGCAGACCCTGGCGGATGCGGGGCTTGCGAGCGACGACATAGACTATGTGGCGACAACCGGCGAGGGCGAGGCGATCCCGTTTCACACCGGGCATTTCTACTCCATGACATCGCATGCGCGCGGCGCGCGCTATCTCGACCCCGAGGCCCGCGCCGTGCTCGACTGCGGCGCCCTGCACGGACGCGCCATCATCACCGATGAGCGCGGCAAGGTGCTGAACTACAAGATGACCAGCCAGTGTGCGTCCGGGTCGGGCCAGTTTCTGGAAAATATCGCGCGCTATCTGGGCATCGCCCAGGACGAGATCGGCACCCTGTCCACCCAGGCCGACGACCCCGAAGACGTCTCCAGCATCTGCGCGGTGCTTGCGGAAACCGATGTCATCAACATGGTGTCGCGCGGGATTACCGCCCCCAATATCCTCAAGGGCATCCATCTGTCCATGGCGAGCCGCCTGGCGCGGCTGCTCAAGTCGATCGGCGTTGCCGACAATCTGGTCATGATGACCGGCGGGCTGGCGCTCGACGAGGGGCTCGTCGCCGCCATGGGCGAGGAACTGGGCAAAATGAAAGGCGTTGACGCCAGGATCACCAGTCACGCCGATTCCATTTATGCCGGCGCCATCGGGGCCGCCCTGTGGGGCGCGTTCCGCCATGAAAAGCTGGCCGCCAGCGGCCAGTTGCTCAAGGCGTCCTGAGGCGCGGCGAAAGGAGGGTGCGAACATGGCGCTGATGATTATCGAACCGTGCACGGCGTGCGATGCGTGCGAGCCGGTCTGTCCCAACGAGGCGATAACGCCGGGCGATCCGCTATATGTCATCGATCCGATGAAATGCACCGAATGCGTCGGCGCGGAGGATGAGCCCCAGTGCAAGGAGGTCTGCCCCGAGGCCTGCATTGTCGCCAATCCAGACTGGGAGGAAAGCCCCGACGAATTGCTGGCCAAATACGAGCAGTTGAACGCCTAGAGAGAGCGCCTCAACACAACGCACTGGGCCGGAACAAAGCCGGTCTTGTCCAGAAAGGTAATCAGATCCGTGGCGTTCCAGTCCAGTTGCGTGCGCACCCGTTCGACCCGCAGGACCGACAGGTTGTCCAGCAATCGGGAGATCAGCCCATGGCCGATGCCGTGGCCCTGAAATCCCGGATCGACCGCAATCGTGTCCATCACGGCCTGTGCGCTGGCGCGGCCGAATTCGCCGAAGTCCATGCGCGCCATGACAAAGCCCACCGGCAGCCCGTCGGCCTCGGCGATCAGCGATAACCGCACCCCCGACTGGTTCAGCGCTTCGTCCTGCTTGCGCCTGAAATAGGCCGGACGATCGCGGCCGGATGCTTTTGCGTCAATGGCGATGATGGCATCGAGATCGGCAGCCTGCATCGAGCGGACCGGCACGCGATCGAGGGACAGGGCGTCCGGGTCATCGCCGTCCGGAAAACTGTGATCGATTTCACCGGAGGCGGGCCGCAGGGGCGCGTCGCGCGGCTGCAGCTTGCCGGTATCGCGGGTCAGCACGATGCGCGGCGCCAGTGCAAACCCCGCCTCGCCGAGAAATCCCGCCAGGCCATGCGCCCTCCAGTCCACCTGGCTGGTCAGTTCGCCAACCCCCTTGCGGCGCAGGATCTCTTCAACCGTGCCCAGCAGTCGATGGCCCGCGCCTTCGTCCTGGCGGGCGGGGTCAACGCCGATGGCATCGAGAGAGGCCCGGGCGCCGGGGGCGCCGAACTCGCCATCGACCAGTTTGGCGAGCGCATAGCCGCTCAGCCGGCCGGCCACATGAAGGCCGACATGGATATAGTCGCCGGGATGATCCAGCGCCGCGGCCAGGCGTTTTTCGAAAAATCCCCGGCGCGAGACCCCGGCAAGTGCGCTGTCGATCGCAACGACGCCTTCCAGATCCCCCGCCTCCAGGGGTTTGACCGTGGCCGGACCATCGCGCGATTTCGTCTTTGCCTGGGCCATTGCGTCCTCCGGGCCGTTATTGAGTGCGTGAGTGAACTTCCGCCAGTTGCATGTCGGTTTGCGGATCGAGCAGCTCCTCAAGCATGGGCAGAAGCGCCATTTCCTCTTTCTGGATATGGGCAAGCATGCGTTCGATCAGCTCACCGGCTGCAGCCTTGAATTGCGGCCAGCCGCTTTGCGAAAATCCCCCCTCGAGGGCGGCCCCGGCCATGGCGGCGACCCGTTCGCCCAGCGGCAGGATGGCGCGGTGCTCCTCGCGCAGATGCCCGGCAATGCCGCTGTCGCCGAATTCCTCAAGCCGGGTGAACAATTCGTTTTCCTCGAAAGAAAAGTGATTGCGCACTTCGCTTTCGATCGCCGCTGATATCCGTTCCAGAATGCCGCGGATCTGCGCCTCGCCGGTATCGGGCGCCGTGCGCCCGGCCCGCGCGATCAGCTCTTCCAGCGCCTCGATCATCGCGATGCTGGCGCGGTGCTCCTCGTGCAGGAGCTGTGCGGTGCGGCGTGAATAGTCCATGGGCCATCTTTCGGGCAGGTGATGGTTCTTCAATTAACTTATTTTGGTACGTTAATACTGTTTTTTGAGGCGGGCAAGAAAAATCCACTCCGCCGCGGCGATCCGGAATCGAAGACCGGGGTCCGGCAACCGGGGGCGAGCGGCCGGCGCACAAGAAGCTCCCTGCATGGTCCATATGCGGGGCGTGGTTTTTTCAGGATTTTCTCAGCCGCAACATCACGAGTCCGGCAAACAGCGCAAAGGCGATGGACCCGGCAAGACCTGCGAGCGCCCCCAGCCTGACCGCCAGCGGCGCACCCAGCACGATACCGGCGCCGCACAGGACAAGCGCGCAAACGTGGCAGGCCGCGTGAATTGCAAGCGGGGTCCGCGCCGTCAATTCCGACATCAGTGCCGGCCTGCCGCCCCGGCCGGCCGCGTGCATGGACGCCAGAAACGGCATGATGCGTTGCAGGATGCCCATCAGAAAAGTCAGCAGCCAGCCGGCCAGCACAAGAAAGCCGAACAGGGTCGCGCCGTTTGGAACAGGCGCGCCGGCGGCAATGGCAAGGCCGGTCAGCAGGGCGGCGATCAACAGGCCCCAGGACAGCCTGACAAGCACGAATGACAGACCAAGGCGCTTGCGCATGCGGGTGGCGAACGCGGCGCGCATGAGCCAGAGATACGCGGCGCTGGCACCAAGACCTGTAGTCGCTGCAATAGCGAGCACCATGTTGCTGGCACGCAGCGCGCCAATGACCGCCAGCATGACCGCCAGCAGCGCCAGCCCCAGTTCAAGCCGCCCGGGCCACACCGGCAGCGTGCGCGAAAGCACAAACATCGGGATCAGAATATGACTGAAGCCGAACGCCAGCAGCCCCATGAACCCGAACGCCGCGAGCACCATATGGGCGGTCACAACCGGTTGCCGGTCCGCCAGGAAGCCGGTGGAAAAATCAGCAATCAGAACAAGCCCCAGGCCCGCAAAACCAACGAGCGCCGCCAGCGCCCCCCAGCCGTGGCCCGCCATGACCGGCATGGCCGGGGCGCGGCGAAGATTGGCCGCTGTCACGATGGCGAAAATCAGCAGGCCCACGGCAAGCCCGCCAGCGCCCGAATGGAGCGCGGCCGGGTTCGCATCCAGCATCCCCAGGCTCAGCACCGCAGTTGCCGGCGCGAACAGCCAGAAGCCGGTGCGCGCCAGCCCGGCATGGGGCATCGGCCGGCGGGTCGCGACGGGCAACAGCTGATAGCTCGCCCCCATGGCGGTCATGACGAGCACACCCAGCGCCAGCAGGTGCAGCGCCGCCAGAACCGGGCCCGGCCCGCCGCCAAAACCGGGCAGATCGTCGGCGCCGGCGACCAGCGCCAGCCAGGCCATCACATGAAACCCCGCGGCCGCGGCAAAATAGCGAAACGGTATGGACGCAGGCAGCAGCCGCTCCCTGGCGTCGCCCAGAAATGCGGCCGCCAGGGTCATTTAGCCCGCCTCAGAACCAGCCGCACTTCGCCGGGATCGCCGGCAACGATATCCCAGGTCCAGCCGCGCTCGGCGAGTTCGGGATACAGCATCACCGGTTCGCGGAAATGGTGCACGATGACCGGTCCCTGCTCGCCGGGCCGTTCGAGCCGCGCAAGAATGGCAACCATGGGTTCTGGCGGCTGCAGCCCGCGCACATCGACATGCACGCCATCGTCCGCCCGCCAGAATTTGCCCGGACCGCCGTTCATGAACCGCAACGTTTATCTCGTAATCTTGCCCTTGCGCGCCACAAGCCTATTACAGTACCGGTATAAGCCTTTTGATTTTTGTTAGCGGCGACGGATATTGTATCGTGCCGGGCGGCACCACCGCCGGCCCTGATTCGACAAGGTGAACATGGGCAAGCCAGCCAAGGCGCCGAGGACGGCATTGAGCCAGCAGATCACGATCCGGCGCGCGCGCAAGTCTGATCTCGATCATGTGGCGGGGCTTGATGAGCGCGTGACCGGGATTGCCAAGCCGGATTACTGGCGCGACATCTATACGCGCTATGCGGCGCGCAGAACGAAAGAGCGGTTTTTTCTGGTCGCCGAAGCAGCGGGCGGCGAGGGGGAATGCCCGGTTCTGGGCTTCATCGTGGGAGAAGTGCGTGCGTGGGAGTTCGGCTCGCGCCCCTGTGGCTGGGTGTTCGCGTTTTCGGTGGAGCCGGAAACCAGGTTGCAGGGCATAGGCGAACGGTTGTTCGAGGCCATGTCGGCGGAATTCAGGAATGCCGGCATCGAGACCATGCGCACCATGGTGGCGCGGCACAACCGGCTCCACATGGCGTTTTTCCGCAGCGAGGGCATGGTGGCGGGGCCGTACCTGCAGCTTGAAAAAACCCTGAACGAATAGACCGCCCAGGCGATCGCCCCGACAGAAGGTATCCATGAAACTACAGATTTCCAGCAGGCTGGCGATTTTCGCCCTTCTTGAACTGGCGGGCGACCCGCAGCGGCAGGTTTCGGTGTCGGAGATCGGCGAAAAATTCGGCGTCTCCGCGCACCATCTGGCCAAGGTCATGCACACCCTGGGCCGGGCCGGTCTGGTGCGCTCGATCCGTGGTGTCGGCGGCGGCTACAGCTTCGCCGGCAACGCCAGGCGCACGACCCTGCTCGATGTCATCGAGTTGTTCGAGGAGACCTCGTCGGTGGATTGCGATATGGCGGAGGCGGGCGATCTTTCATCTGCTGAATGGGCCTTGAGCCAGGTGCTGTGCGAGATCGACGATATCGCGCGCGCGACCCTGGGGGCGATCACCCTGTCCACCATGCTCAAGCAGATCGCTCGGCGCAGCGAGGCAAAGCCGGCGCGCGCAACGGCATCCGCCTGAGCGCGAGGCAATCTTCACCCCCCTCACCGCGCCGGAACAACGGCGGTCGCCTCCAGTTCGATCTTGCCTGGATGGTCAAGCAGGTCGGACACGAAGATCATGCTCATGGCCGGGAAATGCCGACCCATCGCGGCGCGCCAGATGCGGCCAAGCTGCGGGCGGGCCGCGAGATAGGCCGGCTTGTCGCAGCAATAGGCGGTCATGCGGCAGATGTGGCCGGGCTCGCCGCCGCCGCTGGCGACAACGGCCAGCACATTCGTCAGCGCCTGCTCGAACTGCGGCGCCAGGTCCTCGCTTTCGAAAACCTGCTTCTCGTTCCAGCCCACCTGCCCGGCCACGAAGATCAGCCGGCCCGCCGGCACAGCGATGCCGTTCGAATAGCCGACCGGCGGCGCCCAGCCCTCCGGGAGAAGCACTTGCATGACGGATCCCCTCGATGAAAAACCCTATTATGGTATAGCTGTACCATAATACGCCTATCGAGAAAACCGCCGCCCCGTGCATTTTCCCTCATGTGGCGGAGCCGACTGGCGTGGGTCGGCAGCAGGTTGAAGACGCCATTGCGCTTTCCGATGGCAATCTGGCGCAAGCGCACCGGACGCGGCGGCATCAGGCTCATCTGCTCCAGCCGGCCGCAGGTGGAACCGAACGGCGGAGGCGCGGACAATGGTCGATACCGCTGCGCGGAGTCGGGGCCGGATTGGGGTGCTACCAATCAAGCATCCGAAACGGTGGGCGCTGGTGTCTCCGCGGCCGACTGATTGCCACCGGTATTTTTTCGTGCCCCGAACGGGCGCGTCGGGCTTGAGTGCACAGCCTTCGGGGACTGTGGGCGGGGAGAGACACGAAACGGGGCGATTTCGGGGTTCGGGGGCCGATGCCGGA
>JALURZ010000180.1 GCA_027058735.1 Hyphomicrobiales bacterium | reverse complement strand
CGCCCAGCACCTGCCAATATGGACCCACATGTACAATTGGCATCGTCCTCGCGGCAGCATAAAGGATCAAACGCCAATCTCGCACCCCGGATTAAACAGGGACAACCTGTTGAAAGAGCACAGCTTACGTGAAAATGAAGATTATGGCAGCACAAAAGTCAATCGAGGGGCCATGCGACCTGTCTCCGCATGTAGTCTTGCTCGGCGCAGGAGCAAGCCGTGCAGCTTTTCCCAACGGGGACGCCACTGGCCAGCGTATTCCGCTCATGGATGATCTGGTCGATGTTGTTGGGCTGCAGTCATCGATCGATCAAGCTGGTTTTCAAATATCCCGGGAGAGCAATTTTGAAGTCATATATGGTCAGTTGGCCCCGGATCCAGGGCACACGAGAACCGTCAAGGAAATTGAGAGGCGTATAGACGGATAATTCTCCAGTCTGTCTCTTCCGGATAGGCCGACCATCTATGATCGCTTGCTACTATCACTGCGTTCGAAAGATGTTGTTTTTACATTCAACTGGGACCCATTTCTGTTTGATGCGTATCAACGCAACCGTGACGCCGTTTCGCTTCCCTAGATATTTTTCCTGCACGGAAATGTGCGGATAGGCGCATGTACCGAGCACGATAAGTGGGGAGCGAGGAACGGAAAATGTCCGGAGTGCGGACAGAGTTTCGCGGACGCGCCATTGCTCTATCCGATCGAACAAAAGGAATATTCGAAGGACCCTTTCATTCGGCGCACCTGGGAGGCCGCCGAAGTGCTCTTCCAAGAGGCATTCACGATAACCATTTTCGGCTATGGTGCTCCGCAATCAGATGCCGATGCGGTGGAATTGCTGAAATCAGCGTGGTTCTCAAAAAACAAGCGGGAGATCGAGCAGGTTGAAATCATCGACGTCGCACCGAAAGAAGTCTTGCATAAGCGTTGGTCACCTTTCACACCAACAGATCATATCACCTTCATAAAACCGTTTGACAAATGTTGGATTTCCCGTTGTCCAAGACGATCCTGCGAAGCACTGTTCTACCCAATGCAATATGGCTTGCCCTGCGAAGACTTTCCACCACCTGGCACTGACAGTCTCGCTGAAGTTCAAGCGCGCTCCGCGGACATCGCCCGTTATGAGTAAGGGCTGCGGCCAAATGCGTCTCTTCAACGGGCAACTCAGTGCCCGCCTGTGCCGCGCCGGGTTTATCAGCCGCTCGGAAGCCATCTCGACCTTCGGTTACGACGCCGAGAAGATCGACCGCGAGATCGCCGCCGACAACGCCTGCGCCGACGCCCTCGGGCTCGCGTTCGACAGCGACCCGAGAAAGGTCGTGCGGACCGGCGCGGCACAGGCCGGCAGAGTTGGTGGATGATGATCGCGTGCTGGATCATCTCGCAGCGGCGGCGGAACTCAAGAAACCCGGTTCGCACTCTGCCGCATCTTCCTCAAACACTTTTTTTCCTACGGACCGCCCAAGTTTTCCTACGGACCGCCCAAGCGGCTCCCCGCGAAGGCGGTTTGGCGCCGCCGCCCTCGCGTCGCCGCGGGGGGCAGGTCTTCAGTTCCCGGCCTCTCTTTCCATCCGGCTCAGGCGCGCCTGATAGTCGCGTTCGCGTTTGGGCCAGGTGCTCTTGATGAATTTCAGGACCGCGGCAATCTGCCCGTCTGAAAGCACGCCCTTGAATCCGGGCATGTCGCTTTCATAGCCGCCGCCAATATACTTCGCCGAACCCTCATTGACGATCCGCAGCAACACGCCGTCCGGGTGGTGCCATGTGTGCCCCGAGGCATCGTGGGGCGGTGCCGGCAGGTTGCCCTCCTCGTTGGGCGTCTTCCAGTTCGGCTGCCCCTCCAGATTGACCCCGTGGCACGAGGCGCAATTCTGCTGATAGACCATGCGGCCCTCCGCGATCTGCGCCGCATCGCGGGCTGTGCTGCCCGCAAGGGGCGCCGGCCAGTAGGACCACACGGCAATCCCGGCAACGGCGGCCGAAAGTCCCGACACGACAGCGATGGAAACATACGTCCGGTTTTTCTTCGGGCCACCTGTTTCAGTCATTGTTCACAAGCCGTGCTCATCGGGTCTGGCAGCAATGGGCTGCAAGGGTTGGCGCTATCGTCATTGCAGGATGAACGATATTCGAAGAAAGGGGAATGCGACATGGTGCCGGCCGATTGTCTCATCACCGCGCGGCGTATCCGCGAGCATGGCGGTTGACGCGCAGCCGGGTCCGGTGCGCTGTCTGAAAGTTCCCCCCCCACGGACACCGGGTCGGGGCGGCGATGTCTTGCCGCATCATGGGGCTGACCAGCCATTCGAACCCGTATGACGGCGTGGTTGCGCTTTTTTTTTATACATGGCGGCTGGGTGTTTCGCCCCAGGGCCGGGCCGCGGGTGGAAAGCCCGGCCTTGCCAGCAAACGCGAAAATCCGGTCAAATGATTGCCGCATGACAGGCAAACGCGCTGGAAGTCCCGTTGCAAAGCGGGCACTGTGTAGTTTGGCACAAAGCGGAATGAGAACATGAAAAAAGCGAATGGGCCGATTTCCGATTCGGAGTTCGAGCATCTCAGGCAGACCAACCTTGGCCGCCTTATTGATGATTTGCATTTTTTCTTTGAAAAACAGGCCCTTGAATATCTGCGTGAAGCCGGCTACCCGATGATCAAGTCGGCCGACGCCCATGTCCTGAGAACAATGCGTCTGGAAGGATCGCGCGTCACGGACATGGCGAAACAGGCAGGCATTTCCAAACAGGCGATGAGCAAACTTGTCGCCGCCTTCGTGGAACATGGATTTCTGACCTGGTCGGATGATCCGAGCGACAAGCGAAACCGGATCGTCAGCGCCAGCGAGGCCGGCCATGAACTTCTGTCCTGCGGCATAGTGGCGCTGCGCCGCGCCGAACAGGATATTGCCTCCATCATCGGCCAGCATGAGCTTGAACGGTTTCGCGAACTCCTGCTCAAGATCAAGCATTCCAGGAAGATCCGGCCCGCCGTCCCCAGGCCCCATGACCGGCGACGACGGGCGTAAACGGGCAAGGGCGCCCGTATTAAGTCACCAATATTGACTAAATTTGAATCGTTCGATAATCTGTTGCCCGGCGGCACCGGCAACCGGCGGTGCCCGCAACCGATTGTGTCACGGGGCGCGCGGGCCCGCCCGCGGGCAGCCGGCGGGCAGCAGTCCGTGCCCAGCGAGGTGGCGGTTTCATGGATCTGGACATTGTCGATATCGATCACCTCATGGTGGCGGTCAAAGACAGCGCCAGGGCGGGCGATGTGTTTGAGCGCATGGGGTTCACGGTGACGCCGCGCAGTCTGCTGCCCGGTCTCAGCAACCGCCTTGTCTGTTTTCGCGATGCGCGCCCGGGGGCCTGCAACTTCATCGAATTCATGGCTCTGGACGATGTGCGCGCGGCTCCCGCCCAGATGCCCGAGGTTCTGAAGGATCCCGATCGCCCCGCGGCGCTGGTGGTGGCGGCGCGCGAGGCGCGCGTGGCGCGCAGGGTGCTGGACGGCGGCGGGCTCGAGGTATCGCCGGTGCTGGATCTGAGCCGGGAATGGAAACTGCCCTCCGGCGAGGTCATTGTGCCGGCCTTTTCGGTCGTCACCCCCGCGATCGGCCAGGCGCCGTTCTACTGGATTTTGTGCCAGCACAAGACGCCGCAACACTATTTGCGCGCCGACTTTGTCGAACATGAAAATGGCGCGGTCATGCTTTCGGCGGTTATTGCGGTCGCGCAGGACCCGGCGCAAGCGGCAAAGCACTATGCCAGATACTGGGGCGCATCCGTTTCCGGCGGCGAGCCCGTTGTCGCGCGGTGCGGCGCTGTTGAACTGCACATCCACAGCCGCGCGGGTTTTGCGGAAAACTATCCGGGCATCGGCCTGCAACACAGCGGCGATCATGTCGTTGGGTTCTCGGTGACGACAGACCGGCCGGACCCGCCCTATGCCCTGCTCGAAAAGGCCGGATTCGCGCCCCTTGCAATCGGCTCGCGCATCGCGCTGGATCAGGCCCAGGCCTGCGGCTGCCTGGTGGTTTTCGGCGCCCGGCATGACTGAATTCGCACCGCCGGACTTGCCCCGGCCGGCGCTTTCCATTGATGGGGATCACACCATGAACGCGTCAATTTCCATGCTGGAACTGCGGCGGATCGAAGCGACGATCCTGAAGAATGTCTATGACGTTCTGCTCGAATCGCATGGAGTGGACGTGGCGCAGGACGTGATCGGCAGGGCCGTTTCGGGTTCGGCCATTGCTCAAGGGGAAGCATTCCGCCGCGAACACGATGGCGAGCCGGATCTGGAGGATTTCGCCGGTCTGCTGCGGTTTTGGGAACAGGATGGCGCGCTGGAGGTGGATATCCGACACAAGGCTCCGGACCGGCTCGACTTCGATGTCCGCCGGTGCCGGTTTTCGGAAATGTACCGCGAGATGGGCATGGGCCATATCGGGCACCTGCTGTCGTGCAACCGCGATGGCCATTTCTGCGTCGGCTACAACCCGAAAATGCAGCTGACGCGTACCCAGACCATCATGCAGGGCGCAGATCACTGTGATTTCCGTTACCGGCTGAAAGACGAGACGCAAGACTGACACGCCGGACCGCGCCGGGTGCGGCTACCAGGCGGTGAGCCCTTCCAGCCCCTGAAGCTGGATTTCGCCCGCATGCCCGATGATCCGCCGCCGCCATTCGCGATCGGGGGGGGTGAAGCCGTCGCGCGTGCCGCGGCGCATGTCTGCGAGGCGTTGCGGATCATCGGGCGTGTTGCCGAATTTCAGCCAGCGGTCGATGCGCAGCTGATCCAGCGACTGCTGGAGCGGAAGGGTGCCGAACTCGACCACCGCCCCGACCATTTCGGCCGGCGCGGTCCATGCCTCGACCCCCTTGAGGACGAGCCCGTTATAGGTGGGGCGTCTGGCGCCTGCGAACCCGATCGTGGTTTCTATCCGCGCGCGGCCCCACCAGTCGCAGGCCCGCGCCCAGGCGGAACTGTCCTTTTCGCTGAAACACAAGAAGAAGGGCTCACCCCAGTCCCCCAGACCGGTGTGCCAATCGATAAAGGCGAGTTTTTCGACGCCGGCGAGGCTGGTTCCGACAATCGTCTCAAGGGTCAGGTTCGACCATTCGCGCGTGTCGCCGCCGTAGTTCAGCCCGCTTGGTTGTTCATACTGGCCTTTCATGATCGTCTGGATCCAGGCCTGGTGCCCGTGCTCCGCGATCCACTTGTCCATGCCCCTTTGCGCGGCGGCCAGCGCCTCTTCGCTCCACTCATCGGGACACAGAAAGGGATGCACCTCCAGATAGCCCGGGTTGCGCGGCAGTGGTTGGGAAAAATCCATGAAGTTGCGGTTGAGATCGACATTGTGCTCGGTGGTGCGGGTCCAGTGGGCGAAACCGTAGGGGTTGAGCCCGTGAACCAGAACGACCCGCACATCGTGCGCCAGTGTGTCCAGCGCACCGCTTCTTATGAACGCGATCTGGGCCGCCGAACCGGCATAGCCCTCACCGCCATGGGTGCCGGACAGGATCATGAACGCCCGGCGCGCGCCCGCCGCGCCGAACACGCCAACATCAATACTCAGCGTGCCGCCGTCCGGCCCCACCTCGTCCGGGTGAACGTAACTGGTGGCCACGCCCCCGGCCTGCGCCACGGCCAGCAGAAATTTGGCGCGGGACTCGGCGAAGGTCTCACCGAAATAGGCGGCTTCGCAACCCCTTTCCACCATTTTTGCCATCCGGTTTGCTGAACGCGGCCCTTGGGCCGGATGTTTGCACCTGCGCGAATTCCTGCATGGCCGCCGGTCCGCCCCGGGGCCGGTTGCACGGCGTTCGGGCCGGCGCGGCAGCATCGCGCCTTTGTCTGTCTGACTAAACGATCATTTCAGGTTGACAGTCAACAATATTTACGGAATAATTTTTTCCCGGCTTTGAAAACAGCCCGGTGGTGGCTGATTGATGGGTGAAGGGTGTGTTTTGCCGGTGCTGGCGAAACTGGAGCCTGCGAAAAATATACACGATCCTCGAAGCCGGACTGAACAATGATTTGACCTGGCAACGCACACGCCGCCGCTATCGCAAATTTGGGGGAGGCCGTTCGCCGGGGGAGGGAGACACGATGAAGGTCCTACGAGCGATTGCCCTGGCCGCCGCGGCGCTGCTGCTGCCGGCCGCCGGTTCACTTGCCCAGAAGAACGAGGTCCGCTTTGGCTGCTACATTCCGATTACCGGCAAGTTCGCCATATTCGGGAGCAGCATGAAGAACGGCTTCGAGATGGCCCAGGAGGATTTCAAGGCGACCGGCAAGCTGAAGGATGTAAACGTCGTCGTGCAGTGCGAAGACGATCAGGGCCGCGCCGACGACGGCATCAACATCGCCCGTCGCTTCATCGAGGACGAGAACATTGTCGCCGTGCTGGGCAGTTGGTCGAGTGCGGTCACGCTTGCGGCCGGGCCGCTCTACAACAAGGCCAGACTGGTCAATATCACGCCGACTTCCTCACACCCCGATGTTACGAAAATCGGCCCCTATGTTTACCGCCAGAGCGTCATTCAGTCGCGCGAGGGCGCGTTCAACGGCGCCAGCATGTATCAGCTCGGCGCCCGCAAGATCGCCATGCTGGGCATTCCCAACGACTACGGCAAGGCCAATGTCGGCTTCACCCGGCGCAGTTTTGAAAAAGCCGGCGGCGAAGTGGTGTTTGAGGAATTCGTGCGCCCCGATGCGCAGGATTTCCGTCAGGTCCTGCAAAAGGCGGTTCGCGCCAAGCCCGACATGATCTATATCGGTGTGTTCGTGCCGCAGGCCTCGCTGATGCTCAAGCAATTGCGCCAGATGGGCGTCAAGACCAGGATTTATCTGGCCGCCGTGCTGGACACACCCGATCTGGTCCGCCTGGCCGGCGCCAAGGCGGTGGAGGGCTCGCTCCTGACCTTGACGTTCAATCCCGTGCTGGGCGCCAATGTGGCGGATTTCTTCAAGCGCTATGAGGCCAAATACGGCCGCAAGCCCGATCCGTTCGCCGGCCTGGCCTACCAGACCATGACGATGATGATGGGCATCACCGCGAGGCTCTATCCCAATGTGACGCGCGAAGGCTACAGGAGCGAACTGGACAAGATGACGTCCATCGACAACGTGTTCGGACCACTGACTTACGATCCCGAAATTCGCGAATGGAACTACAAGTTCAACATCGGGACGATCAAGAACGGCCAGACCGTGTTGCTGAAATAGGCGCGCGTCCGGCGCAAACCACCGTCATGCGGCCCACATAGCGGGGGAGGCGGCGATTCATACCTTCATTCTGGGCCAGCTGGCGATCGGTGTCAGCGTGGGTATGACCTATGCGGTGGTGGCGATCGGGTTCACGCTGATCTACCGCGTGCTGACGGCGGTCAACTTCGCCCATGGCGAGGTCTATACCATCGGCGCGTTCACGATCCTGATCGGCGCGACGACGTTGAATCTGCCGTTGTGGAGCATTGTCCCGCTGGTTGTGCTGGCCGGCGCGCTGACGGGCTATGGCATCGAGCTGGCCGGCTTCCGTCTGTTCCGCCGCTTTACCGACGAGGCATCGCTCAAGTCGCGCGCGGTGCGCGAAGCCACCCTCCTGTCCTCGCTGGCGCTGGGCATCGTCATCCGCGAGATTCTGGATCTGATATACAAGGGCGACTGGCAGTCCTTGCCCGAGACCTACCAGTTGAGCACATCGCTCGATCTGGGCGGCATCTATATTTCGAGCGGCGAGGCGGTCATCGCCGTGGTCTCGATCGTGATGCTGATCGCGCTGCAACTGCTGCTCCACCGCACCAGCATCGGCCTTGCCATACGGGCGGTCTCGTCGAACATGATCGGCGCCCAGTTTTCCGGCATCAACATCAACCGGGTCGTGATTGCGGTCTTCGTCATCGGCTCGGTGCTGGGGGCGGTCGCGGGCATGGTGGTGTCGCTCGCCTATGGCGCGATCCAGTCCTATATGGGCCTGACCGTGGTCATCAAGGCGTTCGTCGCGATGGTCATCGGCGGGCTGACCAGTCTGCCGGGAGCCGCCATCGCGGCTGTCATGATCGGTGTAGCGGAATCGGTCGCCGGCATCTTCCTGCCCAGCGCATGGACCGAGATGGTCGCCTATATGCTGCTGATCGTGTTTTTGATTTTTCTGCCGAACGGTCTGTTCGGCCGGCGGCGCTAGCCGATGCGGAACGCTCCCTCCATCATCGTGCGCCTGGGTGTTCCGCTTGCGCTGCTGGTTGTCGTCCCGGCGGTCCTGGCGTTGCTGGACAGCGCCTATTTCGGGCGCATCGCGCAACTCATCCTGATCACCGTGATCCTGACCGCTTCGCTCAATCTGCTGATGGGGACGGCCGGGCTGCTCGCACTGGACACGGTGCTGTTTTACGGTCTGGGCGCCTATACGGCCGCGATCCTCTCGGTCAATTACGGCACCTCGTTTCTGGCCGACATGGCCATTGCGATCACGCTGGCCGGGCTGGTCGGCCTGCTCCTCGGCTTTGCCCTGGTCCGCCTTGTCAGCATTTTCTTCGCCGTCGCGACCATGGCCCTGGCCATCAGTTTCCACACCATCGCGCTCAACTGGGATGGACTGACGCGCGGCGCCATGGGCTATCGCGGAATTCCGCCGATCCGCATCGCCGGATATGAAATCGACGGCTGGTTCGGCATGTATCTGGTCACCGCAATTGCCTGCCTGATCGCGCTGTTCGCGGTTCATCGCCTCACCCACTCCTTTTACGGCAACGCGCTGCGGGCGGTTCGCGAAGACGAGGAAACGGCACGCTCGATGGGCCTTTCGACACGCGGATTGCGCACCGAAGTCTATGTCGTCCACGGGATAATCATCGCCGGTGCCGGCGTTCTCTATGCTCACACCAACCAGTATGTGGGGCCGGACAATTTTGTTCTGCTTGAATCCGTGCTGGTTCTGACCGGCGTGGTGGTGGGCGGCATTGGCAGTCTGCCCGGCGCCGTGCTTGGGGGGGTCATCATGGTCGTATTGCCGGAGCTGCTGCGCGATATCGGAAACCTGCGCCTGCTGGTGTTCGGCGTGATGCTGTTTTTTTCCATCCTGTTCCTGCGCCGCGGCCTGCTGAGCGAGGTGTGGGCGCTCGCGTGGTTCCGCCGCGCCGCGGCAAACAGCCCCTGGGCGCGGCGGCGGGCGAAATGAGCGCGGCGCCGATATTGCAGGTCACGCGGCTCGCCAAGCACTTTCAGGGGCTGCGCGCCGTCGATGAGGTGAGCTTCGAGGTGCGTGCCGGCGAACTCGTCGGGCTCATCGGCCCCAATGGCGCGGGCAAGACCACGCTGTTCAACTGCATTGCCGGGGCGCTGGCGCCGACAGCGGGAGAGATCGTGTATCGCGGCCGCACGATCACCGGCGCCGATCCGGCGAAGGTCGCCAGAATGGGGATCGCGCGGACCTATCAGAATTTGCGCATCTTCCCCGATGTCACGGTCTATGACAACGTGTCGACGGGCGCGATCGGGCGTTTCGGGGTGTCTCTTGCCGGCGCGATCTTCCCCTGGCTCGGCCGCCGGCGCGACGAGGCGATCGCCGGGGCGACGCTGGGGGCGCTTGAGCGTTTCGGCCTGCTCGACATTGCGGACGAGCCCGCCGGAAACCTGCCCTACGGCCAGAAAAAGCTGCTCGAAATCGCGCGCGCCCTGGCCCTCGATCCCAAGCTTCTGCTGCTCGATGAACCGGCCGCCGGGCTCAACAGCAACGAGACCGTGGCGCTTGCCAGGCTGATCCGGGCGCTGCGCGATCAGGGCCTCACCGTCTTGCTGGTGGAACATGACATGCCCATGGTCATGCGTGTCTGCGACCGGATCGTCGTCCTTGAAAGCGGCTGCAAGATCGCCGATGCCGATCCGGCCTCGGTGCGCGACGATCCCGCCGTGCGGGCCGCCTATCTCGGGGATGAGGGATGAGCATACTGACCATCGAGGGCCTGGAGGTGCGCCTTGGCCAGCGGCTGATCCTGAAGGATGTGTCTCTGGAGGTGCCCGAAGGCGGTCTGGTCACAATCCTCGGGCGCAACGGCGTCGGCAAGACAACGCTGCTGCGCACGGTGTCGGGCCTGTACCGGCCAAGCGGCGGACGCATTGTGTTCGATGGCCGCGACATAGGCGGGCTGGATGTGGACAAACTCGTGCGCGCCGGCATCGCGCACGCTCCCGAGGGGCGGCAACTGTTTGGCGAAATGTCGGTGCTGGAGAACCTGCGCGCCGGCGGCCTGTCTTTGTCCGGCGCCGAATTCGCCCGCCGCCTCGACGAGGTGATGGCGCTTTTTCCGCACATCGCGGAGCGGCGCGGCCAGTTGGCCGGTTCGCTTTCCGGCGGCGAGCAGCAGATGCTGTGTATCGGCCGCGCGCTGATGGCGGCGCCGCGGCTTCTGCTGCTGGACGAGCCCTCGCTCGGCCTCGCGCCGATCGTGGTGAAAACGATCTTCGCGCTGCTCTCCACGATCCGCGCGCGCGGCGTCGCGGTCGTGCTGGTGGAGCAGAACGCCAAGCTTGCGCTGGATACGGCGGAATACGCCTATGTTCTCGACCAGGGCAAGGTCGTGCTCGAAGGGCCGGCGGGCGAGCTGATATCCGACGAGCAGGTGGTCTCGGCCTATCTCGGCGAAACCTGATCGCGCGCTTGCCAGGCGCCGGCCCCGGGGCGTCCAGGGCGCAAAACCGGATATCGCGAGGCAACCCCGGCCGGCTCGAACCGCGCCACGCCTCAACCACCCATCGTGACCCCGGACCCAACCACCATGCGAGCGTACCGGCAGTTAGCTCTTGACCGGGATGCAGGCCTTCCCGTAACATCATTTGTATACAAATGAGAATGGGCCATGAATTTCAGCAGACCGGACCGGCTTGACGATGCGCTTTCGCTGCTGGCGGGGGGCGAGTGGACGATATTGTCCGGGGGCACGGATTTCTACCCGGCGCTTGGAGATCGCCGGCCGCAAGGCAATGTTCTCGATATATCCGCTATCGGCGCGCTGCGCGGCATAAGCGAACATGACGACCACTGGCGCATTGGCGCCTTGACGACGTGGAGCGATGTGGCCCGCGCGCGACTGCCGGCGGCCTTCGAGGGGTTGCAACTGGCGGCGCTGGAAATCGGCTCGATCCAGATCCAGAACCGGGCGACGGTTGCGGGAAATATCTGCAATGCGTCCCCGGCCGCGGACGGCGTGCCGCCCCTGCTGACCCTGGACGCAGTGGTGCGGCTGTCGTGCGCCCGGGGCACGCGCGATGTTGCCCTGGCCGAATTCGCGACCGGCAACGGAACAACGGTTCTGCGCGCCGATGAACTGGTGACGGATCTGGTAGTTCCGAAGGCCGCGGCGCGGGGAAGATCCGGGTTTGTCAAGCTGGGCGCACGGAAATATCTTGTCATTTCCCTGACCATGGTGGCCGCGCGCCTGGATTGGGACGATCGCGGTGTGGTGACCCAGGCCGCGATTTCCGTGGGGTCCTGTTCGCTGGTCGCGCAGCGGCTGCCGGCTCTGGAGCGCGAACTGATCGGCCGGTCCGTGTCGCGCGATCTGGCCGGTCTCGTGAAGGCTGCGCATTTCGCGGCGCTCTCGCCTATCGACGATGTGCGCGCCAGCAGCACCTACAGGCTGCAGGCCACCATCGAACTGGTCCGCCGGGCACTTGCGGATCTGGCGCCGGGAGGCCGGTGATGCAGCTGTCCTTCGCGGTCAATGGACGCGATGTCCGTCTCGAGGTTGCGCCCACCGACAGGGTATCGGATGTGCTGCGCGACAGGCTCGGGCTGACCGCGACCAAGGTCGGCTGCGATGCGGGCGACTGCGGGGCGTGCACGATCCTGATCGATGGGGAAATCGCATGCGGCTGCCTGACGGCGGTGGCGCAGGTGGAGGGCGCGAAAATTGAAACCGCGGAAGGGTTGAAGGAGAACGGTGCGCTGGACCGGCTGCAGCGGAGTTTTCTCCGCCACGGCGCCGCGCAATGCGGAATCTGCACACCCGGCATGCTGATGGCTGCAAAGGCCCTGCTGGACGAAAACCCGCGGCCCGACCGCGGCGCGGTGGAAGACGCATTGGGCGGGGTGCTGTGTCGCTGCACCGGGTACCGGCGGATCGTGGATGCGGTCATGGATGCGGGAAATTCCAGCGACGCGGGCGTGATCCCTGAGGCAGGCGCCAGTGTCGGGGCCGCTATCCGCCATCTTGACGGTGAACCGAAGGTGACCGGCGCGCTGGTGTTCGCCGCCGACCGGGTGCCCGATGACGCCGCCGCCGTGCGCGTCATCAGAAGCCCGCATCATTTCGCCCGCTTCACGATCGGCGACAAACAGAAGTTCCTCAAGGCTCATGCGGGCATCGAACTGTTTCTGGATGCCTCCGATATTCCAGGGCGCAATCTGTTCGGCGCAATTCCCGGTTTTGTCGATCAGCCCGTCTTCGCGGAAGGCGTGGCGCGGTATCGCGGCGAGGCGGTCGCGGCGATTGCCGGCGAGCGGGAAAGCGTGAGCCGGATCGATGAAAGCGATTTTCCGGTCCAATGGGAAGTGCTGGAACCGGCGCTGACGCCCGATGACGCGATGAACGGGTCCATGAGCCGGCTTCACCGGGAGCGTCCGGGAAACATACTGGTGCGCGGCCGTGTCGAGCGCGGCGATGCGGACCGGGCTCTGAAAAAGGCGGCCCACACAGTCGCCGTGGCGACATCGACACCGTTCATCGAGCACGCCTATATCGAGCCTGAAGCCGGCTATGCCGTTCGCAAGGGCGGGCGGATCGAGATTTTCGGCTGCACCCAGGCCGCGCAGATGGACCGCGACGGCATCGCCGAAATCATGGGGATGGACAAACGCGACATCCGGGTGAAGCCTTCCGCGTGCGGCGGCGGTTTCGGCTCGAAGATCGATATTTCGTTCCAGCCCTATGTGGCGCTGGCGGCGTGGCGTCTGGGCCGGCCGGCGGCGCTTTGCTATAGCCGCGGCGACTCCATGCGCTCAACGACCAAACGGCATCCTTCGCGAATTTCCCTGAAAGTCGGCTGCGACGCGGACGGGCTGATTTCCGGGTTCGATTTCAACGGCGTCTTCGATACCGGCGCCTATGCAAGCTGGGGACCGACCGTGGCCAGCCGGGTGCCGATCCACGCCTCGGGGCCGTATTTCATGGCGGATTACCGGGCCACAAGCGTGGCTGTCCACACCAACGGGCCGCCGTCGGGTGCATTTCGCGGTTTCGGCGTGCCGCAATCGGCGGTGGCCCAGGAAACGGCGTTCGACGAACTGGCGGATCTTGCCGGCATTGACCGGCTGGAATTTCGCTTGAAAAACGCGCTGCGCAATGGCCAGGAAACGGTGTCGGGACAGAAATTCGCCAAAGGTGTCGGGATCGCGGCGTGTCTCGAAGCGCTCAAGCCGGCCTGGAAGACGGCCAACGCGCGGGCGCGGCGGTTCAACGGGAAAGCCGATGGATCGCGATTGCGCAAAGGGGTCGGCCTGGGGTCGTGCTGGTATGGCTGCGGCAATACGGCCCTGCCGAATCCCTCAACGATCCGCATGGGGCTGACCCGCTCAGGCACCCTCGTGCTGCATCAAGGCGCCATGGATATCGGCCAGGGCTCCAACACGGTCATCACCCAGATGGCCGCCGATGCGTTCGGCGTTCCGGTTCACTCGATCGAACTGGTCGGCGGCGATACGGACCTCACGCCCGATTGCGGCAAGACGTCCGCGTCCCGGCAGACCTTTGTGACGGGCATGGCCGCGAAGCGTGCGGGCGAAGCCTTGCGCAAGATGGTCTTGCGCCGGGCCAATGTGGCGGGTAGTGCCAGGATCAGGCTTGCCGGGCAGTCGATCGAACTGGAGGATGCCCGCACCACCACCACGATCGACCTGGGCGCCATCGAGCCCAATGAATTCGGCTATGTGTTCATGGCCGAGGAAACCTACGATCCGCCGACAACCCCGCTCGATGAAAAAGGCCAGGGCGTTCCCTATGCCGTATACGGCTATGGCGCCCAGTTGATGGAACTGACGGTGGATAGGAGCCTGGGAACGGTCAGGCTTGAGCGCATCACAACCGCGCATGATGTGGGCAGGGCCATCAACCCCATGCTTGTCGAATGCCAGATCGAGGGCGGCGTGGCGCAGGGCATCGGGATGGCGCTGATGGAAAACTATGTTCCCGGGCGCACCGAGAACCTGCACGATTATCTGATCCCGACCTTTGGCGACATGCCCGAATTTGACAATATCATCATCGAGGTCGAAGACGAAATCGGCCCCTTCGGGGCGAAGGGCCTGGGGGAACATGTGCTGATACCCACGGCGCCGAGCATCCTGAATGCGATCCGCGATGCGACCGGCGCGATCGTGCGCGACCTGCCGGCGACACCCGACAAGGTGCTGGCGGCAATTCACGCGGCGCAAAAGGAGAAATAGGGTGGCGAACACGGCTGCAAATCCAGAAAAGATCAGATGCGATGCCTGTCCGGTGATGTGCTACATCGCGGATGGAAGGTCCGGCGCCTGCGACCGCTACGCCAATGAAGGGGGCCAACTGGTCCGGCTCGATCCGCTGACGATCCTCGGGCGGCGCGTCGAAAAAGGCGACGGGCTTGTTCCGTTTCTCGATGCCAGCCGGGAATGGGACGGCGATATCATCACACCCGGCAACATGTTCGTGACCGCGGTCGGCGCGGGCACGACCTATCCCGACTACAAGCCCGCGCCCTTCATCGTTTCCAGCACCGTCCAGGGGCTGGACATGGTGACGGTGGTGAGCGAGGGAATTTTCAGTTACTGCGGAGCGAAGATCAAGATCGATACGGACCGGCATCTGGGTCCGGAGCGCAATTTCGTGCGCGCCCAGGGCGAGACGGTCGGTCATGTGACGACGGGGGAATACGGATCCCAGATGCTTTCGCTTGGCGGCGTGCACCACCTGACGGGCGGCGGCAAGAAGGAAGGGCGCGTGACCTGTGCCACGCTGCTGGCGCTGTGCAACGGCGAGGCGGTCGAACTCACCATCGACGAGGGCTCGCAGCTCGTTGTGCAGGCGAACAGGGCGCCGGTCATCAACGGCGAGGTGGAACGGCGCATGCGCGTGGGCTGCGGGTCTGCAACCGTTGGCATGTTCGCATCGCAATGGCTTGGCCTGGCGGACGAGGTGGTAGTCGTCGATGATCATATCACCGGCGTCATGTCCGAACACCAGGCCGGCAAGGTTATCGGCTGGCGGAAGACCGGCATCAGGATCAAGGGCCGCCGTTCGACGCCGGGGCGCTATTTCCAGGTCGCGGAACCGGGCACCGGCTGGGGCGGAACGAACCTGAGCGACCCGTTGTCCATATTGGGGGATTTCGACCCCAAGGTGGCCCGCAGCGGGCAATCCCTGCTGATGGTGTCGACGACCGGCGAGCACTTCGCCTATTACGAACTGGATGAGGACCTGCGGCCGGTCGAAAAGGATATGCCCGACAGGCTGCGGCCCTCCATTGCAAGAATTGAGGAAAATTGCGAAGCCGCCCTGTGTTCGGTCCTGTTCATGGGCGGGGCGGGAGGCTCGCTGCGCGCCGGGGTGACCGAAAATCCCGTCAAACTGACCCGCTCGGTGCAGCAGGCGCTCACCCGGGTCACCTGCGGCGGCGCGCCCGCATACAGATGGCCGGGCGGCGGCATCACGGTGATGACGGATGTCTCGCGGATGCCGGAAAATTCATTTGGCCATGTGCCGACGCCGGCCCTCGTCGCGCCGATCGAATTCACCATGCGGCGCGAGGATTACGAGGCCCTTGGCGGCCATATGGACCATGTGATGCCGCTGGAGGATGCAGCGAAGGGCATGACCGGCCCGCAAAGCGATCATATTCTCAAAGGTCGCCGACAGGTTCGTCCCAATGCCGAAAACCCGTGGCCGGTCAGGGTGCAGGATGATTAGTGTGTTCAGGGAAGAGGCGCGCGCCAACTGGCTGCCGGACGGCAGGCGGCTGCATCTGCGCCACGGTCCCATCGATCTGATCGTCGAGGCGTCGGGTCCCGGGCGCGGGCGCGCCTGCGCGCAGGCGGCAGGAGCGTTCGGGCACATCCTGCGCGACCTGGTTGGCGAAATCGATCTGCTCAAAAGCCCGGTCCGCGGGACCCGCTCGTGCCCGCGGGGAAAAATCGCAACGGCGATGTGGCGCGCCGCGCGCGCGTGTTCATCCCACGGTTTCGCCACCCCGATGATCGCGGTCGCCGGCGCGGTGGCCGATCACGTGCTGGCGCGGATGCTGGCGGGCACGGATCTCGACAGGGCCTATGTCAACAATGGCGGCGATATCGCTGTTCATCTGGCGCCGGGCCATTCGTTCGATGTGGGCATCTGCACCGATCCGGCATCGGGCGCGATCGCCTCGCGCGCGACGATCCGCGCGGATGATAGGGTGGGCGGGCTGGCGACGAGCGGCTGGCGGGGGCGCAGCCATTCGTTGGGCATCGCCGATGCGGTGACGGTATTGGCGCGAAACGCCGCGATGGCCGACGCGGCCGCCACCCTGATCGCCAATGCCATTGATCTCGCGGACTGCCCGGCGGTCCGGCGCATGCCGGCCTGCGCGCTTTCGCCGGACAGCGATCTGGGTTCGCGGCTGGTTACCGTCGATGTCGGCCGGCTGTCTCAGGCCCAGATCGCGACCGCGCTTGCCAGGGGCCGTGAGGCGGCGCGGAAAATGCTTGATGAGGGGCTGGTAGCTGCTGTGTTCGCGAGCCTCAAATCGGAACGGTTCAGCCTGACCGGCGGCGGGACGTCCCCGGCGCGCGCGGGGCTGCCCGGACCCCGCAAAGCGAGGGAGGCGATGAATGCCTGAAGTGATCGTCAGAAAGAGCTTTGTCAGCGTTGATGAGATTTTTCACGAGGGCGGACCGGTTGCGCCGGTGCCCTTGCGGCGCGCGGCCGCGGGCGCGGTTATCGAAAACCCGTTCGCCGGGCGCTTCGTGGAGGAGATCGCCGGCTTTATTGACGATCTCAAGCCTTTGGGGCTGAAAATGGCGCGCGATCTGGTGGCCGCCCTCGGGGGCGATGCGTCGGTGGTCGAGGGATATGGCAAGGGCGCCATCATCGGCGAGGACGGCGAGCTTGAGCACGGCGCGCTGTGGCATGCGCCGGGGGGCTATTCGATGCGCGAACTGCTGCCGGCCTCGAAGGCGATCGTGCCCTCGACGAAAAAGGTGGGCGGACCCGGGACACGCCTTGACGTGCCGGTGACCCATTGCAACGCGTCGTATGTGCGCTCGCATTTCGATGCGATTGAAGTGGGCGTCAACGATGCCCCCAGGGCGCATGAAATGCTTGTTGTGCTGGTCATGACCACCGGAGCGCGAATTCACAATCGTGCCGGCGGGCTGGCGGCCGCGGATATCAAGGGAGAGGACGGGCTGAAATGAAAATTCGCAAAATCACTACAATCGTTGAAGAAACCCGTATTGAAATCGGCAAGACAATCGAGCCGCCCACCAGGCGGGCCGCCGCCCTCGCCGTGATCGAAAACCCGTTCGCCGGCAAATTCAGCGAGGATCTTGAGCCGCTGATGCGGATCGGCGAGGAACTGGGCGGTCTTCTCGGGCGCAAATGCGTCGCGGCGCTGGGCATCGAACCCGAAAGAGCCGAAAGCTACGGCAAGGCCGCGATCGTTGGCGAGAACGGCGAACTGGAACATGCCGCCGCGATCCTGCATCCAAGACTGGGAAAGCCCCTGCGCGCGGCGGTCGAGAAAGGCGCGGCGCTCGTTCCTTCCGCAAAGAAAATGGGGTCCATGGGCCAGCCCATAGACGTGCCGCTCGGCCACAAGGACGCCGCCTATGTCCGGTCGCATTTCGACGCCATGGAAGTGCGGATCAACGATGCGCCAAGAGCAGACGAGATTCTGGTGGCCGTCGCGGTTACTGATTCCGGCCGGCCATTGCCGCGGGTCGGCGGCCTCACCCATCAACAGGCCGAAGGCAAGGATGGCCTGCGGTAAGGAGGGTCGCGGGCCGGCCGCCGGCGGCGCCGGCCATGGGCGGGGGCGCCTGTTTTTTCAACAGCGCGCCACCTTGCGGATTCGCCCTGATTGCGGCCCCCGCGGTGAGGTTGAAATTCTGTTGACAACCAGATGTTTCCGCCCTATCGTTTGTATACGAATAATAATATTGGTGCGGATCCGGCGATTCAGGACTGTGCGTTGTCGGGCCGAACCGATTTTTTGTTGAGTGTTTCAGGCAGCGGAGGTTGCCGATAACCGGGAGGGAAAAATGAGACCAGGTAAGACAATAGCGGTGCTGGCGGCGGCCGTGGCCTTCGGATTCATGTCCGTTGCCGCGATGGCTGACAGCCATACGATCAAGATCGGAGAGATCAACCATTACAAACGGATGGCGGCCTTCGCCAATCCCTACAGGAACGGCATCGAACTGGCGCTCGAGCAGGTCAACAAGGCCGGCGGCGTTCTGGGCAAGCAACTGGAGTTCATCTACCGCGATGACGAGGGCAAGCCCGGCGTGGCGGTCAAGATCGCCGAGGAACTGATGACGCGCGGTGGCGCGGTGATGCTGACGGGCACCATTTTCAGTCATGTGGGCCTGGCCATTTCGTCGTTCGCGGCGGAGAAGAAATATGTCTATCTGGCGGCCGAGCCGCTCGCCGATTCCCTCGTCTGGGCGAAGGGCAACGATTATACGTTTCGGCTTCGCGCATCGACCTATATGCAGGCCGCAATGCTGGCGGAAGCCGCAGCCAAGACCGACGCCAAGACATATGCGACCATCGCGCCCAACTATGCCTATGGCAAGGATGCGGTTGCCGCCTTCAAGAAGGTGCTCACCAAGCTGAAGCCCGATGTAAAATTCGTCGCGGAACAGTGGCCGGCGCTTTTCAAGATCAATGCCGGCGCGGAAGTGCAGGCCCTTGAGCGGGCCAAGCCCGACGCCATCTACAATGTGACGTTCGGCGGCGATCTGGCGAAATTCGTCCGCGAAGGCACGACCCGCGGCCTGTTCGAGGGACGCAAGGTATATGGGCTGCTGACCGGTGAGCCTGAATATATCGATCCGCTGAAAGACGAAGCGCCGGTCGGCTGGACGGTCACCGGCTATCCCTGGTATGGCCTGAAGGACCCTGCCAACAAGGCGTTCATTGATGCCTATACGGCCAAGTTCAACACGCCCCCTAATCTCGGGTCGCTGGTGGGCTACATGGTTGTGCAGTCGATCACCGCGGCCCTCAAGAAGGCGGGATCCACGGATACGGAGGCTATCCGGTCCGCCTTCAGAGGCCTTCAGGTTGATACGCCCATGGGGAAAATTCTGTTCCGCAAGCTGGATCATCAGTCAACCGCCGGCGCGTGGGTCGGCACGACCGCCCTCAAGGATGGTGGCGGCATCATGGTCGACTGGTCGTTCAAGAATGGCGCGGATTATCTGCCTTCCGATGAAGAAGTCAGGAAGATGCGTCCCGCATCGAACTAGGGCGACGCCCGGGCTCAAGGCCTGACCGGCCCTGGGCCCGGGTCCCATATTTTCTCAAATGATTGTCTGCGAACGATGAGCCTGCTCTTCGCACAGCTTCTGACCGGGCTTGCCGACGCGGCGACGCTGTTCCTGGTCGCATCGGGGCTGTCGCTGATCTTCGGCGTGACCAGAATCGTGAACTTTTCCCACGGCTCCTTCTATATGCTGGGCGCGTTTATCGGCTACTCGCTCATGCAGGTGCTGCCCGGCATGTTCGGGTTCTGGGCCTCGGTCCTGCTGGCGGGCGTCGCGGTCGGCCTGATTGGCGTCATCGTCGAAATCTGCGTTCTCAGACCCATCTACAGGGCCCCTGAACTGTTTCAGCTTGTCGCCACTTTCGGGGTCATTTTGATCATACAGGATGTGGCGCTGTTTACCTGGGGGGCGGATGACCTGCTGGGCCCCCGCGCGCCCGGGCTGACCGGCATTGTCCGCATCATGGGCGAACCGGTCCCCAAATATGATCTGGCGCTGATTGCGATCACCCCTCTCGTCCTGTTCTCGCTGTGGTACATGATCACCAAGACCCGGGTCGGCATTCTGGTGCGCGCGGCGACCCAGGACCGGGAGATGGTTGGCGCGCTGGGGGTCAACCAGGCTTGGCTGTTTACCGGCGTGTTTTTTCTGGGCGCCATGCTGGCGGGGCTCGGCGGCGCGATCCAGTTGCCCAAAGGCGGCGCCGATCTGCTGATGGATTTCAATATCCTCGCCGCGATTTTCGTCGTTGTCGTTATTGGCGGAATGGGGTCTCTGCCCGGTGCCTACGCGGCGGCCGTCCTGATCTCCGTTCTCAATGTCTATGGCGTCACCTATATTCCGCAAAGCACGCTGGTCTTGATGTTTGTCGTGATGGCCGTGGTCTTGATGATCAAGCCGTTCGGTTTGTTCGGGCGCGAGGAAGTCGCGGGGGAACACGGCCAGGTCGGTGAGCCGGAGCGGCCGATCAAGCCGGCCGGGCCGCGGGGGCGGCTGATGGTCGCGGGGCTGATCTTTCTGCTGGCCCTGATCCCTCTTTCGGGTTCGAACTTCGCCCAAATTCTGACCACCGATATCATCACCTTCGCCCTGTTCGCCGCCAGTCTGCATTTTATCCTGGGTCTGGGCGGCCTGGTGTCTTTCGGCCATGCCGCGTATTTTGGCGGTGGCGCCTATGTCGCGGCACTGCTGGTGACGCATCTGGGCGCCAACATGGAGATCGCGTTTGTGCTCGCACCGTTTGGCGCCGCCCTTGGCGCGGTGATGATCGGCTGGCTGTGCATGCGGCGCACCGGCGTCTATTTCGCCATGCTGACCCTGGCTTTCGCGCAACTGATCTGGTCGCTGGTCTATCAGTGGGACGAATTTACCGGCGGCGACGACGGCCTGGTCGATATCTGGCCCGCCGCCTGGCTCAACGGAACGAGCGTGTACTACTATTTCACCATGCTCTTTGGCATTGGCGGCATCCTGGCGCTGCGCCATGTGGCTCATTCGCCGTTCGGCTATGCGCTGCGCGCCTCGCGCGATTCGACACGCCAGGCCGAAGCGACCGGCATCCACACCAAACGCGTTCAGTGGGCGGCCTTTTCATTCGCCGGCGCCATGGCCGGGCTGGCCGGCGCGCTGTTCGTGTTTTCCAAAGGCAGCGTGTTTCCCACCGAACTGGAAATAGCGAAGTCCTTCGACGGGCTGATTGTCGTATTCCTGGGCGGGGTGAAAACCCTGTCCGGCGGCGTCGTCGGCGCGGCTTCGCTTGAACTGGTCAAGGATGTCCTGACCCGGTTTGAATATTGGCGGTTGTCTCTGGGCGTCCTGATTATCGTTGTCGTGATACTGGCGCCCAATGGCATCGTCGGCACCCTGCACAAGCTTGGCGAACGTCTGGGCATGACCGGCAAGACAGAGGACAGGTGATGTCTGTGGTTCTCAGGGTCGACGATCTGTCGAAGTCCTTTGGCGGCGTTCAGGCGGTGAAGGATGTCAGTTTCTCGATCGAACAGGGCGAATTGCTGGCCATGATCGGGCCGAACGGAGCGGGCAAGACCACCTGCTTCAACATGCTGATGGGCCAGTTGAAGCCGACGGGGGGAGAGGTCTTTTTCAAGGGCGAAAACCTGACCGGCCGGCAGCCCCGCGATATCTGGCGCATGGGCATCGGGCGGACCTTTCAGGTAACCGCGGCCTATTCCTCGATGACCGTTGTGGAAAATGTTCAAATGGCCCTGATTTCCCACCACAGGCGCATTTTCTCGTTTCTGCCCTTTGCCCACAAGCTCTACAAGGAAGAGGCGATGAGCTTGCTCGATCTGGTGGGAATGTCGGATCAGGCGGAGCGCCATTGCGCTATTCTCGCCTATGGGGATCTGAAGCGGCTCGAACTTTCGATTGCCCTGTGCCACAAACCCTCGCTGCTGCTCATGGATGAACCCACCGCCGGCATGGCGCCGACGGAGCGGTTCAAACTCATGCAGCTGACCTCGGATATCGTGCGCGACCAGAATATCAGCGTGCTGTTCACCGAACACGACATGGACGTCGTATTCACCCATTCCCACCGGGTGATGGTTCTCAATCGCGGCGAACTGATCGCCGACGGATCGGTCGATGAAATTCGCAATGACGCCCGCGTGCAGGAAATCTATCTGGGTGGCGGCAACCTGTACCAGAAAGCGAAAGCCGCGAAACATGATTGAGGTCGATGGCATCAACAGCTATTACGGCAAGGCCCACATTCTCAATGATCTGAGTTTTTCGATCGGCGCCGGGGAAGTCGTTTCGATGCTTGGCCGCAATGGCGCGGGCAAGACCACCACATTGAAGTCGATCATGCAGCTGATCCGGCCGCAATCCGGCACCGTCAGCTTTCAGGGGCGCGAAATCACACGGCTTGCGCCCCATCAGGTGGCGAAACTGGGTCTGGGATATGTGCCGGAGGAACGGCGGATCTTTACCGATCTCACGCTGATGGAGAATCTCGAGGTCGGCAGGCAGCCTTTTCGCGAAGGGGCGCCGGAATGGACGGTCGATATCCTGTTCGATATCTTCCCCAACCTGAAGGAACGCCGTCACAACCGGGGCAAGGCGCTTTCGGGCGGGGAGCAGCAGATGCTGACCATCGCCAGGACGCTCATGGGAAATCCCATATGCCTGCTCCTCGATGAGCCTTCCGAAGGCATCGCGCCGGTCATTGTGGAACAGATGGTCGATACGATCTTGAACATCAAGAAACAAGGCGTCACCGTTTTGCTGTCCGAGCAGAACCTGCATTTCGCCAGGCTCGTTGCGGACCGGGCGATCATCATCGAAAGCGGGGAAAAGCGCTTTGAAGGCAGTTTCGCCGAACTGGAGTCGCAGCCGGAAGTCATGGAAGCCTACCTGTCGGTCTGACCGGCGCCGGCGGGCATGGCAGACACGCTCTAGCAGATCACGGGAAGCCTGGTCGCCGGCGGCGTGTTGCGGCTGCGCTGGGAGCGGACGACACCGTCGATGAGAGTCATCCCCACACCCGGCAGATTGCCTTGACGAATACTTTCCAGCATGTCCTTGCCCGGCGCGTGCTGGGCCTGGTCGAGCAGAATCAGATCGGCCGGCTTTCCGATTTCGATGATCCCGGTATCCAGATTCCTCATGCGCGCCGTGTTGCCGGTCGCAAAGCAGAAAACGACTTCCGCCGGGATGTCGCCAAGACTGGACAGCATGGCGATCATGCGCAGGATTCCCAGCGGCTGAACGCCGGACCCGGCGGGCGCGTCGGTTCCCAGGATGACGCGCTCTGTCTGTTTGATCTCAAAGGCAGTCCGCATGGCAAGCAGCCCTGCGCGCTCGTTGCCGTTGTGAACGATTTCGATGCCACGGCTGCAGCTCTCGCACAGGCAGGTGATCTGATCATCCGGCAGGGCGCTGTGCCCGCCGTTGATGTGGCCGATGATGTCGGCGTCCGCTTCAAGCACGATGTCCTTGTCGATCAGCCCTGAGCCGGGAATGGAGGGGCCGCCTGTATGGATGGTTGACTGGATGCCGTATTTGCGTGCCCACCCCACCATCCGGGCGGCCGTTTCACCGGCCTTCACCGACCCGAGCCCAACCTCGCCCAGCAGCTTGACGCCGGCATCGGCCATGTCCCTGAAATCCTGCTCTTCCATGCCCTCTTCCAGCACCGGCGCGCCGGCATGCACCTTGACCCCGGAGGGGCGGAAATTTTCATACCAGCGCTGGGAGGCGATCGCCATGGCCTTCAGCCCCACAATATCCTTCGGCCGGCCGGGGGCATGGACCTCGCCGGCGGAAATCATGGTGGTGACGCCGCCATGCAGGCACGAATCGATCCAGTTCAACTGTTGCTGGCGGGGAGTGAAATCGCCGATGACCGGATGCACGTGACTGTCGATCAGGCCCGGCGAAATCCAGGTGCCGTTGGCGTCGATCGTCGTGGTCGCTCCGCCGGTATCCAGGTCTTTCCCCTCGCCAATGGCCGAAATCCTGCCGTCAACCGCGACAATGCAGTTGCCATCGATCAAAGGCTGCTCCAGCTTGCCGGACAGGATCTGGGCAATATTCCTGATGACCAGTTTGTGAACGACTTCAGACATTGTGACATCCCCCCCAATAGGCTTTCTCAGTGCTGCAAATAAACCGGAACCTTGATAATTTGCGATAATTTGCGCGCCATATCATTTGCATGCTAATAAATTGGACGGCATTTGCAACAGGGAAATTTCCCTCCCTGTCCGCCCGCCCTTGAGGGACCTGGGAAAGGCCGGCGGCGCGGAAATATCCAGATGGATGATGTATAACGTCCGGTGAACCTGCGGGAGGGGAAAAAATTGACGTCGAATCAAGACCTGAAATACAAGCTGGACGACCAGATCGGCTTTATTCTGCGCCGGGCAAATCAGCGCCACACGGGCATTTTCTCCGACCTCATGCCCGATGAACTGACACCCACACGATTTGCCGCGCTTGTCAGACTGCTCGAATGCGGAACGCTTTCCCAGAACCAGTTGGGGCGCCTGACGGCGATGGATGTCGCGACCATAAAAGGCGTGGTGGACCGGCTTCGCGAGCGGGGGCTGGTCGAAAGCATACGCGACCGGAACGACGCGCGCCGGCAGTCGATCAGCCTCACCGAAAGAGGCAGGATGGCGGTGCTGGCGGCGATCCCGCGCGCAACGGAGGTGACCGAGAAAACGGTGTCGGGCTTGAGCGAAACCGAGCGCGACACACTGATGGCCCTGCTGGCGAAAATCACCTGATGGACGGTGAGGTTGCGGGCGGCGACCGGTTCGGGGCGGGTTGCTCCGGGCCGGGGTGCTGATGCATCATCCGCCGGGAAATCTGTGCATCCGTGCGATACGATAATGGAGTGATCTCAAATGGCATCCGGCTTTGCCCCGTTCGACTATGACGCCGCGCGCTCTGAATTTTCACTGTCGATACCCGACGATTTCAATTTTGCGTTCGACGTTCTGGCCAGGAGAGGCCGGGAGAACGACAAGACGGCGCTGATCGCCATCGACCGCACGGGCCAGAACATCGCCCATCACAGCTATTCGGATCTCGACCGCGCCTCCAGCAGGTTCGCCAACGCCCTGATCGGCCTTGGCATCACGAAGGGCGATACGGTTCTTGTCGTCGTGCCGCGCATCGTGGAGTGGTATCACGCGCTGATGGGCTGCACCAAGATCGGCGCCATCGCCATGCCCGGCACCAATCTGCTGACCGCGAAGGACATGGAATACCGCATCAACCGGGCCGGGGCCAAGGCCGTCATCGTCACGCAGGCCCACGCCGCGGCCATCGATGAGATCGCGGACAACTGCCCCTCGCTGATCCATCGGATCGTCATTGGCGCGGATCGCGCGGGCTGGTCCGGTTTTGCGGACCTGTGCGCGGCGGCTTCCGACACGGTGGAGCGGGCATCGTTGCCGCAGACCCGGGCCGATGAACTGATGCTGATCTATTTCACCTCCGGCACGACCGCCAACCCCAAGATGGTCGGGCGCAATCACGCCTATGCGCTGGCCCATTCCATCACCGCGAAATACTGGGCCGACCTGCGCGAAAACGACATTCACTGGGCGCTGACCGATACGGGCTGGGCCAAGGCCGCCTGGGGGTTGCTCTATCCGCCCCTGCTGTCGGGCGCAGCGGTGCTGCTGTATGATGGCGAGGGTTTCGATGTCGATATGCACCTGAAGATCATCGAAAAAGTCAGGGTGACGACCTTTTGCGCGCCGCCCACGATTTACCGGATTTTGGCCCAGACCGATGTGTCCGGCTATGATCTGAGCTCGCTGCGCCATTGTATCGGCGCCGGTGAGCCGCTGAACGCCGAGGCCATGCGTTCCTGGAAGGCCGCCACCGGCTGCGACATCCATGACGGCTACGGGCAGACCGAAACCATCAATATCGTCGCCAATATTCCGGGAATGGAAATCCGTCCCGGCTCCATGGGCAAGCCCGTGCCCGGCCTCACGGTCGATGTCATCGACGATCAGGGCAATGTGGTGGGCGATGGCGAGGTGGGCGAAATCGCCGTCAAGATCACCGATCCCTATCCGCCGGGGCTGTTTCACGGCTACTACAAGGACGACGCCGCAACGGCGCAATCATTCCGCAACGGCTGGTACTATACCGGCGACACCGCCACGCGTGACGCCGATGGCTATATCTGGTTTGTCGGGCGATCCGACGACATTATCTCGTCT
>JALURZ010000179.1:10158-10549 GCA_027058735.1 Hyphomicrobiales bacterium | reverse complement strand
CATAAACCCTTTTACCACGTTAACGTGATTTTGAGTCAACATGGTCGGTACCGGATCGTATTTTGCCGAAAATTCAAAAAGGGTAAAATAGTCCGCTTCGGGATCGCGCAGACGGGGCATATAGCTGGGCGGAATATCGATATCCGAATATTCGTAAATTGCCGGATCGGTTATTAATTTAAAATTGGTAAATGCCAGCGTCTGGGAGTAATCCAGTTTTTCCTGATAGTTCGGATCCACCGGATCGTGATCGAAAGGGACATCGCAAATATCCGTTTTATAAGCCGCCAACGCAATATCCAGCGCATCCGTCGCCGAACACATGGCAAACAGGAATCCCCCTT
Source organism: Hyphomicrobiales bacterium (assembly GCA_027058735.1). Taxonomy (GTDB): domain Bacteria; phylum Pseudomonadota; class Alphaproteobacteria; order Rhizobiales; family JALURZ01; genus JALURZ01. The sequence goes on along the minus strand of JALURZ010000179.1, from coordinate 10,205 downwards.
CTTCGACATATTTTTTTATCTCTTGAGCGACCGCACCTTTTAGCCGG
>JALURZ010000179.1:2674-10148 GCA_027058735.1 Hyphomicrobiales bacterium | reverse complement strand
CTCCATTTGTTGACGAATATACCAGGGTTCGTTGCGATAACTCGCCCAGAATTTGCCGTACTGTCCGGTAAAATCCTCGTGATGCAAATGCAGCCAGTCATATTCCGACAGTCTACCCGCCAGCACCTCCGGATCATAAATCTTATCATAAGGAATTTCCGCATAGGTCAGTACCAGAGTCACCGCATCGTCCCAGGGTTGATAATTTGGCGGCGTATAGACGGCAATCTTGGGCGCCTTTTCCAGCAGTACCCGTTCCATATTATTTTCTTCGATGGTTGCATAAATTTGATTGACCTGCGCCTCATTGATCTTTTCGTAACTTACCCCGCGCAATCGGCACTCGTTTTCGAAGCGAGGATTCGCTGTAAACAAAAACGATCCACCGCGATAATTCAACAACCATTCCACATTCACCTGATTCTCCAAAACAAAATATGCCACACCGTAGGCTTTCAAATGGTCTTTCTGGGAAAGATCCATCGGAATGAGCATGTATTGGGCTTCCAAAGGCAAAATTATAAGAAACAAAAATACAATTATCAGATAAAATCGGATCTGCTTCACGGCATCTTCTCCTTTGGCGAGGCTTCGTATAATTCACGCGCTCTCAGACGTGCCTGATCGTAAAACAGGCTTTGCGGATAAAGTGACAGTAACTGCTGATAATGTTCCAGTGCCGGCGGATAAAGACCGGCGGCTTCTTCCGGCGCATGTTCAAGCGCATCGCGGGCAAGGAGGATGCGCCTCGCGAACAGCCCGTGGTCGCGCAAGCCGATGCGCCAAAGCCGCAAGCAAAGGCGGCGGAACCCAAGCCCGCGAAGGCAAAGGCAAAGGCAAAGCCAAAGCCGAAGCCGCCCGAAAAAAAACCGGCGAAAAAGGAAAAGCCCCGCAAGCAGCCCGAGACAAAGGCGCCGCCGCCCGGTGAACCGCGCGCCGCACCGCGCCGCGTTGCGCACGAGGCCGCGCCCGACGAACCGCGCGAACAGCAGCGCCGCGGCTGGTTTCGCCGGATCAAGGACGGCCTGTCGAAGTCGTCCCAGGCCCTGTCGAGCGGCATCAGCGATATCTTCACCAAGCGCAAGCTCGACGACGATACGCTTCAGCAGCTTGAAGATATTCTGATCCAGGCGGATCTCGGCATCGACACCGCCACGGCAATCACGCAAGCCGTGGCCGAAGGGCGCTATGACAAGGAAGTGGAGCCCGAAGAAATCAGGCGGATCCTGTCCGGCGAAGTGCGAAAAGTGCTGGAGCCGGTCGCCCGGCCGTTTACCTTCGGCGCGGGGCAGCAACCGTTTGTCATTCTGGTGGTCGGCGTCAACGGCACCGGCAAGACCACCACCATCGGCAAGCTGGCGGCCATCGCGGGGCAGGAGAATTTTTCGGTCATGATCGCGGCCTGCGACACGTTTCGCGCCGCGGCCATCGACCAGCTCAAGGTCTGGGGCGAACGCAGCGGCGCACCGGTTGTCGCGGGCGCCCAGGGCTCGGACGCCTCCGGCGTCGCCTATGAGGCCATGCGCCGGGCGCGCGAAGCCGGCTGCGACATCCTGATGATCGACACCGCCGGCCGGCTGCAGAACAAGGCGGACCTCATGGGCGAACTGGAAAAGATCATCCGCGTCGTGAAGAAGCACGACGACACCGCGCCCCATGCGGTGCTCCTCATCCTCGATGCCACGACCGGCCAGAACGCGATCTCCCAGGCCGCAGTGTTCCACCGCACCGCCGGGGTCACCGGCATCATCATGACCAAGCTGGACGGCACCGCGCGCGGCGGCATTCTGGTTGCCATCGCGGCCGGCTTCGGCCTGCCCATTCATGCCATCGGCATCGGCGAAGGCGTTGACGACCTGCGGCCGTTCGATGCAGAAGAATTTTCAAAAGCCATCGCCGGCATCGACCTGGACACGTGATGGGCCACGAGACGCAAACGGCAAAGCTGCATCCCGCCGTCAAGATAGCGGTCGAAATCGGGCCGCTTGCGGTGTTTTTCCTGGTCAATTCCCGCTATGGCATATTCGCCGCGACGGCCGCGTTCATGGCGCTCGCCACAATCTCTGTGGCCATCGCCTATGTGCTGACGCGAAAGCTTGCGGTGGTGCCCCTGGTGACCTGTGTCTTCGTGCTGGTTTTTGGCGGCCTGACCCTGTGGCTCAACGACGAGATCTTCATCAAGATCAAGCCGACCATCATCTATGGGCTGTTTTTCGCCATCCTGCTGGGCGGCCTGGCTTTCGGCAGATCCCTGCTCAAACTGATTCTCGGCGAGGCCATCGCAGTGAGCGATGAAGGCTGGCGCATTCTGACCTGGCGCTGGGGCTTGTTTTTCGCCGCTCTCGCCGTCGTCAACGAGATCGTCTGGCGCACGGTCTCGACCGATACATGGGTCACCTTCAAGGTGTTCGGCTTTCTGCCCCTGACGCTTGCGTTCGCCATTGCGCAGATGGGCGTGTTGCACCGCCACGGGCTCGATCAGGACTGACAGATCAGTCGCCGGGGCACGGGCGAACAGGTGTGAGCTAACCGAATTGTGATCGCCCGGGACCGGAATGTGATTCTACAGACCACATGGTTTTGACGATACTCGGATCTGAATCGAGCATTGGATTTTTTCTCGCGCCTGCAAGGCTTTGGCGCGGGCGGAGACGATGCCGGAAGACCATGGAACAACAGCAAAAAAATGACGCAGCGCAGAGAAAAAAGTCTTCGCCAACTGGAAAAATCAGCTTTCTTTCTGCTCCGCCGGGCGGGCCAATATGCGGCAGACCTCTACGCCGCGGAAGTCGGCCAGTCAGGTCTGACACCGCGTCAATATATCGTCATGCAGGCGGTGGAAAAAGAGGAGGGCCTGAGCCAGACCGATCTTGTCGAGCGGACCGGCATCGACCGCAGCACCCTTGCCGATGTGGTGCAGCGCCTGATCAAGAAGCACATGTTGCAGCGCAAGCGCACCAAGGAGGACGCGCGGGCAAATTCCATCCGGCTTTCCGCGGCCGGCCGGCGCGCCCTTGGCAATACGCAGCCAGGAGCGGTATCGGCGGACCGCAAACTGCTGGCGATCCTGAATGCGGAACAGCGCAAACAGTTCCTGGTGTCGCTGCGCAAGATTTCCAGCGCCCTTGACGAAGATTCCCGCCGCGCCGGCGCCGGGCCGCCGGGAAACGGTCACCGAAAATCGCTCTAAACACGGATATCGATGCGCGCGCCGGGCGTATGGCTTGCTCTACGTGTGGTGCCCTGGCCCGCGAAGGGAGCTTCGCGCCGTCCCGCGCCACCGCCCCGGGCGACCGCTTCGCCCGGGGCGGCATGTCCGGCGCCGGACGGTTCGCCGGGCATCGCCGGCGCGCGGGTGGGCTGCGCCGGCTGTTGCTTGTGAACCGTTTCATTCTGTTCGCCGCCGATCATGCGCCGCGCGTTCGCACTCAACTCCACGCGAACGGCGCTGTCGGACGCGCGATGGACCGGGGGGCGGGCCTGCGCCACATTGCCCGCCACACCGCGGATCTGGGTGCGGCCATCGCCTTGCACCCCATAGGCGCGCGCGGCCAGAGCTGAGATATTGAGCGCTACGGACATCTCGACGGGTGGCCGCTTGCGGGGGCGGCATTCCGGTTAACCGGACATGAAAATCGCGGTTTATGGTTAATTTTTCGTTGACGTGGGTTCGAGCGCGATCTTGTTGACGATGGGCATGATGACCGTGTCCACCGCGCGCTGGTTGAGGGGGCCGATGAACTTGTAGCGGATCTGCCCCAGGCCGTCGACAATGAAGGTTTCCGGCACCCCGTAGACGCCCCAGTCCAGAGCGCTGCGCCCCAGCCTGTCGGTCCCCACAGCCACAAAGGGGCTGCCATAGGCGCCGAGAAAACGCCGCGCGTTGGCCGGTTCATCCTTGTAGTTGAGACCATAGATTGCCAGTTTGTGGCGTTCGCGCAATTGCATCAGGAAAGGATGCTCGATGCGGCACGGCCCGCACCACGACCCCCATACGTTGACCAGGGTGATGCGCCCTTTGGCCAGGTCGGCGGTGGAAAATCCCGGAACCGGCTTGCCGTCCTCGAGCAGGCCTTCCAGGGGGGGCAGCGAAAATTGCGGCACCGGCTTGCCGATCAGGGCGGACGGCACCTGGGAGGGGTCTCTGTTGGACAGGGAGAAATAGAACAATACCGCAAGTCCGCTGAACACGGCAACGGGAAGAACCGCCAGCCAGATGCGGCTGCGCGCGCGCGGGGGAGCGTCCTGGGTCTGCGTTCGCATGGTCACGATCACGATCCTCCGTGTTTGCGTTTGGCCTTGCCCCGGCGCGGCGTGCCCGCCGCCTCCAGGCGCTCAAGCAGTTGCTTCTGGCGTCTCCAGTCCAGCGCAATGAAAAGCGCCAGCCCCGACAGAACGGCGATCGTGAGACCATAGGCCGACCAGACGAAAAAGGCATAGGTCTCACCCATGGCCGGCCTATCCCTCGAGCCTGGCGATCTGCATGGAGCGGATCCGCCGGCGCAGGATTTCGGCGCGCATCGCACTCAGGTGCATGGCCAGAAAAAGCACCGTGTAGCCCGCCGCCATGATCAGCAGCGGCCACAACATGGACGGGTGGATCGCCGGCCCGCCGGCTCTGAACACACTGGCCGGCTGATGCAGGGTGTTCCACCAGTCGACGGAAAACTTGATGATGGGCACATTGATGAAACCGGCGATGGCCAGAATGGCGGCGATGCGCCCGGCCTTGGAGGGTTCGTCGATGGCACGCCAGATCGCCATATAGGCGAGATACAGCAGCAGCAAGACCAGCACCGAGGTCAGCCGCGCGTCCCAGACCCACCAGGTCCCCCACATCGGCTTGCCCCACAACGAACCCGTAACCAGGGCCAGAAAGGTGAAGCTGGCGCCGATGGGGGCCGCGGTCTTGGCGGCGACATCGGCCAGCGGATGACGCCAGATCAGGGCGACACAGCTTGCAGCCGCCATGAAGGTATAGACAAACAGGGCGTTCCAGGCGGCCGGGACATGAATGAACATGATGCGCACGGTCTCGCCCTGCTGATAGTCGGCGGGCGCGATGAACAAGGACCAGTACAGTCCAATGCCAAGCAAAACCACAGCCACCCCTGCAACCCAGGGCAGAACAACGCCGGACAGCGCCATGAACCGCGTCGGATTTGCAAATCTCTGCATGGACGACATTTAGGCGCTCCTCACAAAACAGGCAATGACCCAGCGCATTTTCGCCCGGGGCGGATTGTCGCGGAGTTGAGCGGTTCGAGCGTTCATTTCATATGCGCGCGAATGGCGGCCGCAGCGCCGATCGGCGCCAGAACCACCGCGCCCAGCGTGATCGCCGCGAGGATCAGCGCCGGAGGCGCGTAGCCCGGGCCGGAGCGCATCGCGCCGCTGGACAGCACCACGCCGAATATGAGCGCCGGCACATAAAGCGGCAATACGAGCAGGGAGACCAGCAAGCCGCCGCGCCGCACCCCCATGGTGAGCGCCGTTCCGAAGGCGGCGATCAGGCTGAGCGCCGGCGTGCCGAGCAGGGCGGCCAGCATGATCGGCCCGATATCGGCAATATCGATGTTGAGCAGGATACCCAGGAACGGCAGCGCAAGGGTCAGCGGCAGGCCGGTCGTCAGCCAGTGCGCCAGGGCCTTTGCCAGGGCGACGATTTCAAGCGGCACGGGGCTGGCCAGCAGCACCTCCAGCGACCCGTCCTCGTAATCGGGCTGGAAAATCCGTTCAGCCGACAACAGCACCGCCAGCAGCAGCGCCACCCACAAGGCCCCCGGCGCGATGCGCGTGAGCAGGTTCAGGTCCGGCCCGATCCCCAGCGGCAGCAGGGAGACGACGATCAGAAAAAATCCGATCGCCGTGCCCGCGCCGCCGCCCTGGCGCACAGCCAGCGTCATATCGCGGCGGATGATGGCGAGCACCGCTTTCATGGGCGCGCCTTTCGCGCCCCAAGGCGCAATTCATGGGCGAGCCGCAGGCCGAGCGCGGAATGGGTCGCCGCGACCACCATGCCGCCTTGCGCCAGATGCGCGGACATGACGGCGGCGAGCCGCTTTTGGGACTGTTTGTCGAGGGAGACGGCAGGCTCGTCGAGCAGCCAGAGCGGCCGTGGCACCAGCACCAGCCGCGACAGGGCAAGACGGCGTTTCTGACCCGCCGACAACAATCCGGCGGGGACATCGGCATGGCCGGACAAGCCGAAATGCGACAGCGTTTCGTCGATGCCGCGCGTGGCGCCAAGCAAGCGGCTCCAGAACTCGATATTTTCCGCCACGCTCAGCCCCGGCTTGACGGCGTCGAGATGGCCGACGAAATGCGCCTGCTGGGCGATGGTCAGATCGGGGGAACCGCCGGTGAGTTCGATTGTGCCGCCTGCCACCTCCAGAAAGCCCGCCATCATGCGCAACAGGCTGGTCTTGCCCGTGCCGTTGGCTCCGGTGAGCAGAAGTCCCTCGCCGGAGGCCAGCGCAAAAGAAACGCCGGCAAAGATCCGCCGTTCACCCCGGACACAACCGATATCGCGCGCGCTGAGTTTCATGGTCATTCTTCGCGTTTCATTTTCGCGCCCATACGGTTCAAGTCCCTTGGAAATTCGGCTCCTTACCGTTTGAGAAGTTTGTCATAGTCGGCGTGATTGCCGATCCAGAACCAAAGCAGTCCGTCTTCTACTTCAAGAGCCAACGCGCGATAACGAATTCCGACACGGACTGATCGATAATTCGCTATCTTTTTGAAATGCAGTGAAGGGTGTGCAGCGTTTGTTTTCAGGAGTTCAAAATTCTTGTCCGCCAGTTGACGTATTCGGTCGGGTAAGTCTGTGTATGCTGCCCAGAAAGATGAGCTGGCGAAATGTCTCATAGTTCTTTGGATCGACCTGCCTTGTGATCTTTCAGAGCCTGTTGCGCCAATTTATCCAGCGCTCCTTGAGAAGCATCCCGCTTAATCCGGGCATCCCAGATTTTGGCATCGAACTCAGCAAACCAGGCGCGGAACCTGGCCAGTTCATCGGGCGGCAATTCGGAAATGGTTTTTTCAATTTCCTCAAGCGTCGTCATTCTTTGTTCTCGTCGCAAACACAATCCATGAACAAGAGTATCGTGTGGCCGCGCCGCCGGCAAGCAGCCGTGACCAGAAGGGCACATCGAAATCAGGTAGCCCTGCGCACGTATCATTGACACTCAGAGTCCAGAAACCTGGGCATACGCGTCAGCGAATGAATCCAATTTCTCGACAAATGCCGTGACACCGTCACGGATTTCGTCGTTCGCGTTTAGCACCGTGAACCAGCGAATTCGAGGCGTCTTTCCTCCGGCCTTGTTCGGAACCATGACACAAGTTTTCGCCGTGATAGGGGAGAACCTTTCAAAATGCTGGTGAAGTTCGCCTAGCTGTTGATCGTGAGAAAAATTCATGTGGGGAAACTTGATGAAGGCCAAGGGGCGGCCGTTTGCCGCAAGAGCCGTAA
>JALURZ010000179.1:0-2664 GCA_027058735.1 Hyphomicrobiales bacterium | reverse complement strand
CGCAATACCCGTAATCTCGGTATCTCGAGCATGTTTCTGTTTTCTTTTGCCATCCGTATTCACACCGTTATCCGGATCAGCGAATACAAATTCTTGATCTGCCACGGATTCACAGGCCTTGGCTGCCCATTCATCCCGGCTCCTCCAGTATGGCATCGGTTCCCGAAAAAACCTGGTGGCGGCATGCCAGATCGGGAGAGTTTCAAGAGTTTCCACCGATCGGCATTTCATGGTTGAAAGAGAGTCAAACAAAACCGGGTCCAGATCGCGCCAGTGTTTCTGACACAGAAATTCCCTATGGCGGCCATCGGCACTCCCGTCGTGTTTGTCCACGTAGTACCAGACAACGCCAAACCTCGCGCCATTGGGAACGACGGCCCTCAGAAACGCGAATTTGAAAAAATCGGAAATATCCCCGGCATATTGATCTTTCACGGCATTGCCGCCAACGACCCGGTTCAACGATAGTCAGACTCGCCAAATCAGGAAAGGTCAATCTAGACAACTTTCGCGCACAAGCCGCCGCCATCCCTGTTGGCATGACCCGGCAAAACTCATTATAAGGGCGGCAGAACTTCGCAAGGGACCTTGCGGCCCGCCTTCGCACGACTTGTTATGTGAGTCCTTTCAAACATGCCGGAGCCAGCACGTTGAGCCAGCACCCCCATCCAGACAGTTTCAAATCGCGCCGCACGCTCAGCGTCGATGGCCGCTCCTATACCTATTTCAGTTTGCCGGAAGCGGAGAAAAACGGTCTTGAGGGCATCTCCTCGCTGCCGTTCTCGCTGAAAGTGCTGCTGGAAAACCTGCTGCGCCATGAAGACGGGCGCAGTGTCACCGCGCACGATATCCGCGCCATGGCCGGTTGGCTCAAGGACCGGCGCTCGGACAATGAAATCGCCTACCGCCCGGCGCGGGTCATGATGCAGGATTTCACCGGCGTCCCCGCCGTCGTTGATCTGGCCGCCATGCGCGACGCCATGGTGGCGATCGGGGGCGACCCGAAAAAGATCAATCCCCTCACCCCGGTTCATCTGATTATCGACCATTCCGTCATGGTCGATTATTTCGGCACCGCGGACGCGTTCGAAGCCAACGTCAAGCGCGAATATGAGCGCAATGGCGAGCGTTATGAATTTCTGCGCTGGGGGGCCGAAGCGTTCGACAATTTCAAGGTCGTGCCGCCGGGCACCGGCATCTGCCACCAGGTCAATCTGGAGTATCTCTCGCGCGTGGTGTGGACGCGCGAGGCCGAAGACGGGGAAACCTATGCCTATCCCGATACCCTCGTCGGCACCGACAGCCACACCACCATGGTGAACGGTTTATCCGTGCTTGGCTGGGGTGTGGGCGGTATCGAGGCCGAAGCCGCGATGCTTGGACAACCCATATCCATGCTGATCCCCGAAGTGGTGGGCTTCCGTCTCACCGGCGCGCTCGTTGAAGGGGTAACGGCGACCGATCTGGTGCTGCGGGTTGTCGAAATGCTGCGCGAGTTGGGGGTTGTTGGCAAATTCGTTGAGTTTTTCGGCCCCGGCCTCGATCATCTGTCGCTGGAAGATCAGGCGACGCTGGCCAACATGGCGCCGGAATATGGCGCAACCTGCGGGTTTTTCCCCATCGATCAGGACAGCCTCGACTATATGCAGGCGACCGGGCGCGGCGATCAGACCGCCCTGGTCAAGGCCTATGCGCAAGCGCAGGGGCTGTACCGGCCAACGCAAACCGCCGACCCGGTCTTCACAACGACCCTGGCGCTCGATCTCGGCGACGTCAAACCCAGCATCGCCGGCCCGAAACGGCCGCAGGACAGGATCGCGCTTGAGGGAGCGGGAGAAAAATTCACCCAGATCCTGAGCCAAGAGTACAATACGACCGCGGATGCCGAAAACCGCGTGCCCGTCGATGGGCGCAATTTCAAGCTGGGAAATGGCGATGTGGTGATCGCGGCGATCACCTCATGCACCAACACATCCAACCCGTCCGTCCTCATTGCCGCAGCCCTCCTCGCCCGCAAGGCGCGCGAAAAGGGCCTGCAGGTCAAACCCTGGGTAAAGACCTCTTTTGCGCCGGGCAGCCAGGTGGTCACCGATTATCTGGAAAAGGCCGGATTGCAGGACGATCTCGATGCCCTGGGCTTTGATCTCGTGGGCTATGGCTGCACGACGTGTATCGGCAATTCAGGGCCGTTGCCCGAAGAGATCTCCAGGGCGATACGCGAAGGCGATCTGGTGGCCTGTTCGGTATTGTCCGGCAACCGCAATTTCGAAGGCCGCATCAGTCCCGACGTCAAAGCCAATTTCCTCGCCTCGCCGCCGCTGGTGGTGGCCTATGCGCTGGCCGGATCGATGACCCGCGACCTCACAAAGGACCCGCTGGGCAAGGACGCGGAGGGAAACCCGGTCCACCTCGCCGACCTCTGGCCAAGCGGCGCTGAAATCGCCGATATTGTGCGCTCAACCATCACGCCGGAGATGTTTTCGAAGCGTTATGGCGATGTCTACAAGGGCGATGACCTGTGGCGCACCATCAAGGTGGAGGGCGGGCTGACCTACGGCTGGAGCACGAAATCCACCTATGTGCAGCACCCGCCGTTTTTTGAAGCCATGAGCAGCGAACCGGGCGCGGTGCGGGATATCGAGAATGCCCGCATTCTCGATATCC
>JALURZ010000178.1 GCA_027058735.1 Hyphomicrobiales bacterium | reverse complement strand
TCCACGCCCCCGTCCCCACCCGCGCCGAGGTGTCGGCTGTCGCCACCGCCGTTTTTTCCGGGGCGGACGCGATCATGCTGTCCGCTGAATCGGCCGTTGGCGGCCATGTGGTCGAAGCGGTCGGCACCATGGACCGGGTCTCGCGCGAGGTCGAGCGCGACCCGCTCTATTCAAAAACCCTCCATGCCATCCGTATCGAGCCGGAAGCCACCTCGGCGGACGCCATCTCCAGCGCCACCCGCCAGGTGGCCGAAACCCTCAATCTGGCGGCCATAGTCTGCTGGACCTCGTCGGGCGCCACGGGTCTGCGCACGGCGCGCGAGCGCCCGGAAATCCCGGTCATCACCCTGACCCCGATCGTGGCCACCGGCCGCCGGCTGGGGCTTGTGTGGGGGCTGCATTGCGTGTTGACGGCGGATGCGGAAAACCTCGACGACATGGTCCAGCGCGCCTGCAGCATCGCCTTTCAGGAGGGTATCGCCCTGCCGGGCCAGCGGATCATCATTACCGCCGGGGTGCCGCTGGGCACGCCGGGGGCGACCAACATGTTGCGGATCGCCTTCGTCGGCCCCCAGCACGATGGCGCGCCCTGAGCATTCCCGAGTTGCGCTATATGTCCTCACCATCGATCAGGGGACCGAGACGCTTTACCGCCTGGGCCGGGCCGGGCAGGAACGGGTGCACGGCCAGTGCCTGGCGGAAGGCCTTCAGCGCCCGCTTTTGGTCACCCATCGCGTCAAAGACGAGCCCGAGCCCGGCAAGCGCGCCGAAATGGCGCGGCTCCAGTTTCAGGGTCTGCTCGATGTCGCTTTTTGAACGCTCGAACTGGCGCAGCAAAAAGAACACCGTGGCGCGCTTGTTCCAGCCTTCCGCATAATCGGGCTTCAGCCTGGTGATCCGGTCGAGCAGCTTGAGAGCCTTGTTCATGGACGCTTCGGCCATAAATCCCGTTGCCTGACGCATCAGCAGATCGATGGTCGGCGAGCCCGAGCGCAGCCACAGCGCCCAGATGGCCTTTTCGATATTGCGGGCGGTATCGGGATCGCCGGCCGTTTTCAGCCGGTCCAGCAATTCACCCAGAACGATCTTGCGATCGCGCGCCTCTTCCTGCGGGGTCGGCGGCGGTTTGCGCGGCAGCTCGCCGGGCGACTGCGCCGGCTCGAGGAGAGCCGCGCCGGTGCCGGTGCCCGCAGCGCCCGACAGCACCGCAGACAACGCGCAGATGAGGAGAAAGGATCGCATGGCCATGACCGCAATCATACGCAGCCCGGCGCCCGCAGGTCAAAACAACAATACCGCGAACGCGCCCGGCGCGGATCAGCCCTGGCGGGCCTTGAACCGGCGGTTGGTCTTGTTAATCACATAGACGCGACCGCCGCGCCGCACGATGCGGTTGTCGCGATGGCGCTTTCTCAGCGACCGGAGTGAATTGCGGACTTTCATGGCCGGGCTCCAGTGTGAAAGAAATCGGCGCCGTGTCACGGGTGCGCCGGATCGCGCGCGAGACTATGGAACGCACGCACGCCTGTCAACCGGATCGCCACCGGCCGCCGGCGGATCGCAAAGCCCTATTCGGGGCGTTTTGGCCGATTCGCCCGGTTGCCGGCGCGATACTCGCGATACGTCATGTAGATACCGCTGGAAACGATGATCGCCGCGCCGCTCCAGACCCAGTTGTCGGGGAAATAGCCAAACACCGCATAGCCCAGAATGACCGAGCCGATAAGCTGCGTATAACCGAACGGCGACAACAGGGACGCCGGCGCATGGGCAAACCCCCAGGTCAGAAAATAATGCCCAAGCCCCCCGACCAGCCCCATGGAGGCGAACAGAAAATAGTCGAGCAGAGTCGCGGGCCACTGGAAATCCATGACCGCGAACGGGGCCACCGCAAGCGAGCCGACCAGCCCCACATACATGATGCTGGTTTCCGGCGCGTCATTCAACGCCAGCTTGCGGGTCATCAATTGATACAGCGCATAGCTCGTCGCACTCACGATCACGAAGGCGATCGCCCATGGGGCCAACTGCGATCCATCGCCCTGCCAGGGACGGATGATGATGAAGGCACCGCCAAACCCGAGCGCGACGGCCAGCCAGCGCCGGGCGCCAACGCGCTCGCCGAGCAGTGGCCAGGACAGGGCCGTGACGATGAAGGGCGCGGTAAACTGGATGGCGGCGGCAACGGGCAGATCGAGCCCCCTGAGGGCGGCGAAATAAAACGCGGTCGCGCCGAACAGAAGACCGGAACGTATGATCTGCCCGGCCGGCCAGTGCGAGCGCAGGATCCCAAGCCCCCGCCCGGGCAGAAACATCAGCGCCATGGCAATGGTATGCCCCAGATAGCGGACCCAGATGATCTGGGCCCAGGAATAATCGGTGCTGAGATATTTCACCGTGGCGTTCATGACCGGAAACAGCGACACGCCGAGGCACACGAGGCCTATGCCTTTGAGTACCGACAGATCGCCCACGGGACCGGTGCCTGCCTGACGCGGCGCGGACGGTTCGCTGTTCATGGTCATGATGTCAATATCCAGACAGGCGGGCGGCAGGAGCAGCGCCAGGGCGCACGATACCACGCATCTGACAGAATGCCGGCAAAATAGCAAATGGCCCGGCGCCGGCGCGGCCGTCCTTAAGACAATTTTTAAGAGCGTTTGCTACCTTTTTGCAATCTGTGGAAGCCCGGCCCCCCGCGGAGAGCCCAAGGGGGGCAGCCCGGCGTTTTCACGGCGTGGCGCCCTTAACGCACTTTCACCGGAAACGGAGACCGTCTTGTGAGCAAGAGCTACGACCTGTCGGAACTGGGATTCCTGATTGTCGATGACAATTCTCACATGATTTCGATCATCAAGACCCTGCTCAAGGGATTTGGTATCCACAAGGTCTACGAGGCCAACGATCCGGCCGATGCGTTCGAGGAGTTCCGCACCACGCCGATCGACGTGATCATTCTCGACTATGCCATGGATACCCTCGACGGCATTGAGTTCACGCGCCTGGTGCGCACGGCGAAGGACAGCCCCAATCCATTCGTTCCCATCATCATGCTGACCGCCCACTCGGAGCGCTCGCGCGTCGTCGAGGCCCGCGATGCCGGGGTGACGGAGTTCATGTGCAAGCCGATCTGCGCCAAGGATCTTTATGTCCGGATCATCGAAGTCATCGAACGGCCGCGGGAATTCGTGCAGATCGGCGCCTATTTCGGCCCCGACCGGCGCCGCCGCGGCCTGGAAAGCTTTGCTGGCGAGGAACGCCGCGAGAAAACGCTCGATCTGGATGACGATGCGCCCGAGGACGATGCCGCCACGGGCTGACGGCGAATGGGCGCGCCGGAAAAGAGCACTGCGATGCCTCAACGAGGCTTGACGGTCGCATGAGAATGACGGTCACATGAAAATGGTGGGCGCGGCTGGGATTGAACCAGCGACCCCTACGATGTCAACGTAGTGCTCTCCCACTGAGCTACGCGCCCGTTCGGGCCGGCGACCACCGGCCGGTGTCAGGCTCACCGATATATCGGGATTGCCGGCAACCCGCAAGCCCCGCGCCGGGGGCTTGCGCGCCATGGTTCTCGCCGTCCTGCGCGGCCACGCCCTTCAGCCCACCCTCAGGCCGCCATCATGCGTTCGACTTCATCGACCAGCTGGCGCAAATGGAACGGCTTGGACAGGATCTTGGCGTCCTTGGGTGCCTTGCTGTCGGGGCTGAGCGCGACGGCGGCAAACCCGGTTATGAACATGATCCGCAATGAGGGGTCGAGTTCGGCGCCGCGCCGGGCAAGCTCGATGCCGTCCATTTCCGGCATCACGATATCGGTCAGCAGCAACTCGAAACTCTCCATCTTGAGCTTTTCATAGGCGCCAAGGCCATCGGCGTAGGATACCACTTCGTGGCCGGCTTTCTGCAGGGCCTTGACGAGAAAGCGGCGCATGTCGCCATCGTCCTCGGCCAGAAGAATTTTCGCCATACAACTTTTCTCCCCCGCACAGCGCGCTCAAGCGATCCACGGCAGCGACCCAACAGAGCGCCACCCTACAACGTCACAGGTAAATGCCCGGTGAATGAGGCCGGGCCCATCGCCGGGCCATGGGGACCCGCCCGCCATGCGCGCGCAAGGCGTGGACTCAACCCTGCGATTTTGGCATGGTTAAGGCTGCGACGCATCGCGGCAAACCGGCAAAAAGCAACATCCAAATGAATGATCTGTTCGAGGAACCGTTTGTCGTCCATCGGCCCGCGGCCCAGACACTGCCCCTCGTCTTCAACTCGCCCCATAGCGGGCGGACCTATCCGGAAAGCTTCATTGCCGCGTCGCATCTCGATGCGCTGAGCCTGCGGGCATCGGAAGACTGTTATGTTGATCAACTGTTCGGCGGCGTCGTCGCGCGCGGCGCACCGCTCATGTGCGCCCGGTTTCCGCGCGCCTATCTCGATGTGAACCGGGAGGCTTTCGAGCTTGATCCCGAGATGTTCGACGGCCCCCTGCCCGCCTATGTCAACACCGGTTCGGCGCGCGTGGCGGGCGGGCTGGGAACGATCGCGCGCGTCGTCGCGGAGGACCGCGAGATCTATCGCACACCCCTCGCCTTCGACGATGTCCGCCAGCGCATCAACACGCTCTATATCCCCTATCACCGCACCCTCGATGCGCTGATCGCCTCGACCCGGAAACAGTTTGGCGTGGCGCTGCTGATCGACTGCCATTCCATGCCATCGGCCGATGCGGCGGAGCAGCGCGGCGCGGGCGCGGTTCGCCCCGACATCGTTCTCGGCGATCGCTACGGGACAACGTGCGACGAGCGGATCACGGCCTGCTTCGAGGCAGGCCTTGAGCGTCTGGGCTACACGGTCGTGCGCAACAAGCCCTATGCCGGCGGCCACATTACCCAGCGCTACGGCCTGCCGGCCTCATCCGTTCACGCGCTGCAGATTGAAATCAACCGCACCTTGTATCTGGACGAAAAAAAGCTGACGAAAACCGGCGGTTTCGCCCGGCTGGCCAACGATCTGGTCTCGCTGGTCGATGATCTGGCCGGAACACTCCGCCGCCCTCGCCCGGCCGCGGGCCTTGCCGCCGAATAGACGCCAAAGCGCCCGGCGGCGTTGAAAAAAATGGGCCGTCCGGAATTCACCGAAACGGCCCAAGTCTAGGGAGGAAGCGCCCGGGAGGAGGGCGCGCGAACTGGAGGGGGGTCCTCGTCCTTCGCATTGCAGCAACATGTCAGTGCATTGCAGCAATTTCAAGGCGGTTGCGTGGCAAATTGGAGCAAATGCGCAGGCTGGCTGAGTGCGGCAGACGGGTACGGCCATTTTAACATATTGATTTTACTGTCGTTCCTTTGAAAATCTCCCATTCCGGTGTGACAAGTTGTCCCATCCGCTCCCGCTTTGGATCACGCAATGTTTACTGCTGCAGCGCACAGACGACCAGACCGGGACAGAGTGCGGAACCGGCGAATCAATCCGGCGGCGGCTCGCCTGGCCGGCGGTCGCGCGCGCATGAATAGACCGCCAGCGCAAACGTCAGCATGACGGCAAGGCTCAAAAAGCAGGCCTGATACGCGATGACCGGAATTTGAGCGCCACCGCGCATTCCACCGGTTTGGCCAAAAGAGGCGATCACCAGCCCGCTCGTGTACTGCACCAGAAAGACACCGCCCATGGTGGCGGTATTCAGGACCGACAGGCCGCGTCCGGTAATACGGGCCGGAAAAATCGATTTGCCATGGGCGATCAGGACCGGCGCAAAGCCATAGACAAATCCGAACAGGGCAAACACCGCCAGCAGCCACCCAACCGGCATGCGCGGGAACACGGCGAACACAACCAGCAGCACAATGGCCATCGCCGCACCGCCGACAACGATCCATTTGCGGGTGTTGAACACCCGGTCCAGCGTGGCGATCACAAACAGGCCGGCCACCTGCCCGATGGCCATCACCAGCAGCACATTGCCGCGCTCGGCCAGCCCCATGGCGTAAACGTCGGACAGATAGGGGCCGCCCCAAAGGCCCAGCACGGACACAAAGGTCGAATAGGCAAACAGCTGCATGACAAAAACCGGGATCACATCGCGGTGCCGGAAAACCTCGGTCAGGCCGCGCAGGCTCTGCGAAACGGTTTCGCGTCCGGGTGCGGCATGGTCGCACTCAGGCGGCGCGTCGCGGACCAAAAGCGCGATAACGATCCCGATCAGGCCGGAAATCACGGCGGCCAGCACAAATGTGGCGCGCCAGCCGAAGGTGGCCGCCGACCAGGCGAGCGGAGCGGTGGCGACCAGGGTTCCCAGCCCCCCCACAGCGAGGATCACGCCGGCAAGGGTGGAAAAGCTTTTGGGGCCGAACCAGCGGCTCATCAGCACAAGCGGCCCCATGAGCAGGACCGAGCTTCCCAGCCCCATGGCGATCCGCGCGACCGTCAACCCGGTGAGGCTTTCCGCCGCCGCGAAAATCAGGCTTCCCCCAACCGCGAATACCAGCGAGACCGACATGGTCAAACGCGGCCCGAACCGGTCCAGCGCCATGCCGACCGGAATTTGCGCGGCGGCGAAGCTGGCGAAAAAGGCGCCGCTCAAGAGCCCCAGATCATCGGGCGCAAGATCGAAGCTGCTGCTCAGATCGGGCCCGATAACACCGGCTGAATTGCGCAGAAACTGGCTGATCACATAGCCGGCGCACACCACCACGAGCAGCACGGTGCGGGCGTTTCTCAAACGCTGTGCGGGGGCAGCGGCAAACATGGCGCATTCCTGGCTTGCGGGCCTGCCGGGGGCCCGGCGCCCGTTGTCATCCACTTGTGCATGAACCGGCACGCTTGTGACAAGTACGCTTTTCGCCTATCGCATAGGCAACAAGACCGCGTTTAGCCGGGGAGCGGACATGAGCAACCGTGAAATCGAGGAATTCGCAGCCTTCGCCGGGGCGCTGGCCGACGCCGCGGCGGCGGTGACCCTGCGCGCATTCCGAGATCCCGGCACGGTGACCAACAAGGCGGAAGCGAATGCCGCCTTCGATCCGGTCACGAAGGCCGATCGCGATGCCGAGCAGACCATGCGCGCCCTGATCGCGAAACACCATCCAGCCCATGGGCTGATTGGCGAAGAGCATGGCGCGCGCGCCGGCACCGCGCCCTATGAATGGGTGCTCGATCCCATCGACGGCACCCGCTCGTTCGTGTCCGGCCTGCCGCTGTGGGGCACGCTGATCGGACTGCTGCACGATGGTTTGCCGGTGCTGGGGCTCATGGACCAGCCCTATATGGGGGAACGGTTCATCGGGCATGGGGGCACCTCCCATCTGCATCGCGGCGCAGAGCGGCTCCGGCTCGCCACATCCCCCTGCCGCACGCTCCACACCGCCCGTCTGGCGACTACGGACCCGGACCTTTTCGCCGGCGCTGAGGAAAAGCGCGCCTTCGACGCTCTGCGCGCGCGCGCGCGCATGACACGCTATGGCGGGGATTGCTATCTGTACTGCATGCTGGCGTCAGGCTGTATCGATCTGGTGTTTGAGAGCGGGCTCCATGTCTATGACATCGCCCCGCTCATCCCCATCATCGAGGGCGCGGGCGGCGTGGTCAGCAACTGGAAGGGGGGCAGCGCGGCTGCCGGCGGGCAGGTCATTGCCGCGGCGACACGGGCACTTCATCAAGAGGCGCTGGAACTCACCGCCGGCTGATAGCTGCGCGCCTGGCCGGGCACGAACGCATCGAACGCCGCCCAGAACTGCTCGCGGAAATAATCGCGTTCCATCAGGATTTCGTGGCGCGAGCCGCGTATCACGATATGGTGGGCGGCGGGAATGCGCGGCACCATGGATTCGATCGCCTTGTTGGAAACGATCTGATCGGAACCGGCGGAAAAAATCATGATCGGAATTTTCACCTCGGTGGGAAATTCCACGCGCTTGAGCGCGCCCACCACGCCGAAGGCCGCATCCAGCCATCCGATGGTTGGCCAGCCGACGCCAAGCTCCGGATCGGCTTCAAGTATTTTCTGGGCGCGCCGATAGCGGTACGGATCCGATGACAGGCGGTTGCCGGCAAACGGCTCCATCTCGAAGGGCCGTGAGCTTCCGCCGGGCACGAAGGCTTCGCCAAACCCGGCAAAATTGAGGATCTGCGCGGCGGCGCGCATCAACGGGCGCGGCAGAACCCTGGGGGCCAGCCCGATCATGGGCGCGACCAGCACAATGCGCGAAAACCAGCTTCCGGTGACGCCGGAACACAAAATGATGGCGCCGCCCATCGAGTGCGCCAGCGCGAAGAAGGGCGCGGGGCTTTCCGGCAACACCACCTGTTCCATGAAACAGGCGAGATCGTCATCGAATTGCGAAAAATGATCGATATGGCCCTTGTGCGGGTTTTTCAGCATGCGCGCGGAGCGCCCCTGGCCGCGCCAGTCCATCGTGACCACCGCGAACCCGCGTTTGCGCAGATCGGAGATCACTTCGAAATATTTCTCTATGAATTCGCCGCGCCCCTGAAAAAGACACACCGTGCCGTGGCATTCCGCCGTGCTTGGCCGCCACCGCGCGAACCGCAGCCTGACCCCGTCCTTGCCATAAAAAAACCCGGCGACCGGACCGCGCGGGATGGGATTTTCGACAATACCTACAAGATCCATATGGCACCCGCCGGAAATGGGAAAAATCACGCGCAAACCCGTGCGCGATCAAATCCTTATCATGATTGGCGCGCCCATGCCAAAACTCAATGCGATGCAGCGGCAAAACCTCTTGAACTCGATTGCGAAGCTCCCCATCTATGATATGCGAACGCCGGTATCGGGTTCGCAACTGAACGAACCGCCTGGCCATCTGGCAGGCAAATGACCCATCGCTTCAAAGGAGGATGTCATGATGCACTTCGACGTGACCCCGTTTTACAAATCCACCGTTGGTTTCGACCGCATCTTTTCGCTGCTGGACGCGGCGAACGGCACGGAGACCGGCCCGGCTTATCCGCCGTACAATATCGAACGGCTCAATGAGGACCAGTACCGCATCACCATGGCGGTCGCCGGTTTCAGTGAAGACGAAATCAACATCGAACTGAAAGAGAACACGCTGACGATCACCGGCGAGCAGGTGACGGAAGACAGCGAGGAGACTGGTGAAATTCTGCACCAGGGAATCGCCGCGCGCGCCTTCAGCCGCCGCTTCCAGCTTGCCGACTATGTGCAGGTGACCGGCGCGGAACTCAAGAACGGCCTGCTTCACATTGACCTCAAGCGTGAAGTGCCCGAGGCCATGAAGCCGCGCACCATCGCCATCACCACGGCCAATGGCGGCAAGAAAAAGCGGATCGAAAAGACCGCCGCCTGAACGGCCCGAACCGGTCAGCGTTGACCACATCCAGGGGCGCCCCGAAAACGGGCGCCCCTTTTGTTTTGAGTGTTGTCCGGGCCGGGCCGCCTTGGCCCCTCGGGCACAAGACAAGGCCCGGAGCCGGGGGGGCTCCGGGCCGCTTTCGCCAACTGGTGCAGGGGTTCGGTCCAGCCGGCGGAAAGTCTCGCTGGGCGCGCGCGTCAGATGAGGTGGCGGCGCACGATGGCCCCGTTATAGGGGTTCACCTTGATGCGGAACTGATAACCGTTCTTGTAGGCATTCGCCCGCCAGTAGCCGTTTGTGAAACGCAGGTTCCTGATTCTGTAGAAGCCGCGATTGCGCAGGCTGCGCCGGATCCGCGGGGCGGGCCAGACATAGCGCACCGGGGCGGCATAATAGGGCCGCGGATAATACGGCTTGGCATGGGGGCCGCGCCACCGGTGTCTTGGCCAGTAGCCATGACGGATAGGGCGCTTGCCATAATAGGCATGTCCGTAGCCGCCAACATAGATGCCGATTTTGGGGCCGGCTTCGGCCTGGGGCTGGAAGGCGAGCATGGAAGCGGCCAGGGCTCCGGCCGCAATGAGTGAGGTCCTGATCAGCATGGTCTTGTCTCCGTTTCAAATGTCGTGCCGGGACGTTGTGGTATTCATGATGAGCAGAGTGCCGGAATGCGCCTGAACGCCGCCGGAACGCTGCGTTCATGTCTCGTTCATCTGCCGGGAGGGCGGGGAAATCCGCTCAAAAACCGGGGGATTCAAGGGCGCGCGGCGGCAGGGTCCAGGCGGATTTCAGCCTGTCATTGCCTGGCGCAGGGCGGCGAGGAAGTGATCGACATCCGCCTTTGTGGTCGCGAAAGAGGCAACCAGCCGGATCAGGATCTCATCATCGCCCACCGCGCCTTCGCCAGCAGGCCCCGGCCCGGGCCAGGGGTGACAGACGGCCCCCCCCTTCCCCAACGCCTCATAGCAGGTTTTCGGCACCACCAGAAAAACCTCATTGGCCTCCACCGGCCAGCCCAGCCTGACGCCGTCGACGCCACCGGCCCCCGCCCCCAGAAGCGCTGCCATGGCGTTCGCGTGGCGTGCGGATTTGAGCCACAGATCATCGGTGAAATAGGCATCGAACTGCGCGGCCACGAACCGGCTCTTTGAAAACTGATGGCCGGCGCGCATGCGCCGGTAGACAAGATCGTCTTTTCGGGCCCTGGAAAAAACGACAAT
>JALURZ010000177.1 GCA_027058735.1 Hyphomicrobiales bacterium | reverse complement strand
CGTCAACGGCACGCTCAAACCCAGATTATAGGTCCGGGCGTTGGAGCCGTTCAGGATGCGGAACCGGATCAATTGCCGGGTGGCGGCGAAATAGGGTTTGAGCGTGCCGTTGACGAGGATCGTGCCGCCGCGAAAGCCCATCATCACGTGGGGCATGGCGCTCACATAGCGGAAATTGCCCGCCTCATCGAACGAACGGTCCTGAATGACCAGCGGGATATCGTCGATGCCGTAGTCCTTTGGCAGCGCCAGAGCGCCGCTCTCATCGTCGTCCACGATCATCAGGCCGGCGAGGCCGCGGTTCACCTGCTCGCCGGTGCGGTGCAGCATGTGGGAGTGATACCAGTAGGTCGCCGCATGCTGGCGGATTTCGAAGGCGGGGGACCAGACATCGCCGGCGGCGATGGTCTGATGCGGCCCGCCATCGGCCGCCGCGGGAAGGCGGAACCCGTGCCAGTGCACGGTCGTCGGCTCGCCGATCCCGTTGCGCACATCGAAACGCACCCTGTCGCCCGCGCGCATGCGCAGCACCGGGCCGAGAAAGTCGCCATTGACGCCGAGCGTCGCGGTTCTGCGGCCCGGCTGGAAACTGACGCTGCCGCGGGCGAGCTCAAGGGCAAAGCGGCGCACGCCGCCGTTCATGCGCCCCTCGTCCAGAGGCGGGATTTTCAGCGGGCTCGCGTCTGCTCCCTGCGCCCAGGATACGCCGGGCAGGCGACCGGCGATCACTGCGGCGCCGGCTGCCGCGCCCATGAGAAACGTGCGCCGCGCGATCATCACCTGGCCTTTTTCACGCGCGGTTTGGCCGCGCCGGCCCCGCCGCTCAGCACATCGCGGCGTTCTTCATACTCTGTCTGATCGATCTCGCCGCGCGCGAACCGGGCCTGCAGAATATCGAGCGCTGTTGCGCTTTCGGCGATTCCGTCACGTCCCGATCCGCCGCGCACCAGAAAAACGATCAGCCACACAAGCAGGCCCAGAAAAATGATGGGAATGAGAGGAAAAAAGAACATACCGCCCCAGCCTGACATCATAGCGCTCCCCCAATCGGAATACATGGAACCGGCGTCCGACAGAGTATTGTACAACATCGTGACCGCTCCTTTTCGTGAAACCGCGATACTGCGGATATGTGGATTCCAGCAACTGGAAGGTCAAGGGGCGTACAAGGCTGCGGCAATTTGCCCGGACCGCACAGACCGGATGCACGCCGGATCGGGCCTAATCCTCGAACGGGTCTTTCATCAAGATGGTGTCATTGCGCTCGGGGCTTGTGGACAGCAGCGCGACCGGCGCTTCGATCAGTTCTTCCACATGGCGCACATATTTCACCGCCTGGGCCGGCAGGTCGTTCCAGGAGCGCGCGCCCGCGGTGGTGCCTTCCCAGCCTTCCAGGGTCTCGTATTGCGCCTCGACGCGGGCCTGCGCGCCTTCGCTGGCGGGCAGATGGTCGATGTCCGCGCCATCGAGCCGGTAACCGGTGCACACCCTGATTTCAGGGAACCCGTCCAGAATATCGAGCTTGGTCAGCGCCACACCGTCGATGCCCGATGTCTTGATCGCCTGGCGCACCAGCACCGCATCGAACCAGCCGCAGCGCCGCCCGCGCCCGGTGACGGTGCCGAATTCATGGCCCTTTTCGCCCAGCGTGCGGCCGATTTCATTGTCCTGTTCGGTTGGAAACGGCCCCATGCCGACCCGGGTCGTATAGGCCTTGGTGATGCCGAGAACATAGTCGATGGCGCCCGGTCCGATGCCCGATCCCGTGGCCGCCTGCGCGGCCACCGTGTTCGACGAGGTCACGAACGGATAGGTGCCGTGATCGATGTCGAGCAGCATGCCCTGGGCGCCCTCGAACAGGATCCGCTTGCCGGCGCGCCGCGCCTTGTCCAGCAGGTTCCAGATGCTGTCGACAAAGGGCAGGATTTTGGGCGCGACCTCTTCGAGGGCGGCGAGCAATTCATCGCCATCGATCTCCGGCTCGCCCAGACCGCGCCTGAGCGCGTTGTGATGGGTCAGAATGCGGGCGATCTTGCGCGGCAGGGTATCGAGGTTCTGCAGGTCCATGACCCGGATGGCGCGCCGTCCCACCTTGTCCTCATAAGCCGGGCCGATGCCGCGCCCGGTGGTGCCGATCCTGCCCTTGCCGGCGGCCTTTTCGCGAATATTGTCCAGGTTGCGGTGCAGCGGCAGGATCAGCGTCGCATTGGCGGCGATCCGCAGCCGGTCGCGGTCGATGCGGATCCCCTGTTCGCCGATGCGCGCGATTTCCTCCAGCAGCGCCCACGGGTCGATCACGACGCCGTTGCCGATAACCCCCAGCTTGCCGGGGCGCACCACGCCTGAGGGCAGCAGCGAAAGCTTGTAGGTCACCCCATCGATCACCAGCGTGTGACCGGCGTTATGACCGCCCTGAAAGCGCACCACGATATCGGCGCGCTCGCTCAGCCAGTCGACAATCTTGCCCTTGCCCTCATCGCCCCACTGGGAACCGACCACCACCACATTGGCCATTGCCACCTGTCTCCCGCGTCTTTCCCGCGCCGCGATGGATCGCGCCCATGCGAACGGCCCGGAATGCAACAATCGCGCACCCTGGGCCGTTGACCATGGTTACATCACAAAAGTCCGATTCCCAAGAAAATCGGCACCCCGTCGCCACACCGGGATCATGCCCGAGAGCGCCGTATTTGCAACGACCGGCGGCGAGGGGGCGCGCAAAGCGCAATTTCCGCGCATCCTGCCGTCTGGCGGGCGGAAAACCGGCATCATCCGTTTCCAGCCCCCAGGCCCGCCGCAGATACGCGATCAGAAATTGAGCGCCCGGGCGCGGCGCACATGAGGCAGCGCCAGCAGGGTTTCCAGCACCGGTTGCCCGATCGCCTCATCCACTTCGATGAGGGCAATGGCGTCGCCGCCGGCCTTCAGGCGGCCAAGATGGAAGGTCGCGATATTGACTCCGGCATCGCCGAGCGCCATGCCCAGCGCGCCGATGAACCCCGGCTTGTCGTCGTTGGTGACATAGAGCATATGTGGTCCCAGTTCGGCCTCCAGATTGATGCCCTTCACCTGAATGATGCGCGGCTTGCCGTCCGAAAACACGGTACCCGCGACCGAG
Source organism: Hyphomicrobiales bacterium (assembly GCA_027058735.1). Classification (GTDB taxonomy): domain Bacteria; phylum Pseudomonadota; class Alphaproteobacteria; order Rhizobiales; family JALURZ01; genus JALURZ01. The sequence goes on along the minus strand of JALURZ010000177.1, from coordinate 7,470 downwards.
CGGGTGTTGCGTTCGGTTTCGATTGACAGCCGGATATAGTTTTCGAACGCGCCTTCGCGGCCACGCTTGACTTCTTCCACCGCGACCCCGCGATCGCGCGCGATGACCGGCGCGCTGACCATGTTCACCTCGCTCAGGATCGGACGCAGGAAGCCCGCCAGCAACGCCGATGTCAGCGCGCTGGTGTTCATCTCGCTGACCGCACCGGCATATTCGATCCGCACGCCCTTCAGGCCGGTTTCCGTCAACTGCCCGGCAAACGATCCCAGTTGCTCGGCCAGCGCCACGAAGGGCTTGAGCCGCGGCGCCTCCTCGGCGCTGATCGAGGGCATGTTAAGGGCGTTGGTCACCGCGCCGGTGAGCAGGTAATCGGCGATCTGTCCGGCCACCTGAACGGCGACATTCTCCTGCGCTTCGAGGGTCGAGGCCCCCAGATGCGGGGTGCAGATGACGTTGTCGAGGCCAAACAGCGCATTTTCCTTCGCCGGTTCGCTTTCGAAGACGTCCAGTGCGGCGCCGGCCACCTGACCGCTCTCCAGCGCGGCCTTCAGCGCGGCCTCCACAACCAGCCCGCCGCGCGCGCAATTGACGATGCGCACGCCCTTTTTCGTTTTCGCCAGGGCGGCCTCGTCGATGATATTGCGGGTTTTGTCGGTGAGCGGGGTGTGCAGCGAAATAAAATCCGCGCGGGCGAGCAGCCCGTCGAGATCGACCTTTTCCACGCCGATCGTCTGCGCGCGGTCCGGCGTCAGGAACGGATCGAACGCGACCACCTTCATTTTCAGCGCAATGGCGCGGTCCGCGACGATGGAGCCGATATTGCCACAGCCGATGATCCCGAGCGTCTTGCCGGTGATCTCGGTTCCCATGAACCGGCTTTTTTCCCATTTGCCTGCCCGGGTCGAGCGGTCCGCCTGCGGAATCTGCCGGGCCAGCGCCAGCATCAAGGTGATGGCGTGTTCCGCCGTCGTGATCGAATTGCCGAACGGCGTGTTCATGACGATTATGCCGGCAGCCGTCGCGGCCGCGCAATCGATATTGTCGACGCCGATGCCCGCGCGCCCGATCACCTTCAGGCCTTTCGCCGCCGCCAGCACTTTTTCCGTCACCCTGGTCGCGGAGCGCACGGCCAGTCCGTCATATTTGCCGATGATCTCGATGAGAGCATCACGCTCAAGACCGGGAACCACATCGGCCTCGACACCGCGTTGCCTGAAAACCTCTTCCGCCAGCGGGCTCATCTTGTCTGCAATCAATACGCGCGGGGCCATGGACGCCTCCTTGTTTTGCATGTGCTCGCGAAGCATTGCCTGTGATCAGGCGGCCAGCTCGCCGGAGACCTGAGCGTAGGCCCAGTCGATCCAGGCCAGCAGCGCAACCAGGTCGGAACGCTCCACCATGCCGCCGGTCCAGATCCGCAGACCCGGCGGGGCGTCGCGATAGGCGCCGAAATCAAAGGCGACCCCCTCGCCCTCCAGCAGGGTCACGATCCGCCCGGGCAATGCCTTTGCCGCATCCTCGCCGAGTTCATCCAGCGCCTGGTCGGACAACCGCATGCATACCCCGGTATTGGAGCGGGTGGCCGGATCGGCCGCCAGGTTCGTCACCCAGGCGGTCCGATCGATCCAGTCCCACACGGTTTGCGCATTGGCATCGGCGCGCGCGTGCATGGCCGCCAGTCCGCCATTGTCGCGCACCCAGCCCAGGGCATCGAGATAATCCTCCACGCACAACATGGAAGGGGTGTTGATGGTGGCGCCGGCGAAGATACCATCCATGAGCTTGCCGTTCGCGGTCATGCGGAAAATCTTGGGCAGCGGCCAGGGCGGCGAATAGCTCTCCAGCCGTTGGACCGCGCGCGGCGACACGATCAGCATGCCGTGCGCCGCCTCCCCGCCCAGCACCTTCTGCCAGGAAAAGGTCGCAACATCGAGCTTGTCCCAGTCAAGCGGCTGGGCGAAGACGGCCGAGGTCGCATCGCAGATCGTCAGCCCCTTGCGCTCCGCCGCGATCCAGTCCCCGTCGGGCACCCGCACGCCGGCCGCCGTGCCGTTCCAGGTGAACACGACATCATTGTCGAAATCGACAGAGGCGAGATCGGGCAGAATGCCATAATCCGGGTTCTTGACGGTGACGCCGGAAAGCTTCAGTTGATCGACGATATCGGCAATCCAGTCCTTGCCGAAGGCCTCCCAGGCCAGCACCTCGACGCCGCGGGGCCCAAGCATCGACCACAGCGCCATTTCAATGGCGCCGGTGTCGGATGCGGGCACGATGGCGATCCTGTAATCTTCGGGAATTCCCAGGATTTCCCCGGTGAGATCAATCGCGCGTTTGAGCCTGGCCCTGCCCGCCGCGGAGCGGTGCGAACGGCCGAGCGGCGCATTTTTGAGGTTTTCCAGAGACCATCCGGGCCGTTTGGCGGTCGGACCGGACGAAAACAGAGGAGACGCCGGACGCACGCCCGGCATGGCGATGTGTTGCATCTGTACCTACCCTTGCAGATAGAAGCCTCTCGTTGGGGAGAGGTGTCCCGCCGCGGGATGTATTTGAGCGGCGCGGGGTTGTCAAGAAAATGCCGGCCCCGGCAGGCAGGCAGGAAAAAGGCCCCGGACACTGTCCGGGGCCTTTCCAGTTTGCGGATCGACTGGTGCCGGCGGTCTAGCTACCGAAATACCAGCGTACGCCAATCCGGAAGTCATGGGATTCCAGATCCGTCATCTTGTATGCGGCGCCGCCGCTCTTGGCGCTGCCAAGGTCAATGAACCGGTATCCGGCGTCGATGACGAAATTCGGGGTCAGCCTGAAGCTCGCACCCGCATAGAACGCCCAGGCGAACGCCGTCTTGCCGGCGTCGTTGTTCCCCGCGGGAAGGGTCACGTTGTTGAGGTCGTTATAGGCAACGCCGATGCCGGCGCCGATATAGGGCACCACGGCGCCCCAATAGGCGAGATCGACATAGACATTGGCGAGCGCGGTATAGCTCCTCAGTTCGCCGTCAAGATCGTTGAAATCCTCGCTCATGTCGGCGGCGTCGCGATAGCCGAGGGTGACATCGGCGCGCACATAGCGGTTGACCTGACAGCCCGCCCCGACTTCGACCAGAAGATTGTCCTCAATTTCCGGGTTCGTGGGCTGCGTGCCGCCCTTGGTGATCGTCGGCTCTTCAGGCGTGCCCACGCCGATGTCGCCACGCAGATAAAAGCAGGTGTGTTCTTCGGCGGCCGGCGGCGGTGGCGGCGGAGGGGGGAGCTCGGCGGCCAGCACCGGCGTCAGGCTCAATATCAAAATCGATGCGGTGACTGTCGTAGTCCTTGAACGCGTACTCATTCTTGGCACTCCGTATCCAAATGGTTCCCTCACAAGAACCGCATTGTCTGTCCTCACGGTCAGCCCCTTGTCTTCGCTCCCGCCCGCCTGGCGTGCGGGCGGCGAGACCGGGTCTGACGGCGATAAAATCCCGGCAAACTCACTGTGCGCCACCGCGGACTTTCAACCCTTCTCAGTTATTAACCAAACACCTTAAAAACTGATTAAGCTAAAACACGCCCTATACATCGGGATATTTACAAATGTTAAACATCGTTAAATATTACCTTATGCCGAATTCATATTCTGTTAATCATGAATTTGGCATCCGTTCCGGAGCCGGACCCTGGCCGCGGCCGATGCGCCATCAATTTGCCGCTTTACCGCGCCCCTGCATTTGGCGCACATTGCAGCGCTCAGCGGACCGGAATTTTTCTCATGACCGCATTGCCAAGCCAGCGCCATCTGTTCGACATTCCAGAAGAGGTCGCGTATCTGAACTGCGCGTATATGTCGCCACTCATGAATGCGGTTCGCGATGCGGGCTTTACGGCCGTGCGCAAAAAAACGACGCCGTGGCTGACCACGCCGGCGGACTTCTTCACCGGCTCGGAGAGCACGCGCGCGCTGTTTGCCACGCTGATCGGGGCTGGCGCCGACGATATCGCCATCGTGCCGTCTGTGTCCTACGGACTGGCGGTGGCGGCGCGGAACATTCCGGTTCGCGCAAACCAGGAAATTATTGTCCTTGAGGACCAGTTCCCCTCGAACGTCTATATCTGGCGCAAGATCGCGACGGATAACGGCGCACGGATACGCACGATCATGCGCGAAGAGGCCGGCTCAAAAGGCAATCAGGGGTGCAACTGGAGCGACGCGATCATCGCCGCCATTGGCGACCAGACCGCCGTCGTCGCCCTGCCCCATTGTCACTGGACCGACGGGACGCTGGTCGATCCGGAGGCGGTCGGCAAGGCGGCGCGCCACGCCGGCGCGGCACTCGTTCTGGATATCACCCAGTCCGGCGGCGCCATGCCCTTCGATGTGGCCGCAATCCAGCCCGATTTCGTGATCTGCGCCTGCTACAAGTGGCTGTTGGGCCCTTATTCGCTGGGGTTTGTCTACGCCGCGCCAAAACACCACAATGGCGAACCCCTGGAGCAGGGCTGGATTGTGCGGACGGGATCAGAGGACTTCGCCCGGCTGGTCGATTACCAGGATGAGATGGTGCGCGGCGCGCGGCGCTTCGATATGGGCGAGCGCTCGAATTTCCAGTTGATGCCGATGGCGCAAACCGCCCTGCGGCAGATCCTAGACTGGGGTGTTGAAAATATTGCGGAAACGCTCGCGGCCGTGACATCGCGCATCGCGGAGCGCGGACAGGCCCTCGGCCTTGAGGCGGCTGCCCCCGGTGAGCGGGCCAGTCATTTTCTCGGACTGCGGTTTGCCTCCGGCGTGCCCGCGAACCTCATTGAGCATCTCAAGGAGCGCAATGTCTATGTCAGCGTTCGCGGTGATTCGGTGCGCATCACCCCGCATCTGTTCAACGACGAGGGCGATATCGACCGGCTGTTCGCTGCCCTGCGGGCGACAATGTGAGCGCGCGTCCGCCGATCTCCGCGCGCGGCGAGCGCGGCTGGCGCGACTGGGTCACGCTGGGCGTTCTGGTCGCGGTGTGGGGATCGTCGTTTGCGGTCAACAAGATCGCTGTGGAGACCATCTCGCCGCAATGGGTGGTGGCGCTCCGCATGGGCGTCGCCGCCCTCGTTCTCGTGCCGCTGCTCTATGCGCGCGGCGGGAAAATGCCGTCAGACCCGAGGGTGTGGCTGTGGCTGGCCTGGCTGGCGGTGATCGGTAACACCGCGCCGTTCTGGCTGATCTCCTGGGGCACCCAGCATATCGCCTCGGGTCTCGCCGGCATCCTCATGGCGATGACCCCGCTCGCGGTCATTGTGCTGAGCCATTTCGCCCTGGCCGACGAACGCCTGACCCCGGCCAAGGCGGGCGGATTCGTGGTCGGCTTCGCCGGGGTGATCATGCTGCTGGGGCCGCAAAATCTGCTGGCGCTCAGTGCGCAGGGCCTGGCGTTCTGGTCACAGATCGCCGTTTTGGGCGCGGCGATGCTGTATGCCGTGTTTTCGGTGTCGGCGCGAAGAATGCCCCCGCTCGATCATTTTCAGCTCGCCGCCGGCGTGAGCCTGCTGGGCGCGGTCATTGCGCTCATCACAGCCGTGATAACCAGCCCCGATGGCCTGGCGGACATGTCGGGCGCCTCGCTCGCATCCAGCATCGCGCTCGGGCTGTTCCCCACCGCGCTGGCCGCGATCCTGCTCTTTGCCCTGCTGGCCAGCGCCGGTGCGGGCTTTGTTTCCATGAGCAATTATCTCATTCCCGGCGTCGCCGCCATTCTGGGCACGCTGGTGCTGTCGGAAGAGCTGCCCGCCCGGACCGTCGCAGGCCTTGGGCTGATACTTGCGGGCATTGCCATTGCGGAAGTGCGGTTCAGGCGGCCGCCTTCTTGAGCGCGGAGACAACCTCGCCGACGACCGCCGCAATCAGCGTTTCATCGTCGCATTCCGCCATCACCCGGATCACCGGTTCGGTGCCCGACGGACGCACGACGAGACGGCCCCTGCTGCCCAGCCTGGATTCGCCCTCGGCGATGGCCCGGCGGACCAGATCATCGCGCAACGGTTCGCCGCCCTCGTAGCGCACGCTTTTCAGCATCTGCGGCAGCGGGTCGAACAGGTCGCAGATTTCGCCCGCCCCCTTCTGGGTCTCCGCCATTACCCCCAGCACCTGCAGGGCGGCAATCAGCCCGTCGCCGGTGGTGGCGTAATCGCTGAGCACGATATGGCCGGATTGCTCGCCGCCCAGATTGAACCCGTGGGCGCGCATGTGCTCGACCACATAGCGGTCGCCGACCCGGGTGCGCGCCAGCGTCAGGCCCCGTGTTTCGAGAAACCGCTCAAGGCCGAGATTGGACATGATCGTGCCCACCGCGCCATTGCCGGTCAGCCGGTCCTGCGCCGCCCAGTTGCTGGCGATCAGCGCCAGCATCTGGTCGCCGTCGATCAGGCGCCCCTTCTCATCGGCCAGCAACACCCGGTCCGCATCGCCATCAAGGGCGATGCCGATATCGGCGCGCAGTTCGCGGACCCGGGCGCACATGCGTTCAGGCGCGGTCGAGCCGCATTCAAGATTGATGTTCTTCCCGTCCGGATCGACGCCAAGCGGAAACACCTCCGCGCCCAGCTCCCACAGGGCCGCCGGCGCAACCTTGTAGGCCGCCCCGTGGGCGCAATCGATCACCACCCGCAGGCCGTCGAGGCGCAGATGGCGCGGCAGGGTGCGCTTGGCGAATTCGATATAGCGCGCCTGGCTGTCGTCGATGCGGGTGGCACGGCCGACTTTTGCGGAATCGGCGAGCACATGGTCGAGGCCATTGTCCATCAACGATTCGATTTCCGCTTCCTGTTCATCGGACAGCTTGTATCCATCAGGCCCGAACAGCTTGATGCCGTTGTCCTGAAACGAATTGTGGGATGCCGAAATCATGACCCCCAGATCGGCGCGCAGCGAGCGGGTCAGCATGGCGACCGCCGGCGTCGGCAGGGGGCCGAACTGAAAAACATCCATGCCGACGGCGGTAAAACCCGACACCAGCGCCGATTCGATCATATAGCCGGACAGGCGCGTGTCCTTGCCGATCACCACCCGGTGGCGGTGATTGCCGCGGGTATGCACCCGGCCCGCCGCCATGCCGACCTTGAGCGCGATCTGCGAAGTCATCGGCCAGCGGTTGGCCAGCCCCCGGATACCGTCCGTGCCAAAATACCTGCGTGCCATGACGTGGAGACCCTCAACCCCTGTGCTGCAAAACCCGCCGGTTCGAACCCATGGGCCGCAAATGTGCGGATTTTGCGGTTTTTCCGCCGGTTGTCCCCGTATTATACAACAATCGCGCCGGTCAGTGGTCAAATCGCTGCCCCAGCGTTAATCCGGCCCGGCCGCACCGCTGATCGCCCGCCACACCGCCAGCGCCTGGGCGGTCTCGCGGACATCGTGAACCCGCACGATCTGGGCCCCCCGCGCGACCGCCATCAACGCGGCGGCGACCGATCCGGCCTGGCGCCGGTCGGGCGCCGCCGCGTTGATGGC
>JALURZ010000176.1 GCA_027058735.1 Hyphomicrobiales bacterium | reverse complement strand
CAGATGATACCATTCGCGCGCGGCGATACACAGGGGGGGGGGGATGAGGCAGGCCATGAATATTTTGCTCATCGGGTCGGGCGGGCGCGAACACGCGCTTGGCTGGGCATTGCGCAAAAGCCCCCGCCTCGGCGCGCTTTATTGCGCGCCCGGCAATGGCGGCATCGCGGATATCGCGCGCTGCGTCGATCTCGATACGGCCGATCACGGCGCGCTCATCCGTTTCTGCGCAAAAAAAGGGATCGACCTCGTGGTCATCGGGCCAGAAGTCCCGCTGGTGGCCGGGCTGGCGGACGATCTGGAGGCCGCGGGCATCAAGGCGTTCGGGCCATCCGCGGCAGCCGCCCGCCTTGAAGGCTCCAAAAGCTTCACCAAGGCCCTGTGCGCCGCCAATGCAATCCCCACCGCCGCCAGCCGCGTATTCGCCAATGGCGAGGAGGCGCGCGCCTATATCGCTTACAAGGGCGCGCCCATCGTCCTCAAGGCGGACGGCCTGGCGGCGGGAAAAGGCGTGATCGTGGCCATGACGGACGATGAGGCGCTTGCCGGTATCGATCGGCTGACCGGCGGCGGTTTCGGCGCCGCCGCCGATGAGATCGTCATTGAAGAATATCTGCAAGGAGAAGAGGCGAGCTTTTTCGCCCTGGTGGATGGCGAAACCGTGCTGCCGCTGGCAACCGCGCAGGACCACAAGCGGGTTGGCGACGGCGACACCGGCCCCAATACCGGCGGCATGGGCGCCTGTTCGCCCGCGCCCGTCATGAGCGAAGACCTTTGCCGGCGCACGATGGATGAAATCATCAACCCCACGGTCCGCGCCATGGCGGCGGCGGGCACCCCCTTCAGGGGCGTGCTCTATGCCGGTTTGATGATTACCGATGCAGGCCCGCAGCTGATCGAATACAACGTGCGCTTCGGCGATCCCGAATGCCAGGTCCTGATGATGCGGCTCAAAAGCGATCTGCTTGGCCTGCTGGCGGCGGTGGCGGAGGGGAATCTGGGCCGCGCCCGCGCCGAGTGGCGCGATGAGTGCGCGCTCACAATCGTCATGGCGGCGAACGGCTATCCGGGTTGTTATGAGACCGGCACGCCGATCCGCGGGCTGGAAGAAGCGGGCCGCCCGGCGTTCATCGAGATTTTTCATGCCGGCACCCGGCGCGAGGGCCGCCGCCTGCTGGCCCAGGGCGGGCGGGTCTTGAATGTCACCGCGCTTGGGTCCACTGTGGCCGAAGCACAGGCGCGCGCCAGGGTTGCCGTTGAGCGCGTCGACTGGCCGGGCGGCTTTTCGCGCCGCGACATTGGCTGGCGGGCGATTGAGAGAGAACGAAAAAGCGGCACGTGAGAGATGAGTGATGATTCGCTCTTTGAGGGTTTCGAGACCCGCCGGATCCAGACCTTCGGCGCGGAAATCCACATGCGCCTGGGCGGTGCGGGCCGCCCGGTGGTGCTGTTGCACGGGTTTCCCCAGTGCCACGCCATGTGGCACAAGATAGCACCGCGCCTGCAGGATGATTTCAGCCTCGTCATTCCCGATCTGCGCGGTTACGGAGACAGTTCCTGCCCGGCCAATGACGCGGACAACTTCACCTATTCAAAGCGCGCCATGGCGCAGGATATCGTGCAGGTCATGGAAGGGCTGGGGCACGACCGGTTCGCGGTGGTCGGCCATGACCGCGGCGCGCGGGTCGCCTACCGCATGGCGCTCGATTATCCCGAACGGGTCTCGCGCGTGGCGGTGCTCGACATCGTTCCCACCCACACGATGTGGGAGGCCCTGGACGTGGACGCCGCGATGCGCATCTACCACTGGCTGTTTCTCGCCCAGCCCTCGCCCCTGCCCGAAATGCTGATCGCGCGCTCAGCGGTCGATTTTCAGGATTACACCCTGGCCAGTTGGACCAAATCGCGCGACCTCGCGGCGTTTTCCCGCGGCGCGCTCGACGCCTATCACAGGTTTTATTCCCGCGCCGACAACATCCGCGCCACCTGCGACGATTACCGCGCCGGGCAGACCTATGACCGGTTCGCCGACAAGGCGGATTTTTCAGCCGGCCGCAAGATCAAATGCCCGGTGCTGGCGCTGTGGGGGGATGCGGGCATTCCCGGCGAGGGCAAGAACCCGCTCACCATCTGGAAGCGCTGGGCCAAGGACGTTCGCGGACAGGGCATTGACGCGGGCCACTTCGTCGCCGAGGAAAACCCGGATGCAACGCTGAAGGCGCTCATCCCGTTTTTGTTCGAGCGCTAGACTCATGGATGCAATCGACCGACAGCGCGCATTTTCCGGCACCAGAGCGGTGCGCGACGCCCTGCGCTTCGACGAGCAGCGGCTGGCGGACTATCTGGCGGCGCATATCGAAGGGTTCGAGGGGCCCATCGGCGTATCCCAGTTCAAGGGCGGGCAGTCGAACCCGACATACCTTGTCGAGACTGCGTCGTCGCGCTATGTGCTGCGGCGAAAACCCCCCGGCAGGCTGCTGCCCTCCGCTCACGCGGTGGACCGGGAATTTCGCGTCATCGAGGCGCTGCACAACCAGAACTTCCCCGTCGCGCGCCCCCATGTGCTGTGCGCCGATGACGATGTTATCGGCACCATGTTTTACGTCATGGATTATGTCGAGGGGCGCATTTTCTGGGAACCGCACCTGCCCGATGTGGAACGCGGCGAACGGGCCCGAATCTATGACGCCATGAACGCGACCATCGCCGCGCTCCACACATTCGCGCCCGGCGATATCGGTCTTGGCGACTTCGGCAAGCCGCAAGGCTATGTCGCACGCCAGATCAAGCGCTGGTCGCAGCAGTATCAGGCGTCCGAAACAAAGCGGATCGAGACCATGGACCGGCTCATCGCCTGGCTGCCGCAGGCCTGCCCGCAGGATGCCGGCTCGGGCCTGGTGCATGGCGATTTTCGCCTCGACAACCTGATCTTCGATGCCGGCGGCCCGGCCATCCGCTGCGTACTGGACTGGGAACTATCGACCCTTGGCGACCCGCTGGGCGATTTCACCTATCACATGATGCAATGGCAGATGCCGCTGTCGAAGTCGGGCGCGGGCACCGGCACGCTGAAAGGCCATGACCTGAAGGATCTCGCCATCCCCGCCATGGAGCGCTATGTCGAACTCTATTGCGAGCGCACCGGGCGGCAGGGCATCGACAATCTGGATTTCTATTTCGCCTATAATTTCTTCCGCCTGGCGGCCATTCTGCAGGGCATCGTGGGGCGGGTGCGCGACGGCACGGCGGCCAGCCCGCACGCCGCCGCCATGGCCGACATGGTGGAACCGCTGGCCGATACCGCCTGGGGCTATGCCCGCACGGCGGGAGCCTGACGCGGATGGCCGCAACGCCGCAGATCGCAATCGCCCTTGGCGGCGGCGGCGCGCGCGGCCTTGCCCATATCATCGTCCTGGAGGCGCTTGAGGAACTGGGGCTGAAGCCCGCCGTCATCGCCGGCACCAGCATGGGGGCGCTGGTGCCGGCGATGAC
>JALURZ010000175.1 GCA_027058735.1 Hyphomicrobiales bacterium | reverse complement strand
CGGTGGCGCCGATGCCATGCTGGGCCAGCGCGTTGAGCGTGAAATCGCGCTTGTTGGCCGGCACCGCGATGGGAAACAGGTGGTGGGCATGCAGCGCCCCGGGAATATCCTTGACGCAGCGCACCAGATTCGACCCGGCAAAGGCCTCGGCATAGCCTTGCGCGATGGCCCGGCGTTTTTCCAGACGGTCATAGACGCCGGAAATCTGGTCGGGCAGGAACGCCGCCAGCAGGTCGGGAAGGTTGGCCTTGGTGCCCAGAGCGTCCACGTCCCAATGGGCATAAGAGCCGGTCTTGAAGCGATCCACCGCCCCCGCCGACATGCCGTGCAGCCGGGTTCGCTGGACTTTGCTGGCAAGCTCGCCGTCATGCAGAATGATCGCGCCGCCTTCGCCGCAGGCGACATTCTTGGTGGCGTAGAAGGAAAACAGCGCCGCGTCCGAATGGGCGCCGGACAGCCGGCCATGCAGCCGGCCTTCAAAGCAGTGGGCGCAATCCTCGAAGATCAGAATGTCGTCACGCGGCCTGAGGGCCTCGCGCAATGCCTCGGTATCGACCATCTGGCCATAAAGATGGACGGGGAACACGGCGCGGGTGTTGTCGGTCACCGCGCGGGCCGCATCTTCCGGGCGCATGAGAAGCGTGTCGGGATCGACATCGACGAACACTGTCGTGGCGCCGACCATTTCGACCACATTGGCGGTGGCCACAAAGGTCATGGCGGGCACGATGACTTCATCGCCGGGGCCGATATCGGCGGCCAGCAGCAAGGCGATGGCGCCGTTCGTCCAACTGTTGGTCAGCATGGCATGGGGCACATCGAAGAAGTCGCGCAACTGCTGCTCGACCTGACGCGAGACCGGCCCGGTCGTCAGAAACGGCGTCTCCAGAACCGCGGCGACGTGTTTTGCCTGATCCGGACTGATGCTGTGCCGGTAAAAATCGACTTTCATGGTCTTCCCCCCAAAGGCGTTTGTGCAAGCGAACGCCGAGTATGGGAGCCAACGCTCAAAAAAGAGTTTCGATCGCCTGATTTCGCGGGTGATGGCGGGGGATTTGTGCCTGAGGGTTAAAAAAACCTCTATCCCGCCGGCGGGCTGTCCCGGGCGCGGTGCGCGGACGGCGGCCATGCAACGAATGTCTCAACAGTTTATTGCCGCATTTTGTTGCGTTGCAGCGTAACTTTTGGCATTTTCCGCCCGACCGATGGTCGAACAGGGGATGGAGAGGGGCGATGGCTCCGGCCGGGAGCTGGGTATTTCGCGGCAAATTCCTTGCAGAACCGCAACACAGACAATACGGGATTTGAATGATGAGCAGTGCAATCTGGCTGATAATCGCCTGCGGCGCCGGGTCGATCGTGTTTGGCGCCTGGGCCACGCGCTCGGTGCTGGCCGCGGATCCGGGCAACGAACGCATGCAGGAAATCGCCGGCGCCATCCAGGAGGGCGCGCAGGCCTATCTGATGCGGCAATATACGACGATCGCCATTGTTGGCGCCGTCATATTCGCTATCGTGGCCTACCTGCTTGGCTTTCTTGTCGCGATCGGCTTTGCAATCGGTGCCGTGCTCTCGGCGATGGCCGGATTTATCGGCATGCTGGTTTCCGTGCGCGCCAATGTGCGCACCGCGCAGGCCGCCAGCAAGAGCCTGGCCGGCGGGCTGGAAATCGCATTCCGGTCGGGTGCCATCACCGGCATGCTTGTCGTCGGGCTCGCGCTTCTGGCGGTTGCCGTCTACTATGCGGTCCTGGTGCTGGGGATCGGTCTGAACGTGAGCGACCGCACCGTGATCGATGCTCTCGTGGCGCTCGGATTCGGCGCGTCGCTGATCTCGATCTTCGCGCGTCTCGGCGGCGGCATCTTCACCAAGGGTGCTGATGTCGGCGGCGATCTGGTGGGCAAGATCGAAGCCGGCATTCCCGAGGACGATCCACGCAATCCGGCGACGATCGCGGACAATGTCGGCGACAATGTCGGCGATTGCGCCGGCATGGCGGCCGACCTTTTTGAGACCTATGCGGTGACCATTGTCGCCACCATGGTGCTGGCGTCGATCTTTTTTGCCGGCACCGGTCTGGTGGGCGCGGCGATGATGTATCCCCTGGCGATCGGTGCGGCCTGTATTGTGACCTCGATCGCCGGCACGTTTTTCGTCAAGCTGGGCGCCAGCCAGTCCATCATGGGCGCACTCTACAAGGGCATGATCGCGACCGGCGTGCTTTCCGCCGTGCTGCTGTGGCCGGTGACCGCCCTGACGCTGGGCATGAGCACATCGCTGACGGTGCAGGGGTTCACCTTTACCGGCACGGATCTTTATATTTGCGGTCTCGTCGGCCTGGTTGTGACGGCGCTGATCATCGTGATCACGGAATATTACACCGGGACCAATTTCCGCCCGGTGCAATCCATCGCCAAGGCGTCGGAAACCGGCCATGGAACGAATGTGATCCAGGGTCTGGCAATCTCCATGGAAGCCACCGCGCTGCCGGCGGTCGTGGTCATCGCCGCAATCATCCTGACCTATTCGCTGGCCGGACTGTTCGGCATCGCGATTGCGGTGTCCACGATGCTGGCGCTGGCGGGCATGGTTGTGGCGCTCGATGCGTTCGGACCGGTGACCGACAATGCCGGCGGCATTGCGGAAATGTCGAACCTGCCCGAGGACGTGCGCAAGACCACCGATGCCCTGGACGCCGTGGGCAACACCACCAAGGCCGTGACCAAGGGATATGCCATCGGGTCGGCCGGCCTCGGCGCGCTGGTTCTGTTTGCGGCCTATACGGCGGATCTGGAGCATTTCATCAGCCAGTCCGATACCTTCACCTATTTCAAGGGGGTCACGCCCGATTTCTCGCTGTCCAATCCATTCGTGGTGGCGGGCCTGCTGTTCGGCGGCCTGTTGCCGTTCCTGTTCGGCGCGCTGGGAATGATGGCGGTCGGCCGCGCGGCCGGCTCCGTGGTGGAGGAGGTTCGCCGTCAGTTCAAGGAAAAGCCCGGCATCATGAAGGGCACCGACCGCCCAGACTACGGGCGCGCGGTGGACATGCTGACCAAGGCGGCCATCAAGGAAATGATCGTGCCATCGTTCCTGCCGGTCTTCTCACCGGTGCTCGCCTATTTCGTCATCAATGCGGTGGCCGGCAAATCAGCGGCGTTTTCGGCCCTCGGCGCCATGTTGCTGGGGGTGATTGTGACGGGGCTGTTCGTGGCAATCTCCATGACCTCGGGCGGCGGCGCGTGGGACAATGCCAAGAAGTACATCGAGGACGGCAACTATGGCGGCAAGGGCTCGGAAGCCCACATGGCGGCCGTTACCGGCGACACGGTTGGCGATCCCTACAAGGATACGGCGGGTCCGGCGGTCAACCCGATGATCAAGATCACCAATATCGTGGCCCTGCTTCTGCTCGCGGTGCTGGCGCGTTAGGCGCACCGGACAACCGCAACCCGCCCCCTCGCGCCCGCACGATGGTTGCGGTGCGGGGGGGGTG
>JALURZ010000174.1 GCA_027058735.1 Hyphomicrobiales bacterium | reverse complement strand
GTCGAGGAGGTCTGGTACACGCCGGGCGAGGTCAACAACATCGCCTTCCAGCTCTTCAGCTACACGCGCTCGCCGTTCCTCTTGGCGGTGTCGGGTGACGTCGAGGGCAACAAGATCGCGACCCACCGCTCGACCATGCAGCTCCAGTACTCGGCGGCCCTGGGCGGTGATGTTGGGGCCACGCTGGTTGGCAACTTCCAGGCCGCGACGAAGAACAACCTGTCGAGCATCGTCTCCAACGCCTACTTCCCCCACGTCACGCGGACGGTGGAGACCAAGGCGTGCTCCCGGTGCCACACCCTGGTGGACGAGCAGGGGCGCGTCGCCAACGATCACCTCATCGTCGAGGCCGTGGGTCAGGGCACCGGGCGCCTCGTCAACATTGCCGACTGGGCGATGGTCGCCGCGCGCGGCGGTCTCGACGTGACCCTCTGGGCGCACGAGGCCGAGGTGGCCAAGGCCATCAACGAGACCTATGAGAATCCGGTGTTTCTCGCCGGTATCCCGCTGCCCCGGTCTATTCGCGCCACCGGCGAGCTTGCGGATCTGGGCGCCATGGACGCGCTGTTGCTGGTGACCCCGGCACAGCATCTGCGCGCCACCGCGCACCGGTTGAGCGCC
This sequence comes from Hyphomicrobiales bacterium, assembly GCA_027058735.1. Lineage (GTDB taxonomy): Bacteria > Pseudomonadota > Alphaproteobacteria > Rhizobiales > JALURZ01 > JALURZ01. The sequence continues at coordinate 10,014 of JALURZ010000174.1, read as the reverse complement.
CATGTCGGCAAACCGCTTCCCGCCGCCATCTGTTCGAAGGGTATCGAGCAGTCGAGCGGCAAGCTGTTGAGCGATGTGCTGGGCGAAGCCGCCCCCGTGCTTGAGCCGTTCATCCTGTCGGGCCCCAGCTTCGCCGCCGATGTGGCCCGGGGCCTGCCCACCGCGGTGACCCTGGCCGGGCGCGACGAAGCCGGCGTCGCGGTGTTCGCCCAAGCCATCGGGTCCGCCAGTTTCCGGCCCTATCGTTCAAACGATCTCATCGGCGCCCAGATCGGCGGTGCGGTGAAAAACGTGCTGGCGATCGCGTGCGGCATCGTGGAGGGAAAACGCCTTGGCGCCAGTGCGCGGGCGGCCCTGACCACGCGCGGGTTCGCCGAACTGGTGCGCCTTGGCACGGCGCTCGGCGCAAAACGCGAAACCCTCGCCGGCCTGTCCGGGCTGGGGGACTTGGTGCTCACCTGCAATTCCACCCAGTCGCGCAACATGTCGCTGGGCAAACTGCTCGGCGAGGGGCGCTCTCTCGACGATATTCTGGCATCCCGCAATACGGTGAGCGAGGGTGTTTACACCGCCGCGGTGGTGACGCAGATTGCCGAAGACCACAACGTGGAGATGCCCATTTCAGCCGCCGTGCGCGCGGTGACGCAAGGGCGCACAAGCGTCGATGCGGCCATCTGCGATTTGCTGGCGCGCCCGATCACCGATGAAACCTGAGGACCAAGATCATGCTCTTTGCCGTCATCTGCACCGACAAGCCGGGGTCGGTGGACCTGCGCATGGCCACGCGCGATGCCCATCTCGAATTTCTCAAAGGTCTTGGGGACGCCGTTGTCATCGCCGGCCCGTTCGCCAATGAGGCCGGCGACGCCATGACCGGCAGCCTGGTCGTGCTGGAGGCGGACACGCTTGAGGCCGCGCAAGCGATGGCCGCCCGCGACCCCTATGCCAAAGCCGGATTGTTCGAGACCGTCGATATCCGGCCCTGGAAATGGACCGTCAACGCGCCATAGAATGGACCAGCATTTCTTCGTCATCCCGGCTTTCGCCGGGATGACGAAGAGTGATATTCCGACGATTCATTCCAATGCAGGAGTTAGCCCATGGCCTACTGGCTGTTCAAATCAGAGCCCAACGAATGGTCGTGGGACGACCAGAAGGCGGGCGGATGCGAGGAGTGGGACGGTATCCGCAACTATCAGGCGCGCAACAACATGCGGGCCATGAAAATCGGTGATCTCGGCTTTTTCTACCACTCCAATATCGGCAAGGAGATCGTGGGCATCGTGCGCGTGTGCGCCCAGTCGCACCCCGACAGCACCACCGATGACGAGCGCTGGGACTGTGTCGATGTGGAGGCCGTGTGCGACCTGCCCAGGCCGGTGACGCTGGCCCAGGTCAAGGCGACGCCGGAACTGGCGCAAATGTCGCTGGTCACATCCATGCGGCTGTCCGTCCAGCCGGTGCGGGATCAAGAATGGGAGATCGTGTGCCGCATGGCCGGGATGGAAGATGCGCCGAAGGCCTAGCGCGTGGCGCCATGACGTTTTTTCCGGTTGGCGGGCCGGGCGGACGAACCGCGGTCAAGATGCCGCACAGCCACGGGGGCGCCCCGTTTCCGGCGTGCCTCTCCCCCAACCAAAGTCGGCCCTCATCCCCGGTTGCCCTCGGGCCGTGGCGCCAGCATAATGGCGGGCAGTTCCGTATTCAGGGTCATTTCAGGGGAGGGGCGGTTGTGTCCGAACATCACGTTTATCCGGTGCCGGAAGACTGGGCGAAGAGGGCGTTTGCCGATGATGCGAAATATCTGCAAATGTACAAGGCCAGCGTGGACGATCCTGACGAATTCTGGGGCGAGCACGCCAGGCGCATCGCGTGGATGACGCCCTTCACCAAAGTCAAGAACACGTCTTTTGACTATGACAATGTCGCGATCAAATGGTTCGAGGACGGCACCCTCAATGTGACCGAAAGCTGCCTTGACCGGCATCTGGAGGCGCGCGGCGACCAGGTGGCGATCATCTGGGAGGGCGACGAGCCCGATGTCGATGCGGCCATTACCTACAAACAGCTGCATGAACGGGTCTGCAAATTCGCCAATGTGCTGAAAGCCAACGGCGTCAAAAAGGGCGACCGGGTCACCATCTACATGCCGATGATCGTCGAGGCGGCCGTCGCCATGCTGGCCTGCGCGCGCATCGGGGCGGTCCATTCGGTGGTGTTCGGCGGCTTTTCCCCCGACGCGCTGGCCGGGCGCATTGTCGATTGCAAGTCGAATTTCATCATTACGGCCGACGAGGGCGTCCGGGGGGGGAAGAAAATTCCGCTCAAAGCCAACACCGACGAGGCGCTGGCCAAGTGCCCCGGTGGCGAAAAGGTGCTGGTGGCGCGCCACACCGGCGGCGATGTCGCCTGGGACGCCGCGCGCGATATCTGGCTTCATGAAGCGCTGGAGGGCGTGTCCGCCGAGTGTCCGGCGGAAGAAATGAACGCCGAGGACCCGCTGTTCATTCTCTACACGTCCGGTTCGACCGGCCAGCCCAAGGGCGTGCTGCACACCTGCGGCGGCTATCTGGTCTATGCCTCGATGACCCACCAATATGTGTTCGACTATCACGATGGCGACATCTACTGGTGCACGGCGGATGTCGGCTGGGTTACCGGCCACAGCTACATCATCTACGGCCCGCTCGCCAATGGCGCGACCACGGTGATGTTTGAAGGCGTGCCGAACTATCCCGACGCATCGCGCTTCTGGCAGGTATGCGACAAACACAAGATCAATATCTTCTATACCGCGCCCACGGCCCTTCGCGCCCTGATGGGGGCGGGCGATGATTTTGTCACCGCGACCAAGCGGTCGTCCCTGCGCCTGCTCGGCACGGTGGGCGAGCCCATCAACCCGGAGGCCTGGGAGTGGTACTACAATATTGTCGGCGAAAAACGCTGCCCGATTGTCGATACCTGGTGGCAGACCGAAACCGGCGGCATCATGATCGCGCCGCTGCCCGGCGCCACCCGGCTCAAGCCCGGCTCCGCCACGCGGCCGTTTTTCGGCGTCAAACCGGCGCTGGTCGATGGCGACGGCAATGTTCTGGAGGGCGAGAATTCCGGAAATCTGGTAATTCTCGACAGCTGGCCCGGCCAGATGCGCACGGTCTATGGCGATCATGACCGTTTCGTCCAGACCTATTTCGCCACCTACAAGGGCACCTATTTCACCGGCGACGGCTGCCGGCGCGACGCGGACGGATATTACTGGATCACCGGCCGGGTGGACGACGTCATCAACGTGTCCGGCCACCGCATGGGAACGGCGGAGGTGGAATCCGCGCTGGTTGCCCATGACAAGGTGTCGGAGGCCGCTGTTGTCGGCTATCCCCACGACATCAAGGGCCAGGGCATCTATGCCTATGTGACCCTGATGGCGGGGGAGAAGCCGGACGATGAGCTGAAAAAAGAACTGGTGCAATGGGTGCGCAAGGAAATCGGGCCGATCGCCTCGCCCGATCTGATCCAGTTCGCGCCGGGCCTGCCCAAAACCCGCTCCGGCAAGATCATGCGCCGCATCCTGCGCAAGATCGCGGAGGATGATTTTTCCAATCTCGGCGACACCTCAACGCTGGCCGAACCGGCCGTGGTCGAGGATCTGATCGAAAACCGCCAGAACCGGAGGTGAGGCCATTGCCGGCGCACCCCAAGGCGGCAGCCGGCGCTCAGCCTCCGCCGGTGCTGGCGGAATGGAGCTATTTCCGCAGCGAGGCCAGCCGCGCGCTTGTGCGCCAGCCTGGCTACGGCTGATCGCCGGCAGGACAGACCGGCGTGCACAGCTCCACCAGAAACCCGTTGATGTCGCGTATATAGGCGGTGGTCTGGCCCCACGCCATGTCCGCCGGCTCCTGCACCGGCTGCGCGCCCGCACCGATGGCGCGCGCGAAACCGCCCGTCACGTCTTTCGTTTCCAGGGCGATCTCGAATGTGGGCCGTTCCGCCACCGGGGAGGCCGGGGTTTTTCCAAGTTGCGCCATGAGTCTGAGGGAAGAAAAGGCCAGGCGGGTCCGGCCGGTGTCCAGCTCTCCATAGTCCCCGCTTTCATGAAGCATGCCGCGTTTCAGCCCGAAGGCCCGGGCATAGAACGCCAGTGTTTTCTCGACGTTTTCAACATACAGGATCGTGTATCTGAAATTCATGAGGTTCGCCTTCTCGCATATTGTCGGTATCGGCCGGGAAAATGCCGCCATGGCGGCAGCCCGCGGCGGCCAGACTGGCCCGCCGGACCGCCGGCGGTCTTGAATATTTCGGACAGTCCCGCGCGCCGTATGGTGCGGCCTTTTTCAGAAGTCCGAGGCGATGCCGTCCTTTTCCCAGTCGCCGTAGCGGGTCGGCTCCGGGCCCTCGCGCCCGCCGGTCTCGGCGGGGCGTTGGGTTGACCGCGCATCGGCTTTCGCGCGGCGTATCCTTGCTTCCGCCAGGGCGCGGCGCGCTTCCGGCGGCAGCCTCCTGCGCTGCCCCGCACCGCCGATCTTGTCCATATTGCGCGCCTGTGCGGCATTCATGGGCTTCTCCTTGAAAATTTGCCGCTGCACCATTGCATCATCGCCCCCGTCACACCATCATAAGGCTATCCGCGCCATTTTCATCTGTGTTTCAGTCCGCAACAAGGATGCGCCCCTCATGAACCATGCCCGCACATTTGTCCTCATTGCCGTCATGACCGCCCTGTTCATGGGCATTGGCGCCCTGCTGGGCGGGCAGGGGGGCATGCTGATCGCGTTTTTCATCGCCCTGGCCATGAACGCCTTCAGCTACTGGAATTCCGACAAGATGGTTTTGCGCATGCACGGGGCGCAGGAAGTCGATCGCGCGTCCGCACCTGAACTTTACGATATTGTCGCGCAACTGGCGAAAAATGCGGATCTGCCCATGCCCAAGGTCTATATCATGGACAATCCCCAGCCCAACGCGTTTGCCACCGGGCGCAACCCCGACAATGCCGCGGTCGCCGCCACGACCGGGCTGCTGGCAATGCTGTCGCGCGAGGAGGTCGCAGGCGTCATGGCCCACGAACTGGCGCATGTCAAGAACCGCGACACGCTCATCATGACCATCACCGCGACCCTTGCCGGTGCCATATCCATGCTGGCCAATTTCGCCATGTTTTTCGGCGGCGGGCGTGAGCGCGGCGGCATCGGCATCGTCGGCTCGATCGCCATCATGATCCTGGCGCCGCTGGCCGCGGGGCTGGTGCAGATGGCGATCAGCCGCACCCGCGAATATGCCGCTGACCGGATGGGAGCCGAAATCTGCGGCCGGCCCATGTGGCTGGGCTCCGCGCTGAACAAAATGAGCGAATATGCCAGGGGTATCGAGAACAGCGCGGCGGAACGCAATCCCGCCAGCGCGCATCTGTTCATCATCAACCCGCTGTCGGGCCAGCGCGCCGACAGGCTGTTTTCCACCCACCCCGACACCGCCAACCGGGTCGCCGCGCTGCAGGCGCTGGCCGACGAGTGGGGCACCCCCGGCGCGCGGCGGCGCGCGGCAGCGTCCGGCCTTGCCGACAGCGGTCCATGGGGCGGTGCCACGAATGTGCGGCCGAAATCCGGCCCCTGGAGCTAACCGCGCGGGCCGAAAATGGCGGTCCCCACGCGCACATGGGTCGCGCCGAAATGGATGGCTTTCTCGAAATCCGCGCTCATGCCCATGCTGAGCAGATCGAGCCCGTTTCGCCGCGCGATCCTTTCCAGTAGCGCGAAATGCAGGGACGGTTCCTCGCCGGCCGGCGGAATGCACATGAGGCCCTTGATATCGAGCGCGAGTTCGCCGCGGCAGCGGTCCAGAAATTCATCCGCATCCTTCGGCAGAACGCCTGCCTTCTGCGGTTCCTCGCCGGTATTGACCTGAACCATCAGGCCCGGCGAACGCCCCTGGGAGGCAATTTCACCGGCCAGCGCGCGGGCGATCCTGTCCCGGTCCACGGTTTCGATCCAGTCGAACAGGGCGACCGCGATTTTCGCCTTGTTGGACTGCAGCGGCCCGATGAGATGAAGTTCGATATCGCGGAACTCCTCCAGCAGCGGTGGCCATTTTGCGTGCGCTTCCTGGACGCGGTTTTCTCCAAATACCCGCTGGCCCGCGGCGATAACGGGCCGGATCGCCTTGTTATCGAACATCTTCGACACCGCCACCAGGGTGACCGCGCCTTCGGGCCTGCCGGCCTCACGCGCGGCGTGCGCGATGCGCTCGCGGATGGGGGCAAGCCCGGTGATCTCTTGCATCTGCGCTGTCATGTCCTTCGCCCGGATTGACGCTCTTTTCGCGGTCTCACTGGTGGCACGAAGCGCCGCTGCGGGGCAATGTCAAAATCGCACGCATGATCGCGGCGCTGTGTTCTTGCGGCGCGGGCAAACTCGGTGTAAGTGCAGGGCCTTGGACTTATGCGCCAAAAGCTTTTTTTGCGCAATTGACGGCGGTCTGGCCCGATGAAACGATACGACGCGCGCGTCAGCGAGGCGCACTGGCAGCAGGTCTGGGAAGCCGAAAAATCGTTCCGGGTCCGGCGCGATCCCGGCAAGCCGAAATATTACGTGCTGGAGATGTTTCCCTACCCTTCCGGGCGCATCCACATGGGCCATGTGCGCAATTACGCCATGGGCGATGTGGTGGCGCGCTACAAGCGCGCGCGCGGCTTCAACGTGCTGCACCCCATGGGCTGGGACGCCTTTGGCATGCCGGCGGAAAACGCCGCCATGGAACACAAGGTGCATCCCGCCAAATGGACCTACGACAATATCGCCGCCATGCGCGGCCAGCTCAAGACCATGGGCCTGTCGGTCGACTGGGAACGCGAGTTCGCCACCTGCGATCCCGAATATTACCGGCACGAACAGGCGATGTTCATCGACTTTCTGGACAAGGGCCTCGTCTACCGCAAGAAAAGCAAGGTCAACTGGGATCCGGTGGACCGCACGGTGCTGGCCAACGAACAGGTCATCGACGGCCGTGGCTGGCGGTCCGGCGCGCCGGTCGAGCAGCGCGATCTGACCCAGTGGTTTTTCAGGATCACCGAAGCCGCCCAGGACCTGCTGGACCGGCTCGACGATCTCGACCGCTGGCCCGACAAGGTGCGGCTGATGCAGCAAAACTGGATCGGACGCTCCGAAGGCTTGCGGTTTTCCTTCGATCTGGAGCACGAGGACGGCACGCCGTTCGAAACGCCGCTGACGGTCTATACGACCCGCCACGACACGATCTTCGGCGCCACCTTCTGCGCCCTGTCGCCCGACCATCCCCTGAGCGCGGCCCTGAGCGCCAAGAACCCGCAACTGGCCGCGTTCCGCGCCGAATGCACGAAGCTGGGAACCAGCGAGGATGCGCTCGAAAAGGCGGAAAAGCGCGGTATTCCCCTCGGGCTGTATGCGGTTCATCCCTATCGCGAGGGCGTCCGGCTGCCGCTTTATGCGGCAAACTTCATCTTGATGGGATATGGCGAAGGGGCGGTGTTCGGCTGCCCGGCCCACGATCAGCGCGATCTGGATTTCGCCCGCCTCAATGGTCTTGAGGTTATCCCCGTCGTGGCGCCGAGGGATGCCGCGCCGGAAAGCTTCGAAATCGGCGCACAGGCCTTTCTCGACAGCGAGGGCGACGATGTCGTGATGATCAACTCAGGCTTTCTCAACGGCCTGAGCGTGGCCGACGCCAAGGAGGAGATCGCCCGGCGCATGGAACAGGCGGGAACCGGCAGGCGCACTGTTAATTTCCGCCTGCGCGACTGGGGGGTTTCACGGCAGCGCTACTGGGGTTGTCCCATCCCGGTCGTCCACTGCCCGTCCTGCGGCACCATTCCGGTGCCCAAGGCGGACCTGCCGGTGAAACTGCCCGAGGACGTCACCTTTGACAGGCCCGGCAATCCGCTGGAGCGCCATGCGACATGGAAACATGTGACCTGCCATGACTGCGGCGGCAAGGCGGAACGCGAGACCGATACATTCGACACCTTTGTCGATTCGTCGTGGTATTTCGCCCGCTTCTGTTCGCCGCGCGCCGACACCCCCACCGATCGCGCCGATGTCGATTACTGGCTGCCGGTCGATCAGTATATCGGTGGCGTCGAACATGCCATCTTGCACCTGCTCTATGCGCGCTTCTTTACCCGCGCCATGCACCGGACCGGGCATCTCGGTCTCGATGAGCCCTTCGCCGGGCTGTTTACCCAGGGCATGGTCAATCACGAAACCTACCGGGATGCGGAGGGCAACTGGCTGGCGCCGGACGAAGTGCGCATCGCAGGCGAAGGCGAGCGGCGCACCGCGACCCGGCTGTCAGACAACGCTCCCGTCACGATCGGCGCCAGCGAAAAGATGTCCAAGTCCCGGCGCAATACCATAGATCCAACTGATATCATTGAGAAATATGGGGCAGACACGGCGCGCTGGTTCATGCTTTCGGATTCACCGCCCGAGCGCGACGTGATCTGGACCGAGGCCGGCGTCGAGGGCGCCAGCCGATTCCTGCAACGGGTCTGGCGGCTCATCAACGAAGCGGCGCGCGTGGCGGCGGATGGCGGAACGCCGATGCCCGAAATACTGGGCAGGGAGGCCACCGCCCTGCGGCGCATGACCCACAAGACGATCGATGCGGTCACCCGCGATATCGAGACGCTGGGTTTCAACCGCGCGGTCGCGCATATCTATGAATTCACGAACGCCATCAGCCGGGTCGCCGGTCTGGACGGCGAGGCGTTCGGGGACGGGCTGGACTGGGCGCTGCGCGACGCGCTTGAGGTCTGGGTCAGGCTGTTCGGCCCAATGATGCCGCATTTGGCTGAACAATGCTGGTCCGTGCTGGGGTGCAAGGGGCTGGCCGTGGACCAGCCCTGGCCCGAAGCGATAAGTGAATTACTGATTGAAGACACGGTGACGCTTGCGGTACAGGTAAATGGCAAGCGGCGCGGCGAGTTGAGCATCGCTCGCGGTGCCAGCGCCGGCGAGGTCGAGACTGCGGCGCTGGAACTTGAAAACATCGCTCGCGCGATCGGAGACAGAAAAGTGCGCCGGGTTATCGTGGTGCCGGACCGGATTGTAAATGTTGTTGCCTAGATTGTTCATGTCGGGAATTGACTTTGCGCGCGCCGCGGTGATCGCGGGTCCGCTGGCGCTGTTGGGTGCGTGCGGCTGGCAGCCGCTTTATTCCGTTTCTCCCGACGGCGCCAATGCCTCGGTCGATCTGGCGCGTATTTCCATTCCCGAGGCCCGGTCACGGACCGACCAGTTGATCCGCAACAACCTGAAGTTTCTGCTGAACCCCGACGGGGTGCCGGGATCGCCGCTCTACCGGCTCGACTTTGTTGCCAGTGTCACCAGGAGCGATGCTCTGGTCCAGCGCAACACGGATGTGAGGCGCATTCAGTATCAGATGAGCGTCTCCTACAAGCTGCTGGACCTTGCCACCAATCAGCCGGTGACATCCGGCAATTCGTTTTCAATCGTCGCCTTTACCCGCGTTGATTCGGAATTCGCCAATGTCCGCGCCGACGCCGATGCGCAAAAGAAAACCGCGCGCGCCGTTGCCGAAGACATAAAGACCCGGCTGGCGGCTTTTTTCTCGGTCCGCTAGGATCGGCCTTCCGGATTGCTTGCAGCAGGGCATGATGACCGCACTCAATGGCGCGCGCGCAGCCGCCTTCCTGAACAAGCCGGACCCGCGAATCGGCACGGTTCTGGTCTACGGACCGGACGCCGGACTGGTCCGCGAGCGGGTCCGCCAACTGCTGGCGAAGCTGGCCCGCGATCCTGACGATCCTTTCGCCACGTCGCGCCTTGATGAGGCGGATATTTCAGCCGATCCCGCGCGCCTCGCCGATGAAGCCGGCGCGCTGGTGTTGGGCGGCGCGCGGCGGGTGGTCACGGTTTCCCAGGCCGGCGCCGCAACCGCGCAGGCGCTCGAGCCGCTGCTGAAAAACCCGCCGCAGGGCAGCGTGATCGTCGTGGCGGCCGGAAACCTGAGACCCGGCGCAAA
>JALURZ010000173.1 GCA_027058735.1 Hyphomicrobiales bacterium | reverse complement strand
GCACCGGGACTGGCCCGCACGCGGCGCTGAACCGGGCGCCTTTGCGCTCCGCCCCCCCGGGGCAGGGGGCGGAGCGCAAAGGCGCCCGGTTCAGCGCCGCGTGCGGGCCAGTCCCGGTGCCACCGCATCGCTGGCAAAGGTGTTGCGTTCGCTGAAAAAAAGCCCGACGCCGCGTGCCAGACCGGCAACAAAATCCTTCATTGCATCGATGAGAACCATGGTTGCGTTCCTTTCGCCGGGTTTGCGGGTCAATGCCATCTGCGCAGGGCTCGGAAAATCCGGTGCCGCCTGCGTCTCCACGGTCCGTCCATATGCTGTCGGATCAGGGCCGCGCAAATGCTGATTGCGCAGGGCAGATATGCGATTTCCGCATAAGCCGGGCGGGCCGGAAATGCGATTGCCCGAAAATAGAATTTGTTTTGTCAAGACAGGGTGTTGCGCTCTGTTCGGTCAGGCCGGCAGGGGTGGTCAGGCGAACCGGTCGCTCGCCTCGACGAGTTCGTGCACGATGCCCGGCTCGCTCATGGCGTGCCCGGCGTCGGGCACGATTTTCAGCTCCGTGCCGGGCCATGCCCGGGCCAGGTCCCACGCGCTCGCGACCGGGGTCACCACATCGTAGCGGCCATGCACGATCACGCCGGGGATGTCTTTCAGCAGCCCGGCATTGGCGATCAGTTGGCCGTCATGATCGAAAAATCCGCCATTGATGAAATAGTGGCATTCGATGCGGGCAAAGGCGAGGGCGTAGTGGTCGTTGCCGAAGGCTTCGACGCGGGCCGGATCGGCGCGCAGCGACAAGGTTGCGCCCTCCCACTGGCTCCAGGCCCTGGCGGCGGCCAGTTGTATGGCGCTGTCCTCGCCGGTGAGCCGTTTATGATAGGCGCCGATCATGTCGCCGCGTTCCTCCGGCGGTATCGGGGCCTGATAGGCCTCCCAGGCATCGGGAAAAATTTCGCTGCACCCGTACTGGTAGAACCACAAAAGCTCCTTGCGCCGCAAGGTGAAGATGCCGCGCAGCAGCAGTTCGGTGACGCGCTGCGGGTGTGTCTGGGCATAGGCCAGCGCCAGGGTCGTGCCCCAGGAACCGCCCAGCAACTGCCAGCGCTCCAGCCCCAGATGGCGGCGCAGTCTTTCCATGTCCGCGACCAGGTGCCACGTCGTATTGTCGATCAGGCTGGCATGGGGCGTGGAGCGCCCGCAGCCGCGCTGATCCAGCAGGATAATGCGATATTTCCCGGGATCATGCAGCCGGCGCATGAACGCATTACAGCCGCCGCCCGGCCCGCCATGCACCATGAGGACGGGTTTTCCCTGCGGGTTGCCGCATTGTTCATAATAGAGGTCATGCAGGTCGCCGGCCTTGAGCCGGCCGTGGTCATAGGGGGTGATTTCCGGGTATGGCGGGCGGTATTGGGGCATGGGAACACGGGTCCGGCGGCAGGGTTGCGAGGGCCGTCCAACCTGCCTTCGCCGGGGTCCGCGGTCAAGGGAGCCGTGGCTTCTTGCGCCGGATCAGCCAAGCGGCAGGCGAACCGGGCGGACCCGGCCATCGGCGTAGTGGCGTTTGGCGAACACCATGACCTTGTCGCCCTGTGTGCCGCGCAGGTGCTGGAGCATGAATTTTTGCGCCTCTGGCGTGCGCGCGTGCCAGACATTGATGATGATGCTGTCACCCGCCACGCAGTCCTCGTGGGACAGTTCTGTCTCACCCCTGAGCCAGGCTTCACCCTGTTCCTTCCCGGCCAGCGCCCAGCCCAGAAAGCCGACCACCTGATCGTCCTTGAGGACGAAAAAATAATGCCCGCGCGCGATCAATCCGGACAGTATCCGCAATCCGTCGGCAAATCGCGCATCCGCGTAGCCCGGCGCGGATGCAAGGAAAGGCGCGGCCAGCCCCAGTGCATAGGTCCTGTTTTGCGGCAGAACCGCCACCAGTTCGCCGCTTTCGCGTGCATCGCAATCCGCCTTTGTCTTCGTTCTGCTCATTGGTCTTGTCCTTCATGTTTGTCTGCCGGGACGCGCTGGCGGCCCCGCTGGGGGCTACCAGTCGATCTTTTCAAAATCGGTGAAGTTGAATTGCGCGCCGTCCTGCATCACGATTACGCCATCGGCATCGTCGCTCAGCGTGATCGCCGTTTCCTCCTGCGCGACGATCGAGCCTTCGCTGAGGGTCAGGGTCCAGTCCGTGCCAAAGACGCCGATGTCGCCGCCGCCGAGCGCGTCGCTCAGTTCGACCGTATCAACCCAGTTGCCGCCCGCGCCGCCGAACGCGATATCCGCGCCGTCTCCTTCGGAAAACAGGAACAGATCGCTGCCGGCGTCGCCATACAGGGTGTCGTTTCCAGCCCCACCGATGAGGGTGTCGTCGCCATCGCCGCCGCGCAATGTGTCGGCGCCGGCGTCGCCGCGCAGATAGTCGGCGCCCGCGCTGCCGGAGAGCAGGTCATTGCCCTCGCCGCCGGTAATCGTGTCATTACCGCCGCCACCCTCGATCGTGTCGTCGCCTCCAAGGCCGGTCAGCACATCGGTTGCGTCGGTTCCGGTGACCGGGACTGTCTGGGCATCGACACTGAGGCTGGCAGGGGCGATGTCAACCGGTGTAACTTTGATTTCCGGTGCGTCGGTGATGTTCAGCGTGATGGTTTCGCTATAGAGGTTGCCGGCCGAGTCCGTCGCATTGATCTGAATGTCATGGGACTGCGCGCTCTCGAAATCAATATTGGCGCCGGCCTTGACGCGCACTTCGTTGCCGATGACCTCGAAATTGGCGGCCTGCGCGCCAACCACCGCATAGGTGTGGCTGTCGCCGGCGTCCGGGTCGGTGGCGCTCAGGGTGGCGACGAGCGTGCCGGCAGCCGCATTTTCGGGGATGGAGTTCTCGATGACCGGGCGCAACTGCACATTGTCGATCAACGCGCCATAGGCATCATTGCCGCTGGCGACCTCACGGAATTCGAGCCGGTCCGCGCCGCCGGTGCCGGTGACTTCAAACGTGAAGGTGGACCAGTCGGTCGAGGCGGGGTCGATATCCGCGATTTTCGCACCGTTCCAGTAGACCTCGAACGCGTTGGTGCTGCGGCCGATGCGGTCGGCGGCGTCAAAACTCAGCTGATAGTTTTCGCCCGCCCTCGTCACTATGTCCTGATAAACCGCGTCGGCCCCCCACTCTGCGTCTGTGTCGAGATACTGGCTGCCGTCGGAAGCGGTATGGCCGGCGAAATTATCGTGTATCTGCACCAGCCCGCTCGATGAGGTCCAGCCTTCGATCGAGGTAAAGTTCGCCAGGTAGTTGGAAGATACATTCGGGCTTTCGAATGAACCATTGACGATCAAATCAGCACCGAGGGTCGATGGCATGACCGCCTGTATGTCGCTCGGGGCCTCGTTCACGTCATTCACATTGAGGGTCACCGTCTCCTGATAGGTGTTGCCGCCCGAGTCGGTGACCTGCACGGTGATGTCGTGGGACCGGGCGCTCTCGAAATCGATGGTGGCGCCGGCGCGCACCCGCAC
>JALURZ010000172.1 GCA_027058735.1 Hyphomicrobiales bacterium | reverse complement strand
GCGATGAACTGTCGCGTCAGCAGAACGAGATCGAGCTGATCGCCTCGGAAAACATCGTTTCACGCGCGGTCCTGCAGGCGCAGGGCTGCATTATGACCAATAAATATGCCGAAGGCTATCCGGGCCGGCGCTATTATGGCGGCTGTGAATTCGTCGATGTCGCCGAAACGCTGGCGCAGGAGCGCGCCAAACAGTTGTTTGGCTGCGAATTCGTCAACGTGCAGCCGAATTCCGGCTCCCAGGCCAATCAGGGCGCCTTCATGGCGCTCATAAAACCGGGGGACACCATTTTGGGCCTGTCGCTCGCGGCGGGCGGGCATCTGACCCATGGCGCGCCGCCCAACCAGTCGGGCAAGTGGTTTCATGCGGTGCAATATGGCGTGCGCCGCGAGGACGCGCTGGTCGATTTCGACGAAGTGGAAAAGCTGGCCCAAGAGCACAGGCCGCAACTCATCATCGCGGGCGGGTCGGCCTATCCGCGCATATTCGATTTTGCCCGCTTCCGCGCGATCGCCGATGAGGTGGGCGCCCTGTTCATGGTCGATATGGCGCATTTCGCGGGGCTTGTGGCCAGCGGCGTTCATCCCGACCCCTTTCCCCATGCCCATGTGGCGACGACGACGACCCACAAAACCTTGCGCGGCCCGCGCGGCGGCATGATCCTGACCAACGACGAGCAGATCGCCAGAAAGGTGAACTCGGCGGTTTTTCCCGGCCTTCAGGGCGGCCCGCTCATGCATGTGATCGCGGCCAAGGCGGTCGCCTTTCACGAGGCGCTTCAACCCTCGTTCAGGGACTATTCGCGCCAGGTCGTGGAAAACGCGCGCGTTCTCGCGTCCACTCTGGCGCAGGCCGGCATCGACATCGTCTCCGGCGGCACCGATACGCATCTCCTGCTCGCCGACCTGAGGCCCATGGGGCTGACAGGCAAGGTGGCCGAAGCGGCTTTGGGGCGCGCCAACATCACGTGCAACAAGAACGGCGTGCCGTTCGATCCGGAAAAACCGGCCGTCACCTCGGGCATCCGGCTGGGATCGCCGGCGGCGACGACGCGCGGATTTGGCGCCGCGGAATTCCGCCAGGTCGGTGAACTCATTGCAAAGACCCTCGAGGGGCTGGCCAACAATGGCGAGGAGGCCAACGCCGCGGTGGAAGCGGACGTGAAGGCCGCGGTCGGGGTCTTGTGCGAGCGCTTCCCGATTTATTCCAACTGGCACTAGTCAAAGGGAGACTGCCGGAATGCGTTGTCCTTATTGCGGCAGTAATGAAACCCAGGTCAAGGATTCGCGTCCAAGCGAGGATGGCGCCGCCATTCGCCGCCGGCGTGCCTGTCTCGATTGCGCCGGCCGCTTCACCACGTTTGAACGCATCCAGATGCGTGAGCTTAGCGTGGTGAAAAGTTCCGGCCGGCGGGTGCCGTTCGACCGCGACAAGCTGATGCGCTCGTTCCAGATCGCGCTGCGCAAGCGCCAGGTGGAGCCGGACCGGGTGGAGCGCATGGTAAGCGGCATCGTGCGCCGCCTCGAAGCCATGGGCGAGAACGATGTGACCTCAAAGACGATCGGCACGCTGGTCATGGAAGGGCTGCGCACGCTCGACGATGTGGCCTATGTGCGCTATGCGTCCGTCTACAAGAATTTCCGCGAGGCGAAGGATTTCGAAGCCTTGCTGGGGGAACTGTCGGGCGATGGGGAACACCCCGATGCGCTGGAGGAGTGATTTCAGTGTATTGTCGCCGTGACTGACCGGCGCGGCATGTCAGCCGGCGACCGGCGGTTCATGGACCATGCGCTGGGGCTGGGGCGCCGCGGGCTGGGGCGGACATGGCCGAATCCGGCGGTCGGGTGCGTGATCGTGAGGCATGAGGAAGATGTGCCGGTCATTGTGGGGCGCGGATGGACGGCGCGCGGCGGCAGGCCCCATGCGGAGGCCCGTGCGCTGGCGCAGGCCGGCGCGGACGCGCGCGGCGCAACCGCATATGTGACGCTGGAGCCCTGTGCGCACAGCGGCAAAACGCCGCCTTGCGCGGGGGCGCTGATCGATGCGGGCATCGCGCGGGTGGTGAGCGCGCTTGCGGACCCCGACCCGCGCGTGTCGGGCGCGGGACACCAGGCGCTGCGCGATGCGGGCGTCAGCGTGCAGAGCGGCGTGGGCGCGGCCGACGCCCGGCTCGATCAGGCAGGCTTCCTGTCGCGCATGGAAAAGGGACGCCCGCATGTGCATCTGAAGCTGGCGATCTCGCGCGATGGCAAGATCGCCCCGCCGGACCGCCGGACGGTGCAGATCACCGGCGAGCGGGTCCGCGCGCATGTTCACATGATGCGCGCGCGCCATGACGCCGTGCTGATCGGCATTACCACCGCGCTGGCGGACGATCCGCAACTGACCTGCCGCCTGCCGGGACTTGAGGACTGGTCGCCGGTGCGCATTGTTCTCGATAGCCGGTTGCGGCTGCCGGCCGGGACGCGCCTGCTGGCGACGCTTGACCAGGCGCCCCTGTGGATTTTCTGCGCCAGCGCGGCAGACGCCGGCAGGATCGCCAAGCTTGAGGACGCGGGCGCGAGCGTCATCACGGGCGCGAGCGGCCAGGATGGCCGGCTCGATCTGCCGGCGGTCATGGAAATGCTGGCCCGACGGGGGCTGACCCGGCTGATGGTGGAAGGCGGAGGGCGGGTTGCGGGCGCGCTGCTGCGTGCTCATCTGGTGGACGAGATCACGCTGTTTCGCGCCGGCCATGATCTGGGTGCGGATGCGATTGACGCTGTGGAGGGGTTTGATCTGTCCGCGATCACCGGTTCAGCGAATTTTCGATTGCTGGACAAAACGCCGCTTGGCGCTGATACGATGTTCCACTATTGGCGCAACCAGGATATCTGACCATAAAATGTTTACAGGGATCATCACCGATGTGGGCGAGGTGCTCTCCGCGCAGGGGCGCGGCGATGTGCGCCTGCGCATTGGCTGCGCCTATGATGCGGGCACGATCGATGCCGGCGCATCCATCGCCTGTGCCGGTGTCTGCCTGACGGTTGTCGGGCGCGGCAAGGAGGGCGGGCGGAACTGGTTCGATGTCGAGGCGTCGCGCGAGACCTGCCGGGCGACCACGCTTGGCCGATGGCGGCCCGGCACGCGGGTCAATCTGGAGCGTGCCCTCAAGGTTGGCGATGAACTGGGCGGGCATATCGTGTCCGGCCATGTCGATGGTCTGGCCCGCATCCTGTCGCGCGCAGAGGACGGCGACAGCGTGCGGCTGGAACTTGAAGCCGGCGGCGAGTTGATGGCGTTCATGGCGGCGAAGGGATCGATCACCCTTGATGGGACGTCGTTTACGCTCAACGAAGTCTCCGATCGCCGCTTTACGATCAACATCATTCCCCACACCTTGCAGGTCACGACGTGGAACGAGCGAAAGCCGGGGGACGAGGTGAATGTGGAGATCGACATGCTGGCGCGTTATGTGGCGCGCTTGCGCGAGGTGGCGGGCGAACGGGACGCGGCGTCATGAGTTCCAGCGATCTGGCGAGCATAG
>JALURZ010000171.1 GCA_027058735.1 Hyphomicrobiales bacterium | reverse complement strand
CTCATAATTTGCGCGCCCTCATAATTTGCGCGCCCTCATAATTTGCGCACCCTCATAATTTGCGCACCCTCATAATTTGCGCACCCTGACGTGTCACGGGTCCTCACGCCCCCCCCGCGCCCTTGCATCGGCGCCCGGTGGCGAGAATCGCTGCCACTTTAGGCGTTCGAATGCGGGCTGACCAGAATTTTATGCATGAATCGCACGCCCGCCGGGTGGAATTGATCACACCTGCGGCAAATTTGACACATACAGGCGCGCCGCCGGATCGGGCAAGCAAGCCCGAACAGCAAGAAAAAACGAACCCGTTCCGCCTTGGCGCGATCGCCCCTTGCAACCCCTTGTCTTCTCCGATACTCCAGTCCGTGGAGAGGTGGCCGAGTGGTTGAAGGCGCTCCCCTGCTAAGGGAGTATGGGTTAACGCCCATCGTGGGTTCGAATCCCATCCTCTCCGCCATTGTTTCGATCCATTTCGCGCTCCAGCGCGGGCCCGCGGCATGCAGTCCGCGATGCGATCGGCGGCGGGGGATCGGCCTCAAGATACGCTCTAGGATCTGGCGCGTGCGGTCTTTGGCTTGGGGCAGCTCTGGATGCTCTTGCCGGCCAGCGCGCGCCATTCCGGCGAACAGCGGGTCTTGGAGCACACGAATTCCGCCAGCTTCGGCAGGGTGACCGCGTGGGCAAGATCGAGCGGGCGCCCGGCGCGGTCAGACAGGGTGCTGACAAGCATTCCGACCAGTTTGCCCCGGGCGTTGAAGACCGGCCCGCCGGATTCGCCCCTGCGGGTCTGCAATCGCAGCACCATGGCGTCCGAATAGCCATATCCCTGATAGGTGACCGGACGCCCGAAGCTCATGGAGACAAGCGAACCGAGGCGCGCGGTGTCGCCCAGCTTTCGCGGTTTGCCGAGGGAAAACACAGGCTCGCCCGGTTTCAGGCACGGATCGGCCACCGGTGTCACCGGCCTCAGCCCGGTGCTGGAATCGAGTTGCACAAGCGCGGAGTCCATTTTCGGCAGAATCGCGATGACGCGGCCCTGATAGCTGCGCCCCCCCGGCCCGCGGGCGGTCACCAGCCAGCCGTTGGAGATGGCCACATGCGCGGCGGTGAGAACCAGCCCCTCGTTGTCAATGGCAAAGCCGCTTGCCGCCGTCACGGTCTCGCGCGGCACATCGACCTCCTGGCTCTGGGCGATGGCCGGATCCTTGACCGAAAGCGTGACATAGGAGCGTCCGGCCTTCGCCACCAGATCGTTGACCTGGCTCTTGAAGCTGGCCGAAAGCGGGCTGACGCCATCGACGATCGAAATGCCGCGAGGCCCGCTCGCCCCTTGCGCGCAGGCCGACAGCACCAGGAGAACACCAAAAGCAATTGATTTTTTCAAGAGCCCTCCATAGCGCGCAGAAACTCGCTCAATTGACTTTCATAGTTGCGCCATTTTCCGACGGATCCGGTATTGATCGGTTGGCGAACCTGCCAGAAACTTGCCGTTGTGATCGAGCGGTCGACCTTGTGCGTCTCCAGGCATGATGGCGACCATTCAAGGCCACAAAAAGATACAATCTCCTTTGACACCCTTTCGGGCTCGTTGACAAGGTCTTCGTATCCGATATCGAGAATCTGGCCGGGCAGAACCTCATGCCAATGCGCCATAACGCGCCGGTATTGGCGATAGGCTATGGCGAAGGCCTTCAGGTCATAGGTGAAGCTCTGACCGCTCTGGAAGTTCTGCTCGAAACACGATATCGCGTTGTCCCGGTAGTCGCGCATGCAGTGGATGAACCGGGCGTTGGGCATGAACCAGCGGATCAGGCCCACGCACAGATAGTTTCCCGGCGTCTTGTTGGTGATCATGGCTTCGCCATTCGACGCCTTGTGCATGGCCTCCAGAATTTCGGCCGATTTCGATTTCGCCCACCCCGGGGGCGCGCGCAGGACGAATTCGGGATAGTCGGGAATTTCCGCGATCATGTTCTGGAAATCGAGCCGTTCGCCGCCTGCGAACACGGTATCGTAGCTGGCGAGGATCTGTTCGCACAAGGTGGTGCCGGAGCGCGGCATGCCGAGAATGAAAACGGGCGTGTCGGCGGGCATTTCCGCATGCGCGAGGCGGGCGAGGAAGTCGCTGGAAAAAACCTCCATCACCCGCGCGACCATGCCGCAATGGGCCTCCGCGTCGAAGGGGACCTCGCGCGCTTTGAGCCTATTGGCGCCGTGCAGATACGCAAAAGCCCTGTCATAGGCGCCCGACCGGTCATAGTACAGCCCCAGCGCGAAGCCGGCCGCGCAGCGCGCCGAGGGGCGCGCGCCTTGGTCTTCATAGATGGATTTGGCCGCCTCCACGTCGCTGTCGCGAAACCGGCGCATGCGCGCCAGGCGTTCGTAGGTCGCGCCGTGCTGGTCGTCGAACCGGAGCGACTGGCGCAAGGCCTTCTCCGCGCCGTCGAAATCCCCGGTATGCTGGAGTGCGGCCGCCCGGACGAAATAGCCGTCGGCCTCGCGCGATTTTTCGCCGATTGCCCGGTCCGCCAGTGCCATCGCCGGTGCATAGTCCTTCAGGTTCAGTTTCGCGCGCGCCCAGCGCGCAATCATTTCAGCCGGCAGCCCGCCCATTGCATCCGCACGGGCAAATGCCCTGTCCGCCTCCAGAAACCGTTCCTCGCGCAACAGGGCGAATGCCATGTTGCACCATGCCTGTTTGTCGCCGGGGTTGTCGGCCAGAAAGCGGCGCAGGATTTCAATGGCAGGGGCGAATTTCTCCAGATCGATCGCCGCGCCCGCATAGGCGTTCACAATCTCGGGGTCGTTGGGCGAGGCGGCATAGGCGGCTTCCAGAACAGGCAGCGCTTCGGGGGCATTGCCCGAGAGCAGCAGGGCGTAGCCCAGGCCGAATGCGGCATCGGTATCCTTGGGATCGATTGCCAGGGCGCGCCGGAAGTGGCGGGCGGCATCGTGCGGCCGCTCGGCAAGGCGCGCGGCTTCGCCCAGGTTTACATGCACGCAAATATCGTCGGGCGCGAGGCTTGCCGCGCGTTCCAGCCATTCGAAGGCGGGCCCGTGGGCGCCGGCCTGGGCGGCCGTGACGCCGGCCTCCATGAGCAGATCGGCGTTTTCCGGCGCGCGCGCCAGAACCTTTCTGTAGGCGCTGAGCGCCTGGCGCAGGCGGCCACGATCGGCCAGCGCGCGCGCGCGCGCCAGTTGCGAGCGACCGGCTGCGGACTGATTTCTGGACACGGTCTGGCCAAATGACTCCATCGTTGCCGGGGCTGTAGACTCCTTTATCCGTCTGGACAGGGCTTGGCAAATCCCAATATGGCGGCGCGCGCGGGGCTTTGAGCGCTTGCAGCGCCGGTCGCGCTTCGGCTATGGAACGGAAAAAGACACTGTGCTGGCGGACGCTTCGCAAGGTCGATACGAAACGGGCATCACGGAGCAGAGCGAAGAGATGATTATATTGCATAGCGATGACAAGGGAGCAGAGCGCGTCAATGCGCTTGCGGACAAGGCGGGGGGGGAGATCTATCGCGTCGGGGGGAAAATGAAGATTTCCGTGGCCCTCGACAGGATATCCAAGTGGCTGCGCAAGGCGAAAAGGCCCGAACTCATCGTTATCGAATCGGCCCTGGCGCGCACCAAGAAGGAACGCGAGGACTATGAGGCGTTAAGGCGAATTGCCAAATTCGCCGGTATCGACGTTCATATGGTGGGGGGTGACTCGGTCCGTTTCATCGCGGATCATGTGGTCACCAGCGATGAAAATGCCGAACTGACCGCGCCGGGCAGCAAGGTGGGCCCGAAAATCGCTGAATTGCTGGCCAGCGAGGTCATGACGCCCCTGCGCCAGGCGGCAATCGACATACCCGACTGGCGCGAGATCGTGTCGGCCACCGGATGCAGCGACGACGATGCGAAGAGCCGGGTCAAATGGCTCAAGAGCCAGAAAGTCTGGGCCAACAACCTCTATCAGATCAATGTCGTCTATCATCCCGGCAATCGCGCGCATATCATGATCCGCCGGCTGGACCGCCAGCCTATCCACAATTGGGGGCATTTCCAGGAAATCAAGAACCAGATTCTTGGCCGCGAATGCGAGGCGGTGGAGGTATACCCGAAGGAAAGCGGTTTGATTGACGCGAAAAACCACTATCATCTGTGGGGCTTTACCACGCCGCAGCGGGGATTCGGCATCAGCCTGGGCGAAGGACGTCAGGTTGCCGCTGACATGAAATGACGCGCGCGCGAGGCTGCCGCCGGGTCCGTGTTTTGAGGGTGCCATGATCGAATGCCGGCCAGGACGGTGGATTTGGGGGCTGGTGCCGCTGGCATTCGTCTGGCTCGTCACCGTCGCCATTACCTTCGGACAGATAGAGCGCGATCTGTCGCGACAGGCGCTGGAGCGGCTTGCCGCCGCCGGGCAGGGGTGGGCGGAAATTTCCGCCGACGGGCGTTCCTTGAGCCTGCGCGGCGCGGCGCCCGACGGGGCCTCGCGCGCCGCTGCGCTGGGCGCCTTGAGGACTATTCCAGGCGTGCGCTCTGTCACGGATATATCGACCCTCCGGCCGCCGGAAAGACCGCGGAGACCGGCTCGGCCGCGCCGCGATGACGCCCCGCCTGCCGCAGCCGGCGTCGCGCCGCCGGCGGATGCTGCAGATGAAATTCCGCGCTCCGCGCAGGTGCCGCCCCCCGGCGGCCCGGCGGAGCGGAATCAGGACTAGCCGAAACGGGCACGAAAGCAGGAAGACCAGGAAATGTCCTACCTTTTCGCCAAACTTGGCATCTATCTGTTCATTGCCGGGGCCATCGGGTTCCTTGTCGGCTGGTTGACCTGCGAGCGGGCGGACAGACCCGATGCCGGCGCCGGCAACGCGGACAGGGGTTGAGCGATGGGCAAGGTGGCGCGCCATTATTTATCTCACGCCGTTCGTTTCGCTCAAGGTTCCGATGGGGCGGCCTGGCCGGCCGGCGCCTGCATGGGCCGTTCAGCGCCGATGCCCGCGCGGGCGAGGGGGGAGCGCAGCAGATGTTCGCCCTAGCGATCGAGACCCTGGTGCTGCTTGGCGCGGCCGGCCTGCTGGGCTGCATATTGGGGTGTTTTGCCCGCAAGCGGGTCGCCGCCGCGTGGGGCCGCTCCGCGCCCGATCGGCCGCCGGCGTCCGCGCGGGGCGACGCTGCCCCCGGATCGGGCGCGATCCATGCCGCCGAAACGGGATCCCTGTTTGCATCGCGCCAGGCCACGGAGCAAAGCCGGCTGGCGCCGCTCGCGCCGCCGGTGCTTCGATCCGCGCAAAATGGCAACGCGGACGATCTGAGGAAAATCAATGGAATAGGAGAGAAAATCGAGAAAACACTCAACAAGAACGGTGTCTTTCACTATTGGCAGATCGGGGACTGGACACGGGCGAACGTGCGCTGGATGGACGAGCATTTGAGTTTCAAGGGCCGGATCGATCGCGAAGCCTGGGTGCCGCAGGCGCGCAAGCTGGCGCTGGAGGCCAAACGCCAGGCGGCGCTGGCCGCGGCGGCCCGCTCGTCGGGCATCATCCATGAGGAGGGCGGAAACACGCCTGAAGCCGGCAAAAGCAGGGCCGGTGCCGTGAAATCCGGAGATGCCGGGCCGCCGGCCATGGCGCCAGGCGAAAACAAAAACATGTTTGAAGCCCATGTTGAGCGTCTCGACGAACCGCGCGGCGGCACCCCCGACGATCTCAGGAAAATCAGCGGCATCGGCCCGAAGATCGAGGCCAGGCTGCATGAGCTTGGTGTCTTTCACTACGATCAGATCGCATTCTGGACCGAGGCCCAGGTTGCCTATTTCGACGATGAACTGAAATTCAAGGGCCGCATCGTTCGCGAAGACTGGATCGGCCAGGCCAAGGCCCTGATTCGCCGCGGCCCCAAGCCGGCGGGCACGCTTTAGGCTTCATCCACTTTGGCGAGGAATTTGTCGATTGCCGCCAGGGCTTTCTTTTCGCTCAGAAACGGGGTGTGGCCGCGATCGGGAATGGTTGCCGACATCAGGTCGCGCTTGAGGCTGCGCATCTGCTGGACCGTTTCGCTGCTCAGCATGTCGGAATTGGCGCCGCGCAAAACCAGCACGGGCTTGTGCAGAAGCGCTGCGAATTGCGGCCACAGGGCCGGGATCCGGCCGTCAAGAATATCGATCTGCTCGTCCAGCGCATCCGCCAGTCTGGGATCATAGTCCAGCGTGTATTTGCCGGCGCGCCGGGTTATTCCGCGGCTGACGAAATCACGCCATTCCTCATCGCTCAGATTGGGGAAGAATTCCTCGTTGACGCGCCTGAACGTGGCGACCGCCTGATCCAGGTTGGCGAATTCAGGCATGTTGCGCACATAGCCGGCAATGCGCAGAAGAGCGGTCGGCGGAATCACCGGCCCGACATCGTTGAGGATTGCGGCCCGTACCGCCGAGGGGCGCGCGGCGGCCATGAGCATCGCGATAATGCCGCCGCGCGATGTGCCGATAATTATGGCGTCATGAACATGGGCAAGCGTCATGAGCTGCAGCGTGTCGGCCAGTTCGACAACCGGAGAATAGGTCCGGTAGTCGCCTGCGCGCTGCGATTGTCCGCGCCCGCGGTAGTCCAGCGCCAGCACCCGCCTGCGGGCCGACAGCCGTTTCGCCAGTTCATGGAAGTCGCGCGAGTTCCGCGTCAGGCCCGGCAGGCAGAGCGCGGCGGGCAGCGGCGCGTCGATATCGCCATAGTCGCGTGCATACAGCACCAATCCGTCGTGCACGGTATAGGTGACATCGCGCCAGACCTGTTCGTCTTCCTGCCCGGACAGCGGCGCGGGCCTCATCGCTTTACGCCGCGCAACAGGTCCTGGGTCAAAGTCCGCAGCGAAGACATGTTGAGCCGGGAACGGTAGATAATCGTGTTCTTGAGCACCTGTTTGACGTAATTTCTGGTTTCGGTGAAGCTGATCGCCTCGATCCAGTCCACCGGATCGATCTGGCCGGTGCGTGGGTCGCCATACTGGCGAACCCATCTGGTGACGTTGCCGGGCCCGGCATTGTAGGCCGCGGCCGCCATGAAATATGACCCGTTGTACTGGGCCACCAGATCATAGAGCAGGGCGGAGCCCAGCCGCAGATTGTATTGCGCGTTGCTGGTAAGGCGTTCCAGCACATAGGGCTGACGATACTTCCTGGCGACCATCTCGGCGGTGCCGGGCATCAGTTGCATCAATCCGCGCGCGCCGGCCGAGCTCACCGCGCGCAGGTTGAATTCGCTTTCCTGTCGCGACAGGCCGAGCAGCAGCGCGGGATCGATCGCGGGCGTCAGTGGCTTGAACTTGGGCAGGGCGCGCACCGGATAAAGATGAGCCTTGATGTCCAACCCCCTGGAAAGACCGATTTTTCCGACTTTCACCGCCAGATGCGGAAGGGCGAAGCTCCAGGCGATGTTGGCGATCCCGGCCAGTTCCCTTGCGGTTTTCTGCCGATAGGCCATGGCGACGACAAACGGTGTGACAAGGTCCGGCTGGCCGGCATCCTGCAACAGCCGGGCGACCTTGTAGAGTTCGTCGGCCTTCTGGGCGTCGGCTGTGTCGCTGGACGGCTTGGGCGTTTCGCCGAAATCCACGCGCGCCGCCGCGCGCCCCAGCGCATCGCTGGCCAACTGACCATAATAGGTCCGCTGAAAAGCGGCGGCGGCTTCAAAATGAGACCTGGCCTGCGCCTTTTCGCCGAGCCGGGCATAGGCGCGCCCCAGCCAGTAGTCGCCCATCGCGATTTCGGAATCCTTTCGGGCGTTCCTGCGCAGGCGTACGAAATGCTTCAGCGCGAGCCGGGTATCCTTCAGCCAGGAAAATGCGATCCATCCGGCATGATACTCCACATCAAGAAAATTTCTGCCCGATTTGAAATGATTGTATCGCACCAGGTTGTAGGCTTCTCTCGCCTTGCGTTCGCCGAGCGCCAGGCGCGCGAGCGTGCGCTGTTCGATCCACCATGCGCGCGGGTAGGTGAAATTCGGGTTGCCGGCGAGAATCCGCCTGAGGATTTTTCGCGCGCGCGGATAGTTCTTGGTTCTGCGCAGGTAGCGGATGCGGGCATATTGCAGCACCGGCTGCGACGCCAGATGGGCGGGTACGGCGCGGTATTTCTGGGCCGCACGGCTTCCGCGGTTCAAGAATGCGTCGGCCGATGCCGCCAGCGCCTGACGCCCACTGTCGAGCAGTTGCGACACCCGCAGCGCGGCCTCGGTCTCACGCCGGTAGATCAGCCGCACCAGCCGCGCCCGGTGATCCTTTTCGCCAAGCAGTTCGGCCATATCGCGCAAGGCGATTTCTTCCGATTCCTGGGTCAATGTCTTGTCGCGCCACGCAGCGCTGGCGAGGGCGCGGGCCTTTTGCGTGTTTCCCTGCAACAGATAGGCGCGCGCCAGCGCCAACTGGCCTTCGCCCGACACCGGCAGGCGCGAGGAAAAAAAAGCCAGCACCTGTTCGGGCGGCACATCCTGCTCGAGCATGGCGCTTTCGGCGAGCGCGCGGATCCGCGATATGCGCGGCCAGCGCGGGTTCTGGCTGGCGAAGCGGGAGATGCGGGCGAAATCGACCCCCGATTCCTTGTCCTGAACAATGAGCCATTCAACGATCTTCTGCGCGATTTCGGTGCGGAAGGAGCGGGCAATCAGGTCGGCCTCGCCGATGCGCCTGTTCGCGATCAGCGCGATGGCGTCCGCCAGGCGCTCAAAATCGGAGCGCGCGGGCTCATCGTCCTGCAATGCGGGCACCACCAGGCGCGGCGGCGCGGGCGGGGCCGGGGTCAGCACGGCCGCGTGCAGCGGCGTTGCCGCCAGGAGGGCGAGGACCGCCACCAGAAGACCGGCCGCGACAACCCCGCGGCGCAGTGCGCCGGGGCAAGGAATGATGCGGATATTCACGTTCATGTTGGGGGAGAGCAGGAGCTGTACATCCATCGTCAAAGTGATTGCCTGAAACACACCGCTCGTATGTGTACACGAAAATATCGCGTCATGCGGCGAAATTGCAAGAGAGCGCCCGCGCGCCGGTTTCATGCCGCCATGCTTGCCGCGACGGCCGGTTTGGGTCTATTGTCCGCGCAAATTCGACAGGATTGGAGATGGCGCGCGGGGTGCGGCCCGGCGCGGGCGGAATCCGCACGAAATGCGGGCATCGCCCCACAACCAGAGTGACTTGAGACCATGCTTGACAGGATTAGAGGATCGATCACCGCGCTGATCACGCCGATGCGCAACGGTGATGTTGACGAGGAGGCCCTGCGCAAGTTCATCGACTGGCAGATCGGGAGCGGGTCCAACGGGCTGGTGGCGGTGGGAACAACGGGCGAATCGCCGACACTCACCCATGAAGAACACATGCGCGTGGTGGAAATCTGCGTCGAACAGGCCGCCGGCCGGGTGCCGGTCATCGCCGGGACCGGGTCGAACAACACCGCGGAAGCCATCATGCTCACGAAACATGCCAAGAAGGCCGGCGCGGATGCGGTGCTGGTGGTCACGCCATATTACAACAAGCCGACCCAGGACGGCCTGTACCGCCACTACAAGGCGCTCAGCGAATGTGCCGATATTCCGCTCTTCATCTACAATATCCCGGGCCGCAGCGTCATAGACATGTCGGTGGAAACCATGGCGCGGCTGTTCAAACTGAAGAATATTGTCGGCGTGAAGGATGCAACCGCGGATCTTGCCAGGGCCAGCGAGCAGCGCAGCGCAATGGGTGCGGATTTCATCCAGTTGTCCGGCGAGGATGCGACGGCGCTGGGCTTCAACGCCCATGGCGGGCGGGGCTGCATATCGGTGACGGCCAATGTGGCGCCCGCCCTGTGCGCGGAATTCCAGTCGGCGTGCCTGAATGGCGACTATGCAGCGGCCTTGCGGATTCACGATCGCCTGATGCCGCTGCACGGCGCGCTGTTCGTGGAGTCCAATCCGGGGCCGGTCAAATATGCCGCCCACTTGCTCGGACTGTGCGGTGATGAGGTACGTCTGCCGCTGGCGCCGATTATGGACACAACCAAGGCCCAGGTGCGCTCGGCGATGACCCGTGCCGGCCTGCTCGACGCGTGATTCGCCGAAAACATGCGAGTTTGCCATGTCTTCCAAACGCGGTGGCGCGAAAAAGGCGCGCAGGCAGGCCGGCCGCACGGTCATTGCGGATAACCGCAAGGCGCGGTTCAACTACGAGATCGAGGAGAGCTTCGAGGCCGGTCTTCAACTGGTGGGCACCGAGGTCAAATCCCTGCGCGAAGGCAAGGCCAGCCTGAACGAGGCCTATGCCACGGCGCAGGACGGCGAAATCGTTCTCGTCAACAGCTACATTCCCCCCTATGACGCCGCCAGCCGCTCCAATCACGAGCCGCGCCGCATTCGCAAGCTGCTGCTGCATGGCCGCCAGATCGACAAGCTGGCCGGCGCCGTGCAGCGCGATGGCATGACGCTGGTGCCGCTCAGGATTTATTTCAACGAACGCGGCATCGCCAAGCTGGAACTGGCGCTGGCGCGCGGGCGCAAGACCTACGACAAGCGCCAGCGCGAAAAAGACCGGACCTGGTCGCGCGACAAGGCCCGGCTGCTGCGCGAAAAAGGCTAGCACAGGCCTGGGCGCATTGGGGGCACATGCAAACCCGGCGCTGGCCGCGCTGACGGTTTTGCCCGCCGGTCCGGGGCTGTAGCGCGATCTATTGCC
>JALURZ010000170.1 GCA_027058735.1 Hyphomicrobiales bacterium | reverse complement strand
ATCGTCAGCATGGCAAGGTCGGTTGCCCGGTCCCGGGCCTTCAGGGTCGCCTTGAGTATCAGTCCGTCCGATGTGCGCACACGAATGGACCGCGCCCTGCCGACAACATGCAGCGCGGTCATGATCGTCAGGCCGTCAAACAGCACAACGCCGCTGCCCTCGGGCTCCCTGGCGTCATAGGCGCCGGCCGGCCAGTCCGGCAGAACGCTGACAACCGCGGCCATCTGCCGCGCAACCGGGATCTGGCGGGACGCCGCGAATAGCGGCGATGTCACGGCGCCGGCAAGATATACAAGCCCCCATGCGCCAAGCAAACATGCGCGCCACGCCCGCGGCGCGATCAGCTCAATGGCGAACCGACGAGGTCGAATAGACACTTTGCGCCGACCTGTCGCTGGCCTCCAGCCCGAAATAAGCGAAGGCGCCAATGGCGATCATCGCGCACATACTTAACAGAAAGGCTTTCATCGCGACCCCTCCTGGTCTTGTTTTTCCGGCGTCGCGCGGCTTTGGGTGGCCTCCTTGAGAAACGCCACCAGAGCATCGCGTTCTTCCGGATTGGTCATCCTTTGCAACGGCATCTTGGTGCCCGGCACTACTTCCGCCGGCCCTTCATAAAACAGACGCGCAATCGTTTCTTCATTCCAGACAATGGTGGAACGCTTCAGGGCATCGGAAAACGGATAGCCCGCAAGCGTACCGGCCCGGCGCCCGAACACCTTGTAGAGCGTCGGGCCCGCACGGTTGCCGCCGTCGGGCGACAGTGTATGGCAAATGCTGCATTTGCGCACGAACTGCTTCTCGCCGGGCCCGGCATTGGCCGACAGGCGACTCTTGGGCGCAATCTCGCTCCTGACCGTCTCGAAGGGCCGGCGCGGCGTCACCTGCCAGTACAAGGCCGCATCCCCAAGCCCGGCATAATAGACCCCCGTCCCGTCGCCCGAAATGCCCAGCGCCCAGACCGGCCCATAAGGGTAGTCCAGCGCGCCAAGGGAACCCCAGTCGCCGGTTGACCAGACCCGGATCTGGCCACCGCCGGTGGCGACCGCGACAAGCCCGTGCCGGGCCGACACCACCGCGGAAAGCACCGGGCGGTCATGGCGGGCAAGAGTGCGCACGATCTCGCCCGACACGGTGTCGATGATACGCACATCGCCGTTCAGCGCACCGATCAGCAGCCGGTTCTTCTGCGGCAGGGCCGCCAGCACATTGATGCCCCAGCCATGGTTGTAGACAACCCGCGGGCCGGCGCCGTTTCCGGCCTGCCATGCCAGAACCCTGCCGTTCGTATCCGCCGAATAGAGGATCGACCCGTCGCGCGAAAAGGCCACCGCGTTGACATTGCCCCGATGCCCCTTCAGTTCGTAACGCACCTCAAGCGTGGCGACGTCCCAGATGCGCACGACCTTGTCCCAGCCCGCGGTGGCGGCCAGCGCGCCGTCGGGCGAAACCGCAAGTCCGGCAATCTTGGCGCCATGGCCCTTTTTCCGGCGTTCCAGCTTCAATGTGTGCAGGTTCCACAGGGCGAGCGTTCCATCATCGCTGCCGGAAAGGGCAAACCAGCTGCGCGGGACGAACCTGACCGCGCTGACGGCGGCGTCGTGAGCCAGAAAACGCTTCTTCAATACCGGTCCGTCCGGACCGGTTTCCCAGAAAATGACCGAATAGTCAAAACTGCCGGTCAGGGCGAACATGCCGTCCGGCGCAATGTCAATGGCGCGCACCGGGCCGCCATGGCCCAGCAGATCGCGCCCTGGCATCTGCGCGTTCACCGGCCTCAGCCCGTCCACGGCCAGGCCGGCGACAGCAAGCAGCGCCGCGCACAGCCGGCACCAGGCGAAAAACGGGCCGTTCTGCCTTGAGGGACGAACAAATCCAGTCACGCCGGGAGGTCCCCTGTTGCCAACACGTGCCTAGGCGTCTCAATCGCCGGTTTCCCGACGCCGGGGCGGCGTCTCCTCGTGGATGCCCCAAGCGTCGACAGGGTCTATTCGGCGGGCGCCTTTTTCATCTTGGCCGCGCCCTTTTTCTTCATCTCCGACACCCAAACGGAGTGATGTTCCTTGGCCCAGTTTTCGTCCACCTCGCCCGAACCCATGGCATCGAACGCGCCCTCCATGCCGATCGAGCCGATGTAGATATGCGCGATCATGATGACGATCAGGATCAGAGCCACGATCGCATGCCAGATCTGCGCAAGCTGCATTTCAACGACGGGCGAAAGCTCGCTCGGCAACGAGAGGCCCAGCATGTTCAACACCGCGAAGGTCTTGGCGAACATCGGCAGCTCGAACGGGAACATCAGGGAAAGGCCGGACAGGGAAATCGAAATGCCGCCGAGCACGACCGCCCAGAAAATGATCTTCTGGCCAAAATTGAATTTGCGGGCCGGCGGATGCGATCCTTTCGTGAACAGCCCGCCGCCTTCCGCAATCCATTCCAGATCGTGCCGGTTGGGAAAATTGTCCTTGACCCACAAGATGAAGATCAAGACCAGTCCCGTCATGAAAGCGAATGACAGATAAATGTGCAGATATTTGCCCAGCAGGGAAAGACTGGCGAACAGCTCAGGGCCAAGCAGCGGCTTCAAGACGTAGCGGCCGTAGAGAATGTTCAGCCCGCTGAAGGCCAGCACCAGAAACGAAACCGCGGTCAGCCAGTGGGCCCCGCGTTCAAGGGCGTTGAACCGGGTGATCTTGCGCTTGCCGCGGCCGCGATCGATCCTGATCCGCCCGCGCAGCAAAAAGAACAGGGCCAGCAGAATGATGATCCCCAGCAGCGCCCAGCCACCGATAACCGAGACCGGACCGTTGCGCACCGCGCGCCAGTTGTCGCCCTCCGATTGCACAAGCACGCCGGCTTTCTTGTCGGGAATGGACACATTGCCCTGAACGCCGTTGCGCACCGCGCGCCAGAATTCATAGTTATATCCAGGTGCGGCGCCTGGCACATTGCCGCCCTGCTGGGCCTGAAGTCCGACCGGGCCGAGCCCCAAGAACAATGCCGCCGCCAGCGCAAACACGATCAGGCCAGAAAACCCGCCCGGCGACGGCAGCCTCAAAATCCTTCGCAGCATTGATCCGTCCTTTCCTTGCGAAACCCCTGTTCGCGACTATTTCAACCCCTCAGAAACCCCGCTGCCTCCAGGCTCCCAAACGGGCCTTTTCCAGCGCTTCGGGCGATATTTTCTGGTCGGGCGCGCCCAGATATGTGCCCTTCTTGTACATCAAGGGACGACCCTGTTCGCTCTTCCGGCAGGCCCCGAGCGACAAACCGAGGATCACGATCATGCAGCTCAGGACAAAAAGCCTTTTCATATTGCTCATTCCCTGTTGCCGCGCCGGCGGTCCCTGTTGCCGCGCCGGCGGTCCCTGTTGCCGCGCCGGCGGTCCCTGTTGCCGCGCGGGCGGTCCCTGTCGCCGCGCGGGCATTCATGGCCCCAACGCATTTTTCCGGCCCGTCTGTCCAGCAGGCCTTGTGCCCCGCGGTCGCCCGCAGGGCGCGGGTGGCGGGACCGTGCAATTGCATACACGGCCCCGCATCCAGTCTTGTCAACAGTCCTGAGCGCTTACGAGCCCTGACCCTGATAGGCCCTGCCCCAACCCCAGGCGCCGGCACCGAAGCCACGCATCACAACACGCTCGCGATAGATGTTGGAGACAACGTCTCCATCACCCGCCAGCAATGCCTTGGTCGAACACATCTCCGCACAGAGCGGCAGCTTGCCTTCGGCCATACGGTTGCGACCGTACTTCTTGAACTCGACGTCGGAATTGTTGTTCTCCGGTCCGCCGGCGCAGAAGGTGCATTTGTCCATCTTGCCGCGGGTTCCGAAGTTGCCGACCTGCGGAAATTGCGGCGCGCCGAACGGGCACGAATAGAAACAATATCCACAGCCGATACACAGGTCCTTGGAATGCAACACAATACCTTCCTCGGTATTGTAGATGGTATCCACGGGGCAGACCGCTATGCACGGCGCGTCCGAGCAGTGCATACAGGCCACCGAGATCGACCGTTCGCCCGGCTTGCCGTCATTGATGGTGACGACCCTCCGGCGGTTGATCCCCCAGGGGACTTCGTTTTCGTTTTTGCACGCTGTGACACACGCATTGCATTCAATGCAACGATCGGCATCACAAAGGAACTTCATTCGTGCCATCGTGCGTCCTCCCTATGCTTTCTTGATATTGCAGAGAGTCACCTTGGACTCCTGCATCTGGGTGACAGAGTCATACCCGTAGGTCATCACCGTATTGGCCGCTTCGCCCAGCACATACGGATCGGTTCCCTTCGGATATTTGCTTCTAAGATCCCTGCCCTGGAGCATGCCGGCAAAGTGGAACGGGAGGAATGCCACACCCTTCTCCACTCTCCTGGTCAGCATCGCCCTGACCTTGATCTTCGATTTCTCCGGCGTCTCGACCCAGACCATCTGGCCATCCCTGATGCCCAGCCCGTTGGCGTTGAACGGATTGATTTCAACAAACATGTCTTGCTGAAGTTCCGCCAGCCAGCGATTGGACCGGGATTCATCGCCGCCGCCTTCATATTCGACCAGGCGCCCGGTTGTCAGAATGAGCGGATATTCACCGGAATAATCGTCCTTCTGGATCGAGGCGTAACGGGTCGGCAGGCGATAGGCCTGGCGGTCCGAATAGGTCTCGTATTTCGGCAGCAGGTCACGACGCGGCGTATACAGCGGTTCGCGATGGATCGGAATCGGGTCCGGGAAAGTCCAGACCACCGCACGCGCCTTGGCGTTGCCGAACGGCGCACAGCCATGATTGATGGCAATCCGCTGGATCCCGCCCGACAGGTCCGTCTTCCAGTTGGTCTTGTCGCCGGCGACTTTCTCGATCGACGCGCGTTCGGCATCGGTCAATTCGCCATCCCAGCCGAGCTTCTTGAGCATCATCATGTTGAACTCGGGATGACCATCCTTGAGTTCATTGCCCACCGGATAGCCGACGCCTTCCTTGCCGCCTTCGGCAAGAAGGTTCTGGCCGCCCCATTTGTCCGGCGCCTTCACACCGAACCGGGCGCGGAAATTCAATCCGCCTTCGGCAACGGGCTTGGAAGGATCGTACAGGTTGGGCGTGCCGGGATGTTTCATTTCCGCGGTGCCCCAGCACGGCCATGGCAGACCATAATATTCACCGTCGACCGGACCGCCATTCGCCTGAAGCGTGGTCTTGTCGAAGGTGTGCTGGTTGGCCATATGCGCCTTGAGACGGTCCGGCGACTGGCCGGTATAGCCAATCGTCCACATGCCCTTGTTGAACTCGAGCGTGACATCCTCCACCAGCGGCTCGTCATTGTTGACCTTGATGTTCTTGAACATCTGGTCGGCAAATCCGAACTTCTTGGCGAACTTGTAGATGATCGTCTGGTCGGGCAGCGATTCAAAGGACGGCTCGACCACCTTTTCACGCCATTGCAACGACCGGTTCGACGCGGTCAGGGACCCATAGGTCTCGTATTGCAACGATGCGGGCAACAGATAGACCCCGTCCTTGCGGTCATGCATGACCGCGCTGGCGGTCGGATAGGGATCGATGACCACCAGGAGATCGAGTTTCTCCATGGCCGCCTTCATTTCCATACCGCGGGTCTGCGAGTTCGGAGCATGGCCCCAGAACACCATTGCGCGCAAATTGTCGGGCTGATCGATATTGTCCTTGTTTTCAAGGACGCCATCAATCCAGCGCGACACCGGAATGCCCTTGGACTGCATCAGCTTCTCCGAAGCGAAACGGCCCTTGAGATAGTCGTAGTCCACATCCCACACACGCGCCCAGTGCATCCACGACCCTTTCTTGAGGCCGTAGTAACCGGGCAGCGAATGCGACAGCACGCAGAAGTCGGTGGCGCCCTGCACATTGTCATGGCCGCGGAAAATATTGCAGCCGCCGCCGGCAACGCCGATATTCCCCAGCGCCAGTTGCAAGATGCAGTAGGCCCGGGTGTTGTTGTTGCCGTTGGTGTGCTGGGTTCCGCCCATGCACCATACCACGGTGCCGGGCTTGTTGGTCGCCATCTTGCGCGCGACCCGGCGCAACTGCGATCCGGGAACGCCGGTGACCCGTTCCACCTCCTCGGGCGTCCAGTTGGCCACTTCGGCACGGATATGATCCATGCCCCACACCCGTGCGGCGATATAGGTTTCGTCTTCCCAGCCATTTTCGAAAATGTGCCAGAGAATACCCCAGATCACCGCCACGTCGGTGCCCGGACGGATCCGCACAAATTCGGTCGCATGGGAAGCCGTGCGCGTAAACCGCGGGTCAACGACAATGACTTCGGCGTTGTTCTGCTCCTTGGCGCGCATGATATGCAGCAAGGAGACCGGATGGGCTTCCGCCGGGTTTGACCCGATCAGGAAGATCGAACGGCTCGAATGCATATCATTGAACGAGTTGGTCATCGCGCCATAGCCCCAGGTGTTGGCAACGCCGGCAACCGTGGTGGAATGGCAGATCCGCGCCTGATGGTCGCCGTTGTTCGACCCCCAGAAGGCATAGAGCTTGCGGAACAGATAAGCCTGCTCGTTGGAGTGCTTCGCGGAGCCCAGCCAGTAGACCGAATCGGGACCCGACGATTCGCGGATCTCCATCATCTTGTCGCCGATCTCGTTGATGGCCTCGTCCCAGCTGATTCTCTGCCACTTGCCGTCAACAAGCTTGGTCGGGTATTTGAGCCGGCGTTCGCCGTTCGCATGGGCCCTCACCGAAGCGCCCTTGGCGCAGTGGGCTCCCAGATTGATCGGGCTGTCAAAACCCGGCTCCTGTCCGATCCAAACACCGTTCGAAACCTCGGCAAGCACCGTGCAGCCAACCGCGCAATGGGTGCAGACCGATTTCTTGATTTCGACAGCCGCGCCGTCCGACGCCGCTTCGGCTTTCTGGATCATTCCGCCCTGGAATGCAGAGGCCGCGGCCAGTCCGCCGGCCGCAAGTCCCGAACGGCGCAAAAAGGTGCGCCGGTCAATGGCCTTGCCTGCAATCTCCGTCAGGGCAGATGACAAACGGGGGCCAGTCGCCACCCCGCCAGTCTTCTTCCTAAGCATGTTTCTCTCCCTAGTTGTGCGGCCGCGCAGGCCGCGCTCTCAAGCGAAAACACCCAAATCCAGATGTGCCCCGGTCAAAACCGGGCGGATTCGTAGTAGGTTTTCACCTGGTCGGTTTCGCGATAAAGCCCGCTATTTTCCGGCTTTGCTTCGCTGGCTTCCGCCCCGCCCTTTCCAGCACCAAGCACGGCTGCGCCCGTCAGGGCGCCAAAACCGGCCAGTTTCAGAAAGCTGCGGCGATCCGCCCCACCCGTGTCCCTTGTAGCGGACATGGTTTTCCTCCTTTTTGCTCCTTCGATACCGAATTCGCTGCGTACGCGGGAGCCGCCCTGAAGTCATCATCCAGCGTGTCTCCCGTCCACTCCGGCGGTTTTCGGGAAACTTAAGCTCCAAGTCCCGCAAATCCCGCGAAAACTCCCGCAAGTCCTGCGAAAAGTCCCGCGAACCGCCAATCCCGGTTTTGCCGTTTCCCGCGGGGCCAAATCGCCACCCGCCGGCGCACCGAAACTCAAAAATCCTTTTTTCCCGTCCTCCTCTTCCGGCGAGACGCCGGTTCAGTCCATGGTGAAGGCCATTATCTCGATATCCAGAAACACCCGTCCCACCGTGCCCAGCGCCGCGTAAAGAACAGAGGACTGCGCGCCCTCAAGATCGCGGAAAAAATGTGGCGCCCAGGTCGAAATATGAGCGTCAAAAAAGGCCCGCTGCTGCGCGACAGTAGCCGCCTGCCCGAACGATCCGGTGATCAGGCCGGCCATCATCTCGAAAAGCGCGCCGATGTGGTCTTCAGGCTCCTTGACGGTTTCGCGCCGCTCGATGCCCAGGCGCCCCATATCCTCGCGCAGCTTGGCGAGCGGTTTTTCATGCAGAAAACCGGTCAGATAATACGAAGCATAGGGCACCAGTTCGCCGCGCCCCACGCCAATGAAAAGATCCTGATATTCCTGCGCGGCCTGCGCCTGGGTGGTTTTCGCGGCCAGCTTTGAAAATGTCCGGATCGCCCTGCCGAGTTCGGTGTCGTCGCCACCCAGACCGGCGATCGATTTCAGGTCGTCGGCGCTTGGCGGATTGGCGAGAAAATGCGTCAGCAGCCGGTACATATGCGCCCGCAACGCATCCTCTTCCGGCACGGATACGCCCCCGTCTGGCTGTGCTGCGCTCATCCCAAGAATGTCCGCCTCCCCAGTTCACGCCGGCGCGCCTGTTTTTCTTGTTCTCCGGCCACCCGTCCGGCCGCCCCGACGGCCGGCGCAGTTTTGAACTGTTCTGAATCAAATCCTAGACCAGCGAAGCCGCCGCGCGCAAGGCCGCGCATGTCAATTGCCGGTTGATTTCACCATACGGAAGACCTTCAATACGTCTCTTATGATGCTGTTTTTCAACGTTTTCCGGCGCTTCGACGGCGCATTGGAACACATCCGGCGCTCTGCCCGCGCAGACAGCGGATGCAATTTTACTTGACCCCTCACCGGGCGGTGCGCCTATGGTGCGGGCTCTGGGTGATTGAGCAGGCGGAACATCAGGCGCATGAATTTGCCCCCGGATATCAAGCAGTTCGCGCAGCGTTCGCGCGGCGATGCCGGCGGCGGCATGATCGATCCGTTCGGGCGCCGCGTCAGCTATCTGCGCGTTTCGGTCACCGACCGCTGCGACTTCCGGTGCGTCTACTGCATGTCGGAGAACATGACGTTTCTGCCCAAGCGCGACATTCTGAGCCTGGAGGAACTGGACCGGCTGTGCTCGGCATTTATCAGAAAAGGTGTCAGAAAACTGCGGATTACAGGTGGCGAACCCCTGGTCCGGCGCAATATCATGTCGCTGTTTTCGGCCCTGTCGCGCCACCTTGAAACAGGCGCGCTTGAGGAACTGACCCTGACCACGAATGGCAGCCAACTGCACAAGTATGCTGATCAACTGGCGGCCTGCGGGGTGAAACGCATCAACGTCTCGATTGACACGCTGGATGCCGACACCTTTGCCAGGATCACCCGCTGGGGCGCTCTTGACCGGGTTTTGACCGGCCTCAGGGCCGCCGTCGCCGCCGGGCTCAGGGTCAAGATCAACACGGTGGCGCTGAAGGGAGTCAATGAACACGAGATCGAGGACATAATGCGCTGGGCCCACGGCGAGGGCCATGACCTGACCTTGATCGAAACCATGCCGCTGGGCGAGATCGACGGTGAGCGCACCGATCAGTATCTGCCGCTGTCAACGGTCCGCCGGCGGCTTGAACGGAACTGGACCCTGGAGGAAAGCGATCACCGCACCGGCGGACCGGCGCGCTATGTGCGCGTCCGGGAGACCGGCGGCCGGCTCGGCTTCATCACGCCGCTTACCCATAATTTCTGCGAAAGCTGCAACCGGGTGCGGCTGACCTGCACGGGCACGCTCTACATGTGCCTTGGCCAGGAGGACGCGGCCGACTTGCGCGCACCCCTGCGCTCCAGCGAGAGCGATGAACGCCTCGATGCGGCGATCGACGAGGCCATATCACGCAAGCCCAGGGGCCATGATTTCATCATCGAGCGCGGCAACGAGAATCCGGCCGTCGCCCGCCACATGAGCGTCACCGGCGGGTAGGCCTGGCACCTTCTCCGATCAAATCCAGAATCGTCCGGTGCAGGCTTTGCGGGATTTCTATGCCTGTTTCCAGCGTCTTTTCGCGGTTCGCCAGGCGCCGGGCGCCGGGTAGCCGG
The DNA here is from genome assembly GCA_027058735.1 of Hyphomicrobiales bacterium. Lineage (GTDB taxonomy): Bacteria > Pseudomonadota > Alphaproteobacteria > Rhizobiales > JALURZ01 > JALURZ01. The sequence continues at coordinate 932 of JALURZ010000170.1, read as the reverse complement.
GTGCCCTCCTGGGCGAGGATCGCCGTAACGAGTTTTTCGCCATGGGCGAGAAACCCGTCCGGATCGCCGAACCGCGCCGGATCGAGCGCGAGGATCAGTTCGCCGCCCTTGGGGGGGCCGCCCTTTCCGCCATCGTCGTCCATCGCCTCGAAACTCAGGAACTCCCCGATCAGGGGGCCTGCCAGCAATTCCACCATCATCGCCAGAGAGGCGCCCTTGTAGCCGCCAAAACCCAGCTGCGCGCCGGCAAGCACCACATTGGGATCGGTCGTGGGCTCGCCGCCGGGACCGATCCCCGCGGTCTGCGGCACGGTTTTGCCATCGCGCGCGGCGATCTGGATTTCGCCGCGCGCCATTGCCGAGGATGCCTGATCGAAGACCAGCGGCAGTGCGTCCTTTCGCGGCCAGGCAAAGCCCATGGGGTTGGTGCCGTAGAGCGGTTGTGTGCCGCCGGCCGGGGCCACATAGGGGTAGGAGGCGGTGAACGCGAACGCGCACAGGCCCTCCTGCGCCAGGCGCTCCACTTCCGGCCACATGGCGGCCAGGTGGAACATGTTGACGAAGGCGAGCGCGGCGATGCCGTTCTTGCGGGCGCATTCGGCCAGCGGCCGATAGGCGGCCTGCTGGCCAAGCGGCGCATAACCGCCATCGCCATCGACGCGGATGACGGCGGGCGCCAGCGGCTCGACCCGGGGTCTGGCCGCGCCGTTCACCCGGCCCGACCTTACCCCCGCCACATACCACTCCATCCGGAACAGGCCATGGGCATGGCACAGATCGGCTTCCGCCTGGATCATCCGGCCGGCGACCGCGTCGGCGTTGGCCTGGTCGAACCCGTTGCCCAGCAGGCATTGCAGGGCCAGCGCGCGCGCCTCTTCAAGACCCAGATGAACCATGTGCGATCCTCCCCCTCGAACAGCGCCGACATCAAC
>JALURZ010000169.1 GCA_027058735.1 Hyphomicrobiales bacterium | reverse complement strand
GGGGGGCGGGGGGAGGGGAAGTAAAACGGCGCGATGCGGTTTTCGACCAGCGCCGGGATCGGTTTCAGTTTCGCCAGTGCCTTCAGCCGGCTTTGCGCCTGGCGCGCCTTGGTTGCCTTGGCGCGGAACCGCTCAACGAAGGATTCCAGGCGGCGGCGGTCATTGTCCTGCTTGTTCTTGAGCTTGAGCCGGGTCTCGATACGGGCGCGCCGGGTCTGCTCGAAGCGGTCATAGCCGCCGGAATATACGCTCAGCCGGCATTCGCTCAAGTGCATGATGGACCCGACCAGCGTGTTGAGCAGGTCGCGGTCATGGCTGACGATGACGACGGTATGGGGATAGCGCCTCAGATAGGTCTCGAGCCACAGCGTCCCTTCCAGATCGAGATAGTTCGTCGGCTCATCGAGCAGCAGAATATCGGGCCGGGAAAACAATACGCGGGCCAGCGCCACGCGCATGCGCCAGCCGCCCGAAAGCGTGGAGCAGGCGCGGGTCTGGGCCTCGTCGTCAAAACCAAGGCCGGCGAGGATGGCGGCCGCACGCGCAGGCGCGCTGTGGGCGCCGATATCGCTGAGGCGAAGCTGGATCTGCGCTATGCGGCCCGGATCCGCCGCGGTTTCCGCTTCGCGCAGCAATGCGTCGCGCTCCGTATCGGCGCCGAGCACCGTATCCAGCAGGCTGTCCTCGCCCGCCGGCGCCTGCTGGGCGAGCGTGGCGATGCGCGCATTGCGCGGCACGGTGATTTCGCCGTCGTCGGGCGCAAGTTCGCCAAGGATGATCCGCAGCAAGGTCGTCTTGCCCGCGCCATTGCGCCCCACCAGGCCAACCTTGTGGCCGGTGGGGATCTGCGCGCTGGCCCCCTCCAGCAGCACGCGTCCGGCCATGCGGAAGGTGATGTTGGCGATGTTCAGCATGGCGGTTCCGGCAAGGCCCTATTCGCCCTTCAGGGCCTCATCGACCGGCACGTCATAGGCCATGGCCAGCCGGTTTGTCATGTTGGCCAGCGCGACGACGGAATAAAGCTCGGCCAGCATCTCCTCGCTGGCGCCCCTGGCGCGGGCCTGCGCACCGTGGCTCGCCTTGCAATAGGCGCAGTCATTGGTGATCGAGACGGCCAGATAGACGAGTTCCTTGGTCAGCGGATCGAGGCTGCCCGATCCCATGACATCCTTCAGGGATGCCCAGGTGTGGGCGAGCATGCGCGGTTCATTGGCGAGGTATTTCCAGAAATTGTTGACGTCCTCGACGCCGCGGGTTTTCTTTATGTCGTCGAACACCGCGCGCACGCGCGGCGATGCGTTTTCATGGCTGATCGGCTGCATGATGAGGTCTCCTCGGCTCTTGTCGCCGGCGGCCCGGGCCGCGCAGGCGGGGTTTCGCGTCTTGCCGCTCATGTCCGCCGCACGTTATAAGCAGCGCCAGCTGACCAACGTCTTAAAAAGGAAATCCGCCCTCATGTCCATGGAACGCACGTTTTCGATCATCAAGCCGGATGCGACCCGGCGCAACATCACCGGCAGGATCATCACCAAGCTGGAAGACGCCGGTTTGCGGGTCGTGGCCCAGAAACGCGTGCTCTGGTCAAAGGCGCAGGCACAGGCCTTTTATGCGGTCCACAAGGAGCGTCCCTTTTTCGACGATCTGGTGGCCTTCATGACATCCGGCCCGATCGTGATGCAGGTGCTCGAAGGCGAGAACGCGGTGGCGAAAAACCGCGAGATCATGGGCGCAACCGATCCGGCCGATGCCGATCCCGGCACCATCCGCGCGGAGTTCGCCGAATCGCTGGAGGCCAATTCGGTGCATGGCTCCGACAGCCCCGACACCGCGGCGCTGGAAATCTCGATGTGTTTCCGGGACGATGAAATCCCGGGTTGACGCAAGGCCCTTCGATGCCGTGAGGTGGAGGCATGAACAGCAAGCCGGACATCGAAGCCGAAATCCTGCTCTCGACCTGCCCGCATGACTGTCCCTCCACATGCGCGCTTGAAGTGGAGCGCCTCGATGCGCACACCATCGGGCGCGTGCGCGGCGCCAAGGCCAACGATTATACGCTTGGGGTCGTGTGCGAAAAGGTCGCGCGCTACGCCGAACGCATTCATCATCCCGGGCGCTTGCTGCATCCGATGCGGCGGCGCGGCGAAAAAGGGTCCGGCGATTTTGAGCGCATCACCTGGGAGCAGGCGCTCGACGAGGTCGCCGGCGCCCTGCTGAAGGCCGAACAGGCGCATGGCAGCGAAGCCGTGTGGCCCTACTACTATGCCGGCACCATGGGTCTGGTGATGCGTGATGGCATCAACCGCCTGCGTCACGCCAAGCGCTATTCCGGCGAATACACGACCATCTGTTCGACCCTGTCGGGAGCGGGTTTTACCGCCGGCACCGGCAAATTGCGCGGACCCGATCCGCGCGAAATGGCGAAATCCGATCTGATCGTGATCTGGGGCACCAATCCGGTGCACACCCAGGTCAACGTGATGACCCATGTGATGACGGCGCGAAAGGAGCGCGGCGCGAAGATCGTCGCCGTCGACGTTTACAACAACGCGACCATGAAAAAGGCCGATCTGGCCTTGTGCCCGAAGCCGGGCACCGATGGGGCGCTGGCGGCCGCGGTCATGCATGTTCTGTTTCGCGATGGCCATGCCGACCGCGATTACATGCGCGAATTCGCGGACTTGCCAGATGAACTGGAAGCATATCTTAAAGAAAAGACGCCGGACTGGGCGAGCACCATTACCGGTCTGAGCGTGGAGCAGATCGAGACTTTCGCGGGCCTCATCGGCACGACGCCGCGCACTTATCTCAGGCTCGGCTACGGCTTTACCCGCTCACGCAACGGCGCCTTCAACATGCATGCGGCAAGCTGCATCGCCACGGTAACCGGCGCGTGGCGTCACGAAGGGGGCGGCGCCTTCCACAACAATGGCGGTATTTATCACATCAACAAGACCATGATCGAGGGTCTCGATGTGATCGACCCGGACATTCGCCTGCTTGACCAGTCGCGCATCGGCGCGGTGCTGACGGGAGACCCGTGCGATCTTGGCGGCGGGCCGCCGGTGACGGCGTTGTTCATCCAGAACACCAACCCGCTCAACGTGGCTCCGGAGCAGAAAAAGGTGCGTGCCGGATTTGCCCGCGAGGATCTGTTTGTTTGCGTCCATGAGCAGTTCATGACGGAAACCGCGCAGATGGCCGATGTCGTGCTGCCAGCGACGATGTTTCTGGAACATGACGATGTCTATCTGGGTGGCGGGCATCAGTATATTTCCTTGGGGCTCAAGGTCATCGAGCCGGCGGGCGAATGCCGCTCCAACCACGATGTGGTGTGCGCGCTGGCCGGGCGGCTCGGCGCGTCCCATCCGGGCTTCGAGATGACCCAGGCCGGGCTGATTGACTGGACGCTGCGCAATTCCGGCTGGGGCAATCTTGAGGATTTGCGCGAAACCAACTGGATCGATTGCCAGCCGGAATTCGACAAGGCGCATTTTCTCCGCGGATTCAACTTTCCCGACGGCAAGTTCCGGTTTTCACCCGACTGGCCGAACGTGAAATTTCCCAATGCCGGGCCGATGGGGCCGGTCGGGACCATCCCGAAATTTCCCGATTACTGGGAGGTCATCGAAACGGCGGACGAGGCCCATCCCTTCCGGCTGGCCACCAGCCCGGCGCGCACATTCCTGAATTCATCGTTTGCCGAGACGCCTTCGTCGCGCAGGCGCGAAGGCCGCCCGGAAGTGAAGATCCACCCTTTGGATGCCGCCGAACTGGGCATTGGCGATGGGGTCGGGGTTGTACTGGGCAATTCGCGCGGCGAGGTCCGGCTGCACGCGCGGCTGTTTGAGGGGGTGTGCCGGGGGGTTTTGATCGCGGAAGGGATTTTTCCCAACCACGCGCATGAAGGCGGCGCGGGGATCAATACGCTCATCGGCGCGGATCAGCCCGCCCCCTTCGGCGGCGCGGCGTTTCATGACACCCGTGTGTGGGTGCGCGCCGCGTAAGGCCGTTTCGCCCGCCGCGCCGGCATAAATAAAGGCCGCCCGCCTCAAGCGAAGCGGGCGGCCAGGGCTGTGGGTGTGCTTTGAACCGTCCTTACAGAACGATCACCTTGGTACCGGTCTTGGCTCTCTCGTAGAGATCCTTGACTTCCTCATTGAGCAGCCGGATGCAGCCGCTGGATACGGCGCGGCCGATCGATGCCCTGTCGGCGGTGCCATGGAGCCTGTACAGGGTGTCGCGGCCACCCTTGTAAAGATACAGCGCCCGCGCGCCGAGGGGATTGTCCAGCCCTCCCTTCATGACAGCGGGCAGGTTGGGCTCACGCTTGCGCATGGCTGCCGGCGGACGCCAGGTCGGCCATTTCGCCTTACGGGCGATACGCGTGACGCCGCTCCATGTGAAACCGGGCCGCCCGACGCCAACGCCATACTGGATCGCCTTGCCACCCGGGAGCACGAAATAGAGTTTCCTCTCCTTTGTGTTGACGATGATCGTCCCAGGCTTTTCCTTGGTTTCGTAACTCACCGTCTTCTTGCCCGTGTAATCCCCCAGTGCCGCGGCCGCCGAGAAATTGTAACGGGCTTTTTTCTTCGACGCCTCTGCGGTTTGCGTCAGCCCGACGGCAATGAACGCAATTGCGGTGGAAGCGATGATTGTCTTTTGCAGCATGTCTGAATTCTCCTGCTCAATCCTTGTACCTTGGATCCGGGCCGCCGGGGCTTGCGGATCCATCGTTAGCCGAGACTGTCGGTGCAGCCTCTCCGGCCGGTGCCAGAAAGACACAGGCCGGAAATTCCCTGAAATGGTGAATACTAGATCAGCAGCCTGCTGGTTCTTGCCAGGAACAGCTTGAAAGGTGACGCGGTGATGTGCACCGGAGGCCTATGCACCGACTTCAGGCCGGGCATATTTGGATTGCGCAGGCGGTCGCGGACAACCGGCTGAATCTTGACCGCGGGCAGCATGACCAGGGAAAAATCGTGGTAACGCGCGATGGCCTGCAGGAATTTGTAGGACTTTCCGCAAAGCGGGCTCGGGCTTTCCCGCTCGCGTTCAAGCTGGGCGCTCGACATGTCGGCGGGGTCCGGGCGCGGATCGTCCAGTTGCGAGCCTGCGCTGATTGCCGCAACCGCATGGGCCGGAGCGGCGGCCAGCCGCGCAAATGGCGACAGCGTCAATGTAAGGGTGAGCAGGATCGAAAAGACAAAACGCAACATCGCTCAGAGCGCCCCGGAAATACTGATGCTTATGTGAACTATGTCGCGAATTTTGTCCATTGTAAATGTGGCTGTTGGAGGGGGCTGGTTCACATTCCCGTTATCGGCGCCGGCGCGGCTTTTTCCGCGCCCCGGCGGCCCGTGTTTCGGGCATGGAAGTGCCGCGCGCCGCTTCCCTGACATGCACATCGCGCTGCGGGAACGGGATCTCGATTCCGGCCGCGGCGAAGCGCTCGAATATCTCGAACCGCAATGCCGTGGTGACATCGAGGATATTGCGAATGTTGGGCAGAAAGACCCGCAGTTCGAAATCCAGCGAGCTTTCGCCGAAATCATTGAACAGCACGACCGGGGGCGGTTTGGACAGGACGCCGGAATGATCGGCGGCGCAGGCATACAGGATTTCCTCCACCTGCCGGGGGTTTGCGTCATAGGAAACGCCGACCCTGATGTCGGCCCGCCCGATCGGATCCTTCAGCGTCCAGTTCTTCACCGTCGAGACCACCAGTTCCGAATTCGGGATAATCAGCGCGGTGCGGTCGAACGTGTCGATTATGGTCGAGCGCACGCCGATGCGCCGCACATGCCCTTCACCCGAATCGGTCACGATCCAGTCCCCCACCTTGATGGGGCGTTCAAACAGCAGAATCAGGCCGGAAACGAAGTTGTTGACGATACTCTGCAGGCCGAACCCGACACCGAGCGACAGCGCGCCGGCGATGATGGCCAGGCTGGACAGGTCCACCCCGAGGGTGGCGATGCCGGTCAGCGCCGCCACCAGCAGACCGGCATAGCCGGTAAAGCGCACGAGCGAATCGCGCACGCCGGTGTCGAGGCGGGTGCGGGGAAACAGTTCGCGGGCGAAAAAGCGCTGAACGAAGCGGGTCAGCGCGACGAACGCGAGAAAGACGACGATGGCGGCCGCCGCATCGATCAGCGAGATGTTGACCGAACCGATCTTCACCCCCTGAAAGGCCTGCGACAGCCAGTCGCGGATTTCGATCCAGCGGAAGCGGAAGATCAGCAACAGACTGATCAGCCCGGCCAGCAGCAGCAGCACATCGACCAGCAGCCCGGCCCAGAACGCGAACATCAGGTGCGGGCGGTCGGTGACCTGGTCGCCATTGCGCGTGGAGCCGAAAAACCCTTGTTCCGCGCGCAGCGCCAGTTCCCGCGCGCTGGCGCGCAGCAGCGAATAAAGAGCGGCAATCACGGCGACGAAAAAGACGGTGCGGATGAGATAGCGCCCCAATGCCAGATATCCGAACAGTTCGGCAAGGATCGTCACAATGGCGGCGGCGAGAAACACGATGCGCACATTCGGCCATCTCCACAGCCGCGAGCGCACCGCCTTGCGCGCCGGCTTGCGCTCGCCCGAACGCCATGCGAGCACGAGGATCATCAGCGACATCAGGATCGCGAACACAAAACTCTGCGCAAAGGCGAAATACAGCGACGTGCCCAATATGGAGCCGCCCGCGCGCAACAGGGAATCGATCGTGAGCACAAGCCCGATCACCAGTACCGCGACGCCGCTGGACGGGCGCGCCAGAGTGCCGGCGTCGGGCAGCCCCGGCAGGTTGATGCGGTGCTGGACAATCGTGCGGCGCAGGGCGAGCGCCACCGGCACAATCAACAGCGCGCCGAGCACGGCCCATCCGAACCAGTAGGGCGTGGCCGCCAGAAGACCCTCCAGCCGCAAGGTGGCCAGCAGAATCGTCCCGGCGAGCGCGAGGGGGATGATCCGCGCCAGGAAATACAGGCCCGCTTCGCCCACGCGCCCGCTTGTTCGCCCCTTCCGCGCAGCAAAGCTCCTGTCGAGACGCGACATCAGCCACCGCCGCGCAAAGAGGTATCCGGCGCCGGTGAGAACCAGCACAACGGCGAATACCAGCACAAGACGCCGCATCGCGCCGGTGCTCCTGGCGTCTGTCTGCAGCCGTGCGATTTCCGCGCTAATTCGCGCGCCGGCCTGCTGAAGAGAGTTGCCCGCCTGTTTCCACAAGAACGCCGAGATGGGCGGGCGCTGCCGGGAGAAGGCGCGCTCGAAAAAGCGCTCGCGCCGCAAGGAGCGTATGGTATCGACAAGGCGCGCCGCCTGGCCCGCGAACACATCCGACCCGCGCACCAGGTTATCCAGCCGCTTCTGCTGCCTGGCCAGTTCGGCGCGCTGGCCGGCCACCTCTTCGGGCTCCGGTTTTTCGCCCGCTTTCGGCGGCGGCCCGAGATCCTTCAGCGCCTTGCGGTTGGCCTCCCAGGGACCCTTCATTTGCCTGGCGATGTCGAGCAGCCCGGTGCGGATTTTCCTCAGCGCGTCTTCCGCCTTGTCCAGTTCCTCGTCGTTCAGCGCGCCTTCGGCCAGCTTTTTCTTGATTGAGTCGAGACCGCTGCGCTGGGCGGCCAGGGCATCTTCGAGAACCTTGAATGTATCGCCCGGCTGGGCGCTGAGGGGCGCGCAGGGCAGGACAAGCGCCACGGCGAGGAGCGCAAGCACGCCAAGCCACCGCGCGGCGCAGACCATATGTGCGGCGCGACGGCGCGCCGTGCCGGGGTGGTGTCTTTGGTTCATGAATCGCGACCGGCCATGGTTTTTGGCGCTGCTCAGCTTGGCGCGGTTATACCGGCATGCGCGCCGTTCGCATAGTGCCCTCGTGCAGGAAAACCAAAGGCGTCGGAACGATCGGAACGGGGCGGTTTGCCGGCGGTTTGCGGCGGTTCTGCCCGGCGCGCCTCAGGGCCTGGGCCAGAACAGGGTGTCTGGCGCAGCCCCGCTCTGGCGCAGGATGACTTTTTCGTCCCTCACCCGTGCCGCGCCCGACGCGACCAGTTCAAGGGCGTGCGGGTAGATGCGGTGTTCGGCGGCCAGAACCCGGGCGGCCAGCGACTCAGGCGTGTCACCGGCGCATACCGGCACCGCCGCCTGCGCGACGATGGGGCCGGCGTCCATCTCGGTGCGCACGAAATGAACCGTGCATCCGGTGATCCGCACACCGTCCTCCAGCACCCGTTCATGGGTATGCAGGCCCTTGTAGGCGGGCAGCAGGGAGGGGTGGATATTGAGATGGCGGTTGTGCCACTTGCGCACGAAACCGCCGCTCAGCAGGCGCATGAAACCGGCATTGCAGATGATCTGGGTCCCGGCGGCGCGCAAGATTTCGTCAAGGGCGCTTTCGAACGCGGCGCGGCTGGCGAATTTCGTATGGTCGATGGCGACCGCCTCCAGGCCGCGTTGGCGGGCAATGTCCAGTCCGGGAGCCTCGGGGCGGTTCGACACCACCGCAACGATCCGCGCCGGGTAGGACTTGGCGGCGCAGGCCTCGATCAGGGCGCGCATGTTGCTGCCGCGCCCGGAAATCAGAATGGCAACTTTTTTTCGCGCCATGGGCCGGCTCACAAATCCAGTTGCCCGGAAAAACGCACACGCCCGGCCGCGCCGTCCTTGGCGATCAGCCCCAGCCGCACGACGGTTTCGCCCGCCTCTTCAAGGCGCCTGCATACCGGATCCGCATGGCCCTGCGCGACGATGACGGCCATGCCGATGCCGCAGTTGAAGGTTTTCAGCATTTCCTCCCGCGACACGTCGCCGGTTTCGGCCAGCCAGCGAAAAACCGGCTGCGGGCGCAGGGCGGCAAGGTCGATCAGGGCATCGCACCCCTTGGGCAGGACGCGCGCCAGGTTCTCGCCAAGCCCGCCACCGGTGATATGCGCAAGCGCCTTGACCGCGCCGGTTTCGCGCACCGCGCCGAGCAGGGAGGAGACATAAATCCGGGTGGGTTCCAGCAGGCTTTCCCCCAGAGAGGCCGCGGGCGCGAAGGGGGCGGGCGCGCGCAACGGCAGGGACGCCGTTTCAACGATTCTGCGCACAAGCGAAAATCCGTTGGCATGCAGGCCCGATGAACGCAGACCCAGCACCGCATCGCCCGCCTCCACGTCGTTGCGCGGCAACAGCGTGCCGCGTTCCGCCGCGCCCACCGCGAAACCCGCAAGGTCATAGTCGCCCGGCGCGTACACTCCCGGCATTTCCGCGGTCTCCCCCCCGATCAGTGCGGCGCCCGCCTGCCGGCAGCCTTGCGCGATGCCGCCCATGATCTCACGGGCCTGTTCGCCATCCAGCGCGGCGCAGGCGAAATAATCGAGAAAAAACAGCGGCTCGGCCCCCTGCACGATCAGATCGTTGACGCACATCGCCACCAGGTCGATCCCGATGGTGTCATGGCGGCCGGTCTCGATGGCGATCTTGAGCTTGGTGCCGACGCCGTCATTGGCGGCGACGAGTATGGGATCGGTGAAACCGGCGGCCTTCGGATCGAACAAACCGCCGAAGCCGCCAAGCGCGGCGTCGCCCCCGGGCCGGGCGGTGGAGCGCGCAAGGGGCCTGATCGCATCCACCAGCGCGCTGCCGGCCGCGATATCGACCCCGGATGCACGATAGGTCAGCCCGGTGCGGTGTTTTCTGGTCTCTGCCATGAGGCGCCCATGAGCCTGTCATGCGCAAACCCTGTGTTGCGCGGCTTCTGTTTAGCGCGACTCCGCCGGCAAATGTGCAAAAAAACCGTACAACTGGCCCGCGTCTAATGCTATCTCCTTTGCCATGATGATCCAGCCTTCGCAAATTCCCGCGCGCGCCGGCACCTGGCGCCGCGCCCTGGTGGCCGCGGCCGCGGCCGCGGGCGTGTTGACGGCACTGCTGTGGGCGCCCCAGATCCGCGCCCAGCAGCCCAACGAAGACCCGCTGTACGAGGTCCGCGGCGTGGAGGTGCGGGTCGAGGCCGAAAATGCCGCGAAGGCCAAGGTCGAGGCCATATTCGAGGCCCAGGAAAAGGCCTTCAACCGGTTGCTGGTGCGCCTGTTGGGAAGCGACGCCAACGCCCGGCTTCCGGAGATCGACAGTGGCGAAATTGCGCGCTCGATGGCCGGAATGAGCATCGAAAAAGAACGCACAGCACCAAAGCTTTACATGGCGACTTTCACAATCCGGTTCCGCCGCGAGGCCATTCAGCAGCTGCTTGACGCCAACGAACTCAAGTTCACCGCCCGGCAGGCGGAAACGGTTCTGCTGCTGGCGCTCTACAAGATCGGCAGCCGCGCGGTGCTGTGGGAAAGCCCCAACCCCTGGCGCGATGCCTGGACCAGCCTGGGGCCGGAAAATTCACTGACCCCCGTGCTGCTTCCCCTCGGTGATCTGAACGATGTATCGGCGATCAGCGCGCGCGATGTGCTGGAGGGCAAGGCCGAAAAGCTCGAAGCGCTGAAAGAGCGTTACAAGGTTGACTATGTTCTGATTTCGGTGGCCGAGGCCAATGGCGACAAATCCGGTTTGCGCGCCACCCTCAGGGGCGAAAGCCCGCTGGGCACGCTGAACTGGGAAGAGACCTTTACCGGCCCGCCGGGCGACATCGAGGCAATCGCGGCCGTGGCGGCCAAACGGCTTCTGAGCGCCATGGAACAGCAATGGCGCGCCGAAGGACCCAGGACGCCCGCCAGTGCGGCGGGCGTCTACACGGTCGCGG
>JALURZ010000168.1:4205-10734 GCA_027058735.1 Hyphomicrobiales bacterium | reverse complement strand
CGCGACCGAGGTCTATGACACCACCATCGGCTGGCGTTTCGTCAATCCGGTGCTCAAGCGCCAGTATGGGGTCGATTCCATGCCGGAGACGGCTGAGAATGTGGCCGAGGATTTCCAGATAAAGCGTGAGGATCAGGATGAATTCGCCCATCGTTCGCAGCAAAAGGCGGCCGCCGCCCAGGCCAATGGACGCCTGGCGCGCGAGATCACGCCCGTCACCATCCCCCAGCGCAAGGGCGAAGATATCGTGGTCGAGCGCGACGAACACCCCCGTGAAACCTCGCTGGAGACGCTGGCTGGCCTGCGCACGCCGTTTCGCGATGGCGGCACGGTGACGGCGGGCAATGCGTCGGGCGTCAATGACGGGGCGTGCGCCGTGATCCTGGCGGATGAAGAATCCGCCGCCAGGCAGGGGCTGGAGCCCAAAGCGCGGGTGATCGCCATGGCGTCGTGCGGGCTGGAGCCGCGCATCATGGGCTATGGCCCGGTGCCGGCGGTGCACCGGCTGCTGGCGCGCACGCGCCTGAAGATCGCCGACATGGACGTGATCGAGCTGAACGAGGCGTTTGCCAGCCAGAGCCTCGCGGTGCTGCGCGATCTCGGTCTGGGCGACGATGACCCGCGCGTCAATCCCAACGGCGGCGCCATCGCGCTTGGCCATCCGCTCGGCATGAGCGGTGCGCGCCTGGTGGCCAGCGCTGCGATCGAGCTGCAGGATACCGGCGGCAAACTCGCCCTGTGCACCATGTGCATCGGCGTCGGCCAGGGCATCGCCATGGTGATCGAGCGGGTGTGAGCTATTCGGCGCGAAGCCATCGCCGGTACAGCGGTTTGAGGGCTGCCGGCAGCATGTAGATCGGGAACTGCACCAGCACGAAAAACAGCCAGGTGTCGTCGGGCACGGTGGTTCCCAGCGCACTGATCACCAGTGCCATATTGCGGTTGCCGGCGGAAAATCCGATGGTCGCCGCGTCGCGCCGTCCCGCCCGCCGGAACAGCAGCGTGGTTGCGGCGAGCAGCGCCAGATTGACCGCGAAGGCCAGGGCGGCAAACCGCAGCACATGCGCGAAATCCGCGACAATCCGCGCCAGGATGCCGTCCATGATGGATATGGCGAAAACGATCAGGGCGATTACGCTGAGTCCATCGAGCAGTTCGTCCCTTGCGCGGATGCGCGCCATACCGAACATCCAGCGCCCCGCCAGCCCCAGCAGGCCGGCCGAACCGATCAGCACGATCAGCCGGACCATCAGCACGTCGCTGTCAAGGGGAAGCGGCTGGTCGAGCAGCAGATCGGCCATCAGCGGCGTGGTCAGCGGTATGAGCGCGGCGGCCGCCAGCAGCACCACCAGGCTCAAGGTGTGGTTGAGCCCGATCAGCAGCGACACGGCGGGCGAAGAGGCGATCGGCGGCGCGGTGGCCAGCAGCACCAGGCTGAGCGTCAGGACCGGATAGCTGGCGGCAAAGCCGGTTGCATACAGCCCTGCGCCAAGCAGCAGCGGGGTGGCGATCAGGATCCAGAACACCGCACCCAGGGCGGGAACCGGCCGGGCCGCCAGCGCGCGAAGGCTGGCGGCCTCGACGCGCATGATCGTCACCGCCAGCAGGGCCACGACCGATGCCGCCAGAAACGGACGCAGCAGGGCGGCAAGCTGGGTTACGAAAAGCCCGAGTATGATGCTCGCCACCATCACCAGCGTGCCGTGGCGGCCGAGAAATTCGACGGATCTCGCGATCGCGCCCATCACGCGCGCGCGCGGCCGTCGGCGGGCGTGTCGGCGGGCGCGCTCAACCCTCAGAACACGCGGTGCGTGATGATGGTATAGGTGTCCTTGATGCCATCGAATTTCTGAATCTTCTCGTTGACGAAATGTCCAATATCCTCCTCGCTGTCGAGATAGATCTTCAACAGCAGATCGTATTGTCCGGCAATGGAATAGATTTCCGAGGCAATCTCCGCATCCGCGATCTGATTGGCGACATCATAGGCCCGGCCCAGTTCGCATTTGATCTGCACAAAGAAGGGTTTCACCGCTCATTGTCTCCATCTGGCCGTTGGCGTGTGGAGGCCAGAGTCGGCCTTGCAGGCGCAAAGGTCAAGCATGGGACGGCTGCTTTCTTGCCGGCGGTGGAGGAGGCGAAGGCGGGGCGCGCGCCGGTGCGATTGATCTGCCGGCACCCGTTGACCTGTTCGGCAATGCGTTCTATGCACGGGCGCGCCGAGCCAAGGGCCCTGCGCGCGGGGGTGCGGACGCGGGAGCCGGGAATGGTGAGTGCGATCAGATGGAAATTCTTGTGGCCGGTGGCGCTGCTCGCCCTTGGCGCGTGCGAGGCGGGCCGCCCGGACGGCGGCGCGGTCGCCAATGCCGCCAGCGGTTCGTCCTATACCGAGCCGGTCATCTATAACGGCATGCGCTATGCGATGACGTTTCAGTTCAAGGCCGCGCAAGGCGCCTATGACGTGCAGATCACCCGGCGCGGACGCCGCCTCACCGATTCCGACGCCGACCGCGCAACGGCGCTGAGCGTGGTCGCCTCGGCGCTCTCGCACTATGCCTGCCCGCGCGGCCGGAAGGCAAAACTGCTGGAGGGCACCCCCGCCCACGGCGGCGGCGTCTGGCGCATGCTGGCCAAATGCGCGTGAGCGGAACCTGATTTTTCCGCCGGAGCGGATTGCCCGCCTGCACCACCGGATAAATTCACGCCCCCCGCGGCGGCGCGCCTTGGGGTGTTTGTTCTTGGCTGGTCGTCGAATTCAGGCCCATTGTCCGCCGCGCGGTGGATCATGGCGCCGTCCGGCACATAAAGGCCGTCAAGGCCGTCGCGGAGCGCATCGCCGCTGCCTAAAAACACCCGGCCCTTGTGACCGACCGCGCTTGCGCCCGAGGCGACGATAATGGCGTCACGGGTCTTGCGCCGGATCGCCGGCGGGTCGCGAAAGCGGCTTCATACGGGGGCAATCCTTCGCGGCGCCTGTCAGCCGGTCTTTTTCTTGCCCGCGATCGTGAACGAAGGTTCGATCGCCTCTGCCCGCGACGGCGGATCGAGCGGGCCGCCACCGCGCCACGCCGGCACGTGGTCGATTTTCGCCGCAAACACTGTCAGGGTGCCGGTATCGTCAATTCGGAATCTCAGAAAATTCTTGTAATCTCCTATTCTTATGGCGGAAAACGAATTGGTCCATTGCAATCCAAAGATATTCAGCGCAACCAGCAGATAGAGCCCGAACACCAAGCCGCCCATCAGGCCGCCGACCACGATCATCAGCGCCAGCCACACGGCAAAGACAAGGCTGTTGGCCGCGATAATGGGCTCGATCCAGGCGGTCATCTGCACGGCGATGCAATAGGCGATGAACAGGGCGAGCATGTGGGCCATCCAGTGGAGCGTGCCCAGGCCGTATTTCAGCACCGGCTGGCGGGCCATGTTGAGGCCGATGGAGGCGGCCAGTCCGGCAAGGACGAAGATGGCGAATTCGGGGCTTTCCGGCACCGTGGAGGCGAACCGCCACGCCGCATCGCCGAGCGCGTCCCAAAACGCCGCGACAGACCCGTGATAGGTGAAGATTTTCAGAAAGCTTTCGCGCAATACCGCCCCGCCATCGAGGCTGCGGGTCTCCAGAAACCAGGCCAGCACGGTGTAGAACAGCCCCATCATCAAGGCGAAATCGAGGTTGAAGAAGGCAAACGCCAGAGTGCGCAAAGACAGCGCGTATGAACGTCGCCGCGAGGGATATCGGGTCTTGAGGGTGAAGGTTTCGGCCGGTTCGTCGTCCCAGGGCACATCGAGCGAACCGGGCAGTTTGTGGGTCGGATGCAAGAACGCTCCCCCGCCGCCGGAGGTCAGCATGGTGGGGCCCTCGCCGTTTTGTTCCTGATAGTGCGAATAGTGATGCAGGTCGCCGGACACGATCAGCGCGATCTGCGCGCCATGACGGGTGAGCACCTGTTTGGCGAAACGCAGGTTCTTCGTGGCGTCCGGGTCCCGCACCGCCTCCAGAACCCAGCTTGGCACGGCCGCGCAAAGGATGATCTTGTCGCCGCGCTTCATCCGCGTGCGGGCGATGTCGTCGAAAAAATTGATCTGGGCGGCATCGATGTAGTCGCCAAGCTGAACGTCGAAGCCGCACAGCCACCAGTTGCGCGGCAGCTTGAGGGCGAAATAGCTGCGCGTCTGGCGGGTCTGCCAGCCGCCGATCATGCGCCCCGGGCGGCCATTGGGGCCGCGCCGCGCCTGGCAGAAGATATTGATGAAGGTGTGCAGCCCGTCATACCAGTCATGATTGCCGGGCAGGGCGAACAGATGGGGCGGATCGCTCACATCGCCGCGCGGCAGCGCCGTCTCATAGGCGCTGAGCGTGCGTCTGTCATATTCCTCGCGGCTGGGCGCGGGATAGATCTCATCGCCGCCCATGATCAGCAGCCGGCCGCGCCGCGTCACCGTTCCGTCCAGTTCGAGGGTTGGTTTGCCCAGAGCGCTGGCGACGGCGTAGGTCGCATTCCAGCCATCGCCTATGTCGGCCACATAGTCGAACCAGAAGTCCTCTCCGCGCCCCAGCGATGAATAGTCATGCGCGCCGCGCAGAGGATCGTCCCCCACCGGGTCGAGGGCGGCCTGGACCGGGCGGTTGTCGGAATACCGGCCGACGATGGTCGCGGCCGCGGTGCGCGCTCCCATGCGCAGCAGCAGGCGCGGTGAATACCAGCGCACCATGCCCGGTGCATTCGCCGGGCGCCTGGGCGGTTGCTTTCTGTCGTGCCCGCTGCTCATGGGTTGGGTGGGGCCTGCCTGACTTTCGTTGGCGCCGCTGCGGCGCGCGGGTGAAACTAAGGTCCTGAAACGTTATGCCAGACACGATTGTGTGGGTAGGGGGGAATCACTGCGCGTCGAGGCGAATTTGCGCGATTGTCCCCATCGATGCCGCGCAGCACGGGGGCCCCCCCCCGCGCAGTTTTCAGTCGCCACCGATGCGCCCGGGCGCTCCAATATTGCGCGATTGGCCGCAAACTCGAAACCTCATATCCGCTCTGCCGGCCTATAATTGGGTTGAGCGGTCGCCACGGATGCGGGGGGCCGGCCCCGCGAAAGCCCCCTTCAGGGAAGCACGATCATGACGTTCTTTGCCAATGATGCGTTTGACGGCCATGAATTCGTTCACGGGTTTCATGACCGCGAGACGGGTCTGCGCGGCTTCATCGCCGTTCACAGCCGCGCGCTGGGCCCGGCATTCGGCGGCTGCCGGATGTGGGCCTATGACACCGAGGCCGAGGCGCTGCGCGATGTGCTGCGGCTGTCCCGGGGCATGAGCTTCAAGAACGCCCTGGCCGGCCTGCCCTTTGGCGGCGGCAAGGCGGTCATTCTGGGCGATGGCCGCACCGATAAATCACCGGCGCTGTTTGAGGCTTTCGGCCGGGCGGTGGACGATCTGGGCGGGACCTATATCACGGCCGAGGATGTCGGCACCGGCGTTGGAGACATGAAGGCGGTCGCCCGCGCGACACGCCACGTCAGCGGCATTGGCGGCCCCGGCTCGGCGGGTGGCGATCCTTCGCCCATGACCGCCTGGGGCGTGTGTCTGGGAATTCGCGAAGCGGTGCGCGCAGCCCTCGCCAGGCGCGAGATCAGCGGCTTGCGTGTCGCGGTCCAGGGTGCGGGTCATGTGGGCTACCGGCTGTGCCGCTATCTCCATGAGGCGGGAGCGCGGCTGGTGGTGGCGGATGTCAACAGGGACAATGTGGCGCGCGCGGCGCATGACTTTGGGGCCGAGGCCGGCGATCCCGACAGCATCCTGTTTGAAGACGCCGACGTGGTGGCCCCTTGCGCGCTTGGCGCGGTGCTGGATGCGGCGGCCATCGCCCGGCTCAATGCGCCCGTCGTCGCCGGCGCGGCCAACAACCAACTCGCCACACCGCGCGACGGCGAACTTCTGCATCAACGCGGCATTCTCTATGCCCCCGACTATGTCATCAATGCCGGCGGCATGATCGCCGTGGCGGCTGAATATCAGGGCAATTTTTCCAGCGATCTGGTCAGGCGCAGGATCGCCGGCATCGCGGACCGGCTGGCCGGTATCTTTGAACGTTCGAAAAGCGAAAACCGGCCAACCGACGTGATCGCTGACGCCATGGCGCGCGAACTGATCGCCGGCGCCTGAGCCGCCGCGACCCGACAGTTTGCGGGCGGCTCAGGCGGCGCGGCGGATTATTTGCCGCCGATGGCGTCGATCCCGGCCTTGGCGCAGGCCGCGTCAAGTTGCCCCCCCGGCGCCCCCCCGACGCCAATGCCGCCAACCAGCGCGCCGCCGATCCTGATGGGCAGGCCGCCGGCCAGAATAACCAGCCGCGGGTCCATGTCGCGCAGGCCCGCCAGATCCGGCTTGTCCTTTATCAGCGCGGCGAGATTGCCGGTCGGCTGGCCCATGCTGGCCGAAGTGAAGGCCTTGCCGGTGCTGCTGCCCACCGTGTGCGGTCCCGATCCATCGCCCTTGATGAGAACCTTGGTGGATCCCGATCTGGCCACGACAGCGACG
>JALURZ010000168.1:0-4195 GCA_027058735.1 Hyphomicrobiales bacterium | reverse complement strand
CGGCCATACATTTCTTCATGGCGGCATCGGCTGCTTTTTGCGCCATTTCAAGCGGCAGAAAGGCGGCATTCGGCAACTTTGCCTCCTGCGCGCCGGTGGCGCCGGCGGCAAGAATGGCAACGAGCGAGCCCAGCACGGCGGGCGATCCGGTCAGGCGCGAAAATCTGATCGGCATGGCATTTTCTCCTTAGGAGTTCGTTGGCAATAATTTTCGCCTTATTGTCACCACGCCGGGGGGCCGTTAACATAAATATTATTGTGCAAAATTTTTTCAGAAGTGAACAAATGGAACGGCGGCGGATCTCATCATGGATACATACCGCCCTGGCCGTGGCGCAATCCGGGTCGCCGGCGCGCGGGGCCAGGCAACTGGGCGTCAGTATCACCACGGCATACCGCCACATAAATGCCCTTGAGCGGTCCCTGGGCGTCCAGATATTCAATCGCAAGCATACCGGCTGGACGCTGCGCGATGAGTTGCGGGTTCTGGTGAGCGCGGGCGAGGAAATCGAGCGGGTGCTGCGCCGCGCCGAAAACGAGATGCGCAGTGCGGCGGGACGCGGACACCAGACCTTACGGATCGCCCTGTCGGATGACATTGCCGAGCACTATGTTGCGCCCCGGCTGCGCGCGTTTTGCGATGCCCATGAAAATATCCAGCCCGACCTGATCGTCTCAAGCGAATTCGCGGATCTGGCGAGCGGCGAGGCCGATGTCGCCATCCGGCCCGACATGGACCCCGGCGACACGCTGGTGGGGCGCCGGGTCGGATATATTACCCATGCGCTGTACGCCTCCAACGCATATGTCCGCGCCCACGGGACGCCGGCGTCCCTGGCCGCGTTGAGCGATCACGGAATCTGCGGATACGGTCCGGCCCTGCGTCACTATACGGCGGCGGAATGGCTCGACGCCCATGTCAGCGCCGAGGCCATCGTTGCGCGGTTCAGCCATACCTTCACCATGGCGCGTGCCGTGGAGGAGGGACTGGGGGTGGGCCTGCTGCCTTGTTTTGTCGGCGATGCGCTGGCGTGCGTGGAACCGGTCATGGTGATCGAGGGCGCATTGCCCGTGGACATATGGCTGGTGGCCGCCGCGGCCAGCCGGAAGTGGCCGAAAGTGAGGGCGTTCAACAGGTTTTTCGCCGCGCGGATGCGCGCCGACGAGGCGCTTTTCATCGGACGGCCCTATGGGTGACGGCGAAATCCCCCGCAAAAGAGGTTGCCGCTGTTTGCCCCTTGCGCCATGATAAGCATCATAAGCATGACGAGCATGTGAAAAACCCGGACGCAGCCCGGATCAGGGCCGCCGTTCGCCTGTTGCATTGAGGGAGGATAAGGAGGATGTCATGACGAGGCTGCGTGCTGTTCTTGCGCTGATAGGCCTGATTGCGATCGCGGCCGGACCGGGTCTGGCGCGCGCCGAGCCCATCACGATCAAATTTTCCCATGTGGTGTCCGCGAAGGGCCATCCGAAAGGAGAGGCCGCGGCATTGTTCGCCAAGCTCGTCAACGAGCGCATGAAGGGCCGCGTCGTTGTCGAGGTGTTCCCCAGCTCCCAGCTTTATGATGACAAGAAGGTGCTGGAAGCCCTGCTGCTGAACGATGTGCAGATGGCCGCGCCGTCGCTGTCGAAATTCGAGAAATTCACCAGGAAATTCCGGATTTTCGATCTGCCGTTTCTGTTTGACGATATCGAGGCGGTCAACCGCTTTCAGGTTTCTCCGGCCGGCCAGAAGCTGCTCCGCGCCATGGAAGCGCGCGGTCTGCTGGGGCTGACCTACTGGCACAACGGCATGAAGCAGATGTCGGCCAACAGGCCGCTCATCCTGCCGGGCGACGCGAAGGGCCTCAAGTTCCGGATCCAGACCTCCGACGTGCTCAAGGCGCAGTTCGAGGCGCTCGGGGCCAACCCGCAGAAAATGGCCTTCAAGGAAGTCTATGGCGCATTGCAGACCGGCGTTGTCGATGGGCAGGAGAACACCTGGTCCAACATTTTCACCAAGAAATTCTTCGAAGTGCAGGACGGCATAACCGAAACCGATCATGGCATCATCGATTATCTGGTCGTGACCTCGGCCAAATTCTGGAACGGCCTGCCGGACGATATCCGCAGCGAACTCGAAGCGATCCTTCGCGAAGTCACGGCGAAGCGCAACCAGATCGCCCGGCAGATCAATCTGGCCAACCGCCAGAAGATCATTGACGCGGGCACCAAGGTGCGCAGCCTGAACGCGGACCAGCGGGCCCAGTGGAAAGCGGCTATGAAGCCGGTCTGGAAAAAATTCGAGGCCGATATTGGCGCCGATCTGATCGCCGCCGCCGTGGCCGCGAACGCCAAGTAGCGCCACCCGCGCCATGAGAGGGGCGGAGCAGGGCGGGGGCTGGGCGGCGCGCGCCGCCGGCGTGTTCGCCCGCGTGGAAGAATATCTGATCGCCTATCTGCTGGCGGCCATGATGATCAACACCTTCGCCCAGGTGGTCGCCCGCCGGCTGTTCAATTCCGGCGCGGTGTGGGCCAATGAACTGACCCAGTTGCTGTTTGCCTATCTGGTCATGCTGGGCATGTCCTATGGCATCCGCCAGGGCGGCCATATGGGGGTCGATTTCGTGGTCCGCCTGTTTGGCCCGCCGGTGCGCCGTTCGCTCAATCTGGTTGCCGCCGCCTTGTGTTTTATCTATGCGGGCACGCTGGGCGCGGCGGCCGCGGCCATGGCCTGGTCGTACCGGGCCAATCTCGCCTTCCTGACCACCGAGGACCTGGATGTGCCGGTGTGGTTCAACTATGGCGTGGTGGCCGCCGGCTTCCTGCTGATCGCCGTACGGCTGGTGGGCGTAACGCGCGAGATCCGGGCGGGCGTGCGCGACGGCGTGCCGGTCGTCAAGACGGGCGAAGGCATGGCCGGGCCGAAGGGGGCCGGATCATGATCGGCGAAGCCTCGATCCTGTTCGGGGTTTTTTTCATCGCCCTGTTTCTCAACGTGCCCATCGCCATCTCCCTCGGTCTTGCCGCCGGGACGGCGACCCTGGCGGCCAAGGGCACCGTCGGCCCGCTCATCATCACCGCCCTTTCGACGCTGGACGAAAAATTCACGCTGACCGCCATTCCGTTCTTTATTCTGTCGGCCGCCTTTTTGAGTTCCGGCGGCGCGGCCCAGCGGATCGTGCAGTTCGCCATTGCGGCGGTCGGCCATTTTCGCGGCGGCATGGCCATGTCCGGCGTGTTCGCCTGCATGATCTTTTCCGCCCTGTCGGGCTCATCGCCCGCGACCGTGGCCGCTGTCGGCTCGCTGTCGATCAAGGGCATGAAGGAGGCGGGCTATCCGGCCGGGTTCGCCGCCGGGGTCATCTGCAATGCAGGCACCCTGGGCATTTTAATCCCGCCGTCGATCGTGATGGTGGTGTATGCCGCAGCGACCGATGAGTCGGTCGGGCGCATGTTTCTGGCCGGCATCGTCCCCGGCGTGCTGATCGGCCTGGCGCTGATGGCGGTGATCTGGCTGCGGTCCAGAAAGCTCGATATCGAATGGCTGGGCTGGGCCGGCTGGCGCGCGGTTCTGGTTTCGGGGCGTGATGCGTTTTTCGGTCTGTTCCTGATCGTCGTCATCCTTGCCGGCATCTATCGCGGATTTTTCACCCCCACCGAAGCGGCCGCCTTCGCCGCCGTCTATGGCTATGTGGTGGCGGTGTTCGTCTATCGCGAGATCGGCCCGCTCAAGAATGTTCCCTGGCGGCGGGGCGGTGAAAGCCATGGCGCGGCCGCGTTGCGAAACACCGGCCAGGTCCTGTTTTGGATGGCGCCGGCCCTGTTGCATGGCGAAGTCAGGCGTGTGCTGTTTGAGGGCGGGCGTCTGTCGCTGGTCATCATGTTCATTATTTTCAACGCCATCATGTTCAGCCATGTGCTGACGGACGCCCGCATTCCCCAGGCGCTGAGCGAACTCATCACCGCCGCCGGGCTGACCTCCTGGACGTTCCTCATCATCGTCAATCTGCTGTTGCTGTTCGGCGGCCAGTTCATGGAGCCGTCCGGTCTTTTGCTGATCGTTGCCCCGCTCATGCACCCGATTGCCATGGATCTGGGCATCGATCCCATCCATCTCGGCATCATCATGGTGGTCAATATGGAAATCGGCATGATCACCCCGCCGGTCGGCCTCAACCTGTTCGTCACCTCGAGCGTCGCCGGCATGCCG
>JALURZ010000167.1 GCA_027058735.1 Hyphomicrobiales bacterium | reverse complement strand
TCATACTGGGAGCCGGTCCTGCGGGCCTCTATGCGGCCTATCTGCTGAGGAAAAAGGGGCTGGCGCGCGACATCCGCGTGATCGAGCAGAACCCGCCGGGCGCAACATTCGGCTTCGGGGTCGTGTTCTCCGATCGCGCCCTTGAGTTTCTCAACGATGACGATCGCGAAACCCATGATGCGATCGCGCGCGGGATGGAAACCTGGAGCGATATCCGCCTCGATATCGACGGCGCGGTGATCGTGCTGGACGGGATCGGCTTTTCCGCCATCGCGCGCCTCGACCTGCTTGAGATCCTGCACGCCCGGGCGGCCGACCTCGATATTCCGCTCCTCTACAATACCCGGATCGAGAGCCTGAGCGATCTGGACGAATTCGATCTCCTGATCGGGGCCGATGGCGTGAACTCCGCGGTGCGGGGCTGGGGCGATTTCGGCACCTCGCGGGACCGGCTGACCAACCGCTTCGCCTGGTATGGCACCCGCAAGCGGTTCGAGGCCCTCACCCAGACATTCCGGGCCACGGATGCGGGCCACTTCAATGCCCATCACTACCGCTACCAGCGCGACATGAGCACGTTCATTGCCGAAGTCGACGAGGCCACCTTTCACGCCGCCGGGTTCGGCGAGATGAGCCGGCGCGCCGCCAGGGATTGCCTGGAGCAGGTTTTCGCCGATGCGCTGGACGGCCATCGGCTGATGGATAACAACTCGAACTGGCGGCGGTTCCCGAAAATTCACAATGAACGCTGGTCGGTGAACAATATGGTGCTGCTCGGCGATGCCCTGCACACCGCGCATTATTCCATCGGCTCGGGCACCCGGCTGGCGATGGAGGACGCAATCGCCCTTGTGCGCGGGTTCGAGAGCCACCCGGGCGATGTGCCGGCGGCGCTCGGGGCCTATGAGGCGGCGCGGCGTCCGGTCGCCGGAAAAATCGTGGCGGCCGCCAACCAAAGTGCCGCCTGGTATGAAGATTTCGCCGCTCACATGGCGCTCGACCCCTGGGACATGGCGCTGGGCTATATTACGCGCTCAGACCGGATCGATCCGCAACGGCTGGCGCGCCTGTCACCTGGTTTTGTCGCCGCCTACCGCGCTAACACCGGGCGCGATATCGCGGACAGGCTTTGAGCCGCCGGAAGTCAGGACAACTGGCCGGATAGTACCAACTCCGCCCATCTCGTACAATTTTGGCGTGATTATCATAGTGATGCTCGGGATTTGCCCTTACCTTGCTGAGTCAAGATAGGAGCCCCTCATGAAAATAGCGATCAACGGCAAATCCCTGAGCGTGCCGAAAAACCTCCGAAACGCATTGCTGCTGGACTTCATTCGCGACTTCGCCGGCCTCAGGGGCACGAAATTCGGTTGCGGCGCGGGGCTGTGCGGTGCGTGCACCGTGCATATCGACGGTACGGCGGTGCGCTCCTGCCAGACGGCGCTCGGCGAGGTCGAGGGCCGTGAGGTCACCACGATCGAGGGTCTCGCGGCGACAGCTTCGCCCGGCGCGCTGCACCCCGTCCAGAAGGCCTGGGTCGAGGTCGCGGTGCCGCAATGCGGCTATTGCCAGGCGGGACAGATCATGAGCGCCGCCGCGCTGCTGAGCCGCAATCCGAACCCGTCCAGCGCCCAGGTGCGCGAGCAGATGAGCGGCAATCTGTGCCGCTGCGGGACCTACCCGCGCATCCGCGAAGCCATTGCCCGGGCAGCGAAGGAGATGCAGGATGACACCCGCTAGGCGCAAGTTCATCACCCGCCGGGGCTTTCTCGTGAAGACAGGCTGGGTCGCCGCCGGCCTGACGGTGACCGCGGGGCTGAGCTATCCCTTCGTGCGCGCCGCCATGCCCGTCATGCCGACCCTCAACGAACCGGCGCTCGAGGACGGGTTTGCGTGGGTTCAGGTCGTGCCGGGGGGAACCGTCCGGTTCTATTGCCCGCGCATGGAAATGGGCCAGGGGGCACCTCTCGGGCTGAGCCAGGTCGTGGCGGAGGAACTCAATGTCGGCCAGCAGCAGATCGAATGCGTGCTCCCCGATACCGATGAGACACCGCCGTTCAAAATGACCGTCGGCAGCGAAAGTATCTCCAGCTTTTTCGATCCGGTATCCTTTGGCGCGGCCCACCTGCGCGAGGCTCTGCGCGCGGTGGCGTCGGAAAAAACGGGTCTGCCCCCCGGCCGGATCAAGGATGCGCGCGGCGGCTTCCTCGGGCGCGATGGCACAAGGATTGCCTATGGCGAACTGGTGCCCGCCGGCGCGCAGGTTCTGTCGCTCGAGGAGGTTTCGGCGCCAGACAAAACCGTGCCGCGCTACGCGGTGCGGCGCAAAGGCGGATACCGGGCCATCGGCCATGGCTGGAAGCATCATGAACTCGAGGCGATCGTGACGGGCCGCACCGTCTACAGCCGCGACGTTTTGGTCCCGGACATGGCCTATGGCCACGCCGTCCGCCCGCCCGCGTTCGGCGCCCGGCTGCAAAGTGCGGACACCAGGGCCGCAGAAGCGATGCCCGGTGTCATGGCCGTGGTTATGGACAAGGACATCGGTTTCCTCGGCATCGTGGCGGACAATCCGTTTGTGCTGCCGGCGGCCATCGAAGCCCTCAAGGTCAACTGGGAGGTGCCGCAGGGCCTCGATCAGGACGAAATCGATGCGCGGCTCGATGTCGACCGGCTGCGGGCGAACGATGATTTCGAGCACACGATCAGCGAGGAGGGCGACATCGCCGCCGCACGGCGCAGCGCGCGCCACAGGTCCGCTGCCCGCTACGATACGCCTTTCGCCAGCCACGCGATCATGGAGCCCCGAGCAAGCGTTGTCTCCGTGAAACGCAACAAGGTGGAAGTGTGGTGCGCCAGCCAGGACCCGTTTTTCGTGCAGCGGAACGTGGCCAAGGCGATCGGGCGCGAAATCGGCGATGTGACCGTGCGCAGCCACCGCATGGGTGGCGGGTTTGGCGGCCGGGTCCCATGCCAGGCTTCGGTGGAGGCCGCGCGCCTGTCGGCGGCTGTGGGGCGGCCGGTCCGGATACAATGGGACCGCGCGGCGGAACTCCAGAACACTTATCTCCACCCCGCCTATTCCCACCATATCGATGCCGGCGTCACGCGAGAGGGTCTGATCAGCCATTGGGAGCATGATTTCGTTTCCTCCCCCATCGTCACCGGACAGGTCCCCAGCGCCATCGCCTGGATGCTGGATATGACGATGGCGGATTTCGGCACCAAGCGCGGCGGCGTGTCCCCGTACACGATGGCCAGCCGGCGCATTCGCTTCTCCGACATTCGAACGGCACTCCCCATCGGCCCCTGGCGCGCACTGGGCGCCGCTCCCAACGCATTCGCCATCGAAAGCATGATGGACGAACTGGCGCACAAGGCCGGGATCGACCCGCTGGAGTTCCGTCTGCGCAATCTGCCGGGGCCGGGGCACAGGCTGGCGGGCGTGCTGCGCCGGGTGGGCGAGATCAGCGCATGGGGCGGGCCCGCGCCGACCGGCAGGGGCCGGGGCATCGCCTGCGCCGTCTACAAGGGGGAGACCGCCGTCGCGGTGGTCGCCGA
>JALURZ010000166.1 GCA_027058735.1 Hyphomicrobiales bacterium | reverse complement strand
CAACCGCGGCGCCCGCCCGGCCGCCTCGATCATTTCTTCCATCCGGGCATTGCAGTGTAACACCACATCGCAGCCGGCGGCGCAACACGCCTGCGCGCGTTCTCCAATCGAGCCGGAGAGCGCGCCCATGGAAAGATCGTCACTCATCAGCAGCCCCTGAAACCCGATTTCGCCACGGATGATCCCGCCGATTACGGCAGGCGAGACGCTGGCCGGGCGATGCGGATCGATGGCGCTGAAGACCACATGCGCCGTCATCGCCGCCGGCAGTCCGCGCAGGGCGCGAAACGGCGCAAAATCGGTCTGCGCCAGTTCTTGCGCAGGCGCATCGACCCGGGGCAGACGCTTGTGGCTGTCGACCCGGGCGCGGCCATGCCCCGGCACATGTTTCATTACCGGCACGACGCCCCCTTCCCTCAGCCCCTTGGCGGCCGCGGAACCCAGCGCGGTGACGTCCTCGGGCCTGTCGCCATAGGCGCGCTCCCCGATGATTCCGTCGCTGCCGGGCACCGGCACATCGAGCACGGGCAGGCAATCAACCGTGATCCCGAGTCTGCGAAGATCCGTGGCCATAAGCAGCCCGCCGAGACGGGCTGCCCGCAAACCGGCTTGCCGGTCATTGGCGTAAATCTCGCCATAGCGACGCGCCGGCGGATAGACCGGCCAATGGGGCGGTCCCAAACGCTGAACGCGCCCGCCTTCCTGATCGATCAGAACCGGCGCATCCTTGCGCCCCAGGCAATCGCGCACTTCGCCGGTCAGACGCGACACCTGTTCCGGCGAACGGCAGTTGCGGGCAAACAGGATAACCCCCCAGGGCTCATGGTCTGAGAGAAAACGCCGCTCGTCGTCGCTGAGTTCCGTGCCGGAAAGACCGACGATTATGGCGCGCGGGTTCACCGGGGCCGGGCCGATGCCGGAGCCCCTCTAGAGCCGGGTGACAATGCACGCGCTTTCGCCGCGTGCTCTAAGATCGCTGCACAGCCTGCTGGCCGCCGCCTTGTCGGCGAGCGGACCGATGCGCAGGCGGTAGTAGACCCCCTTGTCGGGAATCGTGGCGCGCTGGATCAGGGAATTGTAGCTGGTCAGCAGACCGGCGTGCTTGCGCTTGAGAGCCGCATAGCGGGATTCCGCCTCCTGCTTGCTGCGCAGTGCGGCGACCTGCACCACATAGCTGCCCGAGGCCGCCGGTGCGGCCGCGGCGGGACGCGCCGGCGTGAAATTCGTGGTTGCCGGCGGCGCGGGTGCGACAAGCCGTGTGGGACCGCCCGGGGCGGGCGGTGCAGCCGCTCTGGGCGCTCTTGCAGGGGCCGTCGGCGCGGCTGCGCGCGCGGTGGGGATCAGGCTGACCGGGCCGCTGGCCACCCTGCGCGGCTTGCCGGCGGGCGGCGCCACGGCTCTCGGCGGTCTCGGTTTTGCTTTCGGCACCGGCGGAACCCCATTGTCGGCCGCCGCCGGGGACGGCGGTGGCGAGGACGGCCCGGCCGTTTCAGCCGTTTCAGCCGCTTTCGCCGTTTCCGCCAGTCTGGTTGCAGGCGGCGTCGAACCCGGCGGAAGGAGGGGCGAGGTCTCCACCGCCCCTTTCGTACTGGTCGCGGGAATGACGGTGCCGCTCGTGGACGGCAGCGCAATTCCCGATCCGCCGCCCGGCACGACATTCCTCAGCGCGGCCGCCAGACCGCCGCCCTGGGCATTCTGGCCGCCGGCGGCCGGATCGGCCGAACTGCGCTCGCCAGTACCGGCGGGACTGACGGGCCTGACCGATTCCTCGCGCGGCACGATGCGTTCGCCCTTGATGACCTGATCGCCGACAATGCGGTCATAGATCAGTTTCGTCTGTTGCGGAATCTTGACCCCGCCCGGATCGTCCGGCGCCACCTTGGCGGGTGACTTCTCCGCTTCCACCGTGGGAACGCCGGCGCTGTCGCCGCGCAGGCTGTACTGGTAGGCGAAGATCAGCATGCCCGCGATCACCGCGACCCCGGCCAACATGCCAAGCAGTACGGCGGGGCGGCGGCGTTTGGGCTTTTCGTTCTCCTCATAGAGATCGTCATAGACGCCCTGCTGCACGTCGTCGCGGCGGATATCCTCATGAGGATGGCCAGCCATCGCCTGCGGGTCCGGCAGGCCGGCTGTTCCATTATAGTCGAAATCGTCGCCATAGCCTTCCGGCGTCACGCCGGCATCCGCCCCGCCCTGCGCACCGGGGTCATAGGCCGGTTCGACGCTACCGTCTTGAGCATAAAGTTCGCTGTAGGGATCGTCCGGCGGCGCGGGCCGGGGCGCCATCGCCTGATCGGCGCGCGGCGGCGGCGCGGAGACGCGCTGGGCATCCCCATAGCGCGGCGCCGGTGCGCCCTCCCGCGCCGCCGGCCTCAGTTCCTGGCGCGCGACGCCGCCATTGCCCTCCAGACCCCGCGGCGCGGCCGGTTCGTAGCGCTGCCGGTTGTCAAAAGCCGGCTGCGGCGGCTGTGGCGGCGGCTGTTGCGGCGGCTGTTGCGGCCAGCCGCCGACCGTACCGCCGTTGGAGGCTCTTGCGCCCGATGCCAGCAAATCGCGATGCTGATCGGCCGACGCCCGTTCCGCCAGGGTGCGCCAATCACGCTGATTGGGGGAAACGGACGCGGGTTTGTATGAGGCGCGCGAGCCTTCCCCCGTGCGCCGGGCGGGTGTATCGGCGAGGCCCTGAGAGCCCCGCAACTGCGGTGTCAGGCGTCCATCGCCACCCCCTGCCCTATCGCCGCGCGCAGGCGGTTGCGAGCGCGTTCGCGGCGGTTCATCGTCGGCGGCGAATCCATATGGTGGCCGTTCATGTGCCATAGGTCGCTCCAGCTAGTTCATTGCATCGATGATCTCAGCACCCAAAAACCGGCGCTGTCCAGCCATTTCTCGAACTTTTGAGTCCGTTTCAGGCCCGTTCATAATCGTAACATCGTGACATCCAGAAATAAATATCAAATGCGGCGACTCTTTGCTCATCGGCCGACACTGCGAATATGCCCGCCCAATCCATGAATTCCGCGGGCTGCGACGGGCCCCTTCACCGCGGCGAAACCGGTTCTGGCGCCGGGATCGAATGGCAGGGCCGCAGATTTGACAAAAACTGTCACCAATCCGATCCACACCCCCAACCGGTCAACCCGGCCCGGCTTCGCCAATACCACCGGTAACACATGGTACAGCACCATATTCTATAACGAATAGAAACGGTTCGTGTGGGTCATTGAAAAACTGGTTAACGAGCATGCGCGCGCGTCCCGCGCCACCGCACTGGCGTTCAGCGCGGCGGGCCGGCAAGTTTCCGGTGCATATCCAGCGCGTAGACATCCGTCATCCCGGCAATGAAATCGCTGATATGCCGGCAAACGGCGCGCCGGGAGCGCATGTCCCCGGTTTTGCGCCATTCCAGCGGCAGACGGCGCGAATCCTCGGCGAAAAGGGTAAACAACTCCTCAACGATCCGGGCGGCGTCCTGCATGGTTTCCACGATTTGCGGGTGGTCGTACATGCGCGTCTGCAGAAACGCCCGCACCTCCTCGATCGCGGAATTCATGGCCGCTGAAAACCGGATCACGGGGCCGGGCTGCCCGCGCGCGTCATCGGGGCTGCGAAGTCCGGCATCCTCGATCGCGCGGCGCGAATGCGCCACGACGTCGCCGACCATGCCGGACACGATGCGGCGGACCATTTCATGGATGAGGCGCGGTTCCTCCAGGCCGGGGTGGCTCCTGTCAACCTCCTCAAGCGCCCGCGACGCCAGCGACAGCGCGCGCAGTTCGGCGATATCAAACAGGCCCGCGCGCAGCCCGTCATCGATATCGTGCGCATTGTATGCGATATCGTCGGCAAGCGCCGCCGCCTGGGCTTCCAGGTGGGCCTGCCCCGCGCCGTCGATCCGGTGGACGCGGGCAAACGCGCGCAAAGCCGCGCAATGACCCCGCCCCGGCGCACCGGCGGGCGCGGCGATGGGACCATTGTGCTTGAGGATGCCCTCCAGCGTCTCGTAGGTCAGGTTGAGGCCGTCGAAGGCCCCATAGCGCCGTTCCAGACGGGTCACGATCCGCAGGGTCTGAAGGTTGTGGTCAAAACCCCCATGGTTGCGCATGCACCGGTCCAGCGCCCGCTCACCGGCATGTCCAAAAGGCGGGTGGCCGAAATCATGCACCAGCGAAACCGCCTCGCAAAGGTCCTCGTTGAGGCTGAGCGCGCGCGCGATGGTTCGCGCGATCTGGGCCACTTCCAGGGTATGGGTCAGCCGCGTGCGGTAGTGGTCGCCCTCATGGGACACGAATACCTGGGTCTTGTGTTTCAGCCGCCTGAATGCGGTGGAATGGAGGATGCGGTCGCGGTCGCGCTGATAGACGCAGCGCAGCGGATCGGCCTCTTCGGCGACGACGCGCCCGCGGCTGCGCTCGGCGCGGCAGGCGAAATCAGCCAGCGTTGGGGGCATGCAAGGGTTCACCTGAAACATTTGGCCAAATGGCCGACAGCGGGCCGCTCGCGCGGTCCCGCAATGTTGCCTACTGCCATTGCCGGTGATTGACAAGGCCGCGTGCGGCCTACATATGTTGTGGCACAGGGACCGCTTCGCGCGGCGGCGCAGGAGACGGGGCGCTTGAGATCGGCCATGAGGGAAACGGTTACAATCAGCAAAAAGGCGGCCAGCCGGATTGCCGGGATACTGGCCGCGGAGCCGGCCGGCTCGGCGCTGCGCGTCAGCGTGTCGGGGGGGGGATGTTCGGGATTTCAGTATGGCTTTGAGATCGACACGAACCGGGGCGGGGACGATCTGGTCATCGAACGCGACGGCGCGACCGTCGTGATCGACCCCGTATCACTGAATTATCTCGAAGGCTCGCAGATCGATTTCGTGGATGATCTGATCGGCGCCGCATTTCAGGTGCGCAATCCCAATGCCACGGCCGCGTGCGGCTGCGGCACGTCGTTTTCCATCTGAGCCGTCTGGGCGCCCCGGGGTGGCCTGTCCATGAAAATCGCCACCTGGAACGTCAATTCCATCAAGGCGCGGCTGGACCATGTGATGGACTGGCTGCAACGGGACGCGCCGGAAATCGTCTGCCTGCAGGAAATCAAATGCGTCGACGAAAATTTCCCGGCGGAGCACTTCGAAGGGCTGGGCTACAATGTGGCCGTACACGGACAAAAGGCCTATAACGGCGTCGCCATTTTGTCCAAATTGCCGTTCGACGATGTGGTGAGCGGGCTGGCGGGCGATGCGGGCGACGATCAGGCGCGCTATCTTGAAGCAGTCGTGTCAAGCGATGGCGGCGCGGTTCGCGTTGCCTGTCTCTATCTGCCGAACGGCAATCCTCCGCAGAGCGAAAAATACCCTTACAAGCTCGCCTGGATGGACCGGCTGATCGCGCGCGCGAAGGAGGTTCTGGCATTTGAGGAGATCGCCGTGTTCGCGGGGGATTTCAATGTGATACCCGGCGATGACGATGTATACGATCCAGCCGCCTGGGCGGGCGACGCGCTGTGCCTTCCGGCCACCCGGGAGCGGTTTCGCACGCTCCTCAACCTGGGCCTGAGCGATGCCTTCAGCGCCACCCACACCCAGCGCCATCACTATACTTTCTGGGACTATCAGGCAGGCGCATGGCAAAAGGACCACGGCATCAGGATCGACCACCTGTTGCTGTCGCCACAGGCCGCGGACCGGCTCACGGGCTGCAGGATAGACCGCTTCACGCGTGGCTGGGAACGGCCATCCGACCATGTTCCGGTCTGGATTGAACTGGATCTGCCGCTGAGAACCGGTTGAGAGCCGGCGCGCCCTGGAGGTGTCCACGAAGCAGCGGGCAGCGTTTATGGCTTCCGGGTGGGGCCGGGAAATTTTTCATTCCAGACCGCGACCAGATTTTCAGCCTTCGTGCGCAGGCTTCCGTCAGTCGAATCATAGAGCTGGCGATAGGATTCCGCGATCCTCTTGGCGCTTTTCGCCCGCGCGCTCTGGCGTGCCAGCGTGTACCACATCAAGGCGCGCGCCTCGTCCTTGCGGACGCCTTCGCCCCTGAGATAGAGATCTCCCAGGGCGGCTTGCGCGGGCGCATGACGCTTGCGCGCGGCCAGCAGGTACCACCGCATGCCGCGGCCAATGCTCTTTTTGACCCCTTCGCCGCGAACATAAATCTGTCCAAGCGCGAATTGCGCGGAGGGATGGCTGAAATAAGTGGCGGCAAACTGATAAAGCCGGAAAGCCTGGCCGATGCGCTTCGGGATTTTGGCCTGCTTGACGCCGGTCCTGAAATAGTCGGCAAGGCGCACGATGCTATCGACCGTGATCCGTGTGCGCCGGGTCAACTGGCCCGTATTCTTGTGGCGCGCGGCGACCGCGGCATAATACTGAAAAGCCTTGCGGTGATCGACGGCAACACCGCGCCCGCTCCGGTACAGGTTGGCGAGTTGCCATTGCGCGAAGAGATCGCCTTCCTGGGCCGCCTTTTCCCAGAGAACGCGCGCGGCGGCGAATTTGCCATCCCGGAAAGCCTGATTGCCGGCCTGAAGGGACTTGCCGAGAACCGGCACCGATGGCGCGGTTTCATACGGTCCGGGCGGCGGTGTAAAGGTGTGAAAAATCCCGGGCGAGCCCTTCAGCGCCGTCTGCGCCACGCCGGGGGCGGCAAAAATCCCGGCAAGCCCCGCCGAAACAACGCCGAGGGCTGCAAGCCGCCTGTATATGACGCATCTAGATATCCGCATAACAGACCACTTCCGCCCTGCCGCCCTGATGGGTCACAGCACCATATCTGGCCGGGCCGACAAGCTGGGCAAACTTCCACAAGGCGCCCGATTCATGGCCGCTCGGCCTGGGCTTCCAGGCTTTGCGCCGGGCCGCCAGATCGGCCTCGCTGACCTCCAGGTCCAGGGTCCCGGCCACCGCATCGATGGCAATCATGTCGCCATCGCGCACCAGCCCGATCGGGCCGCCCTCGGCGGCCTCCGGCCCCACATGGCCGACGCAAAACCCGCGCGTCGCGCCGGAAAACCGGCCATCGGTGATCAGCGCGACCTTATCGCCCATGCCGGCGCCGTACAACGCCGATGTGGTCGACAGCATTTCGCGCATGCCGGGGCCGCCCTTCGGGCCCTCGTAGCGCACGATGATGACGTCCCCGTCCTTGACCCTGCCGCCATTCACCGCGTCAAAGGCTTCTTCCTCGCTGTCGAAACAGCGCGCCGGGCCGCGGAAAGACAGATTGCTCATGCCCGCCACCTTGACGATGGCTCCATCAGGCGCCAGCGAGCCGGACAGGCCGACAACCCCGCCCGTCGGCGTGATCGGGTTCGAAACCGGGTAGATGACCTTTTCGTCGGGCTCACGGTCAACGCCTTGCAGGTTTTCGGCAATTGTCCTGCCGGTCACGGTGATGCAGTCGCCGTGAAGAAAACCGCCGTCCAGCAGGGTTTTCAGCAACACCGGGACGCCGCCGGATTCGTACATGTCCTTGGCGACATATTTGCCGCCGGGTTTCAGATCGGCGATATAGGGCGTGCGTTTGAAGATGTCCGCCACTTCCATGAGATCGAAATCGATCCCCGCCTCGTTGGCGATGGCCGGCAGATGCAGGCCGGCATTGGTGGAGCCGCCGGTCGCGGCCACAACGGTGGCGGCGTTTTCAAGCGCCTTGCGGGTGACAATATCGCGCGGGCGAATGCCTTCGCGCAGCAACTCCATCACCGCCTTGCCGCTGGCCACGGCATAATCGTCGCGCGATTCGTATTCCGCCGGCGCGCCCGCCGAATGCGGCAGCGCCAGCCCCATCGCCTCGGACACGCATGCCATCGTATTGGCGGTAAACTGCCCGCCGCAGGCGCCGGCGCCCGGGCAGGCGACCGCTTCGAGGCTGTGCAGATCGTCGTCCGACATTTCACCGGCGGCATGTTTGCCAACGCCTTCAAAGACATCGACGACGGTCACGTCGCGGCCCCTGAATTTGCCCGGCAGGATCGACCCGCCATACATGAACACGCTGGGCACATTGAGCCTGACCATGGACATCATCAGCCCCGGCAGGGACTTGTCGCACCCGGCGATGCCCACCAGCGCATCGTAGCAATGGCCACGCACGGTCAACTCGACCGAATCGGCGATCACATCGCGCGAAACCAGCGACGATTTCATGCCCTCGTGGCCCATGGCGATGCCATCGGTGACCGTGATCGTGCAGAATTCGCGCGGCGTGCCGTGGGCTTCACGCACGCCCGCCTTGACCGCCTGGGCCTGGCGCATCAGCGCGATGTTGCATGGCGCCGCCTCGTTCCAGCACGACACGACGCCGACAAACGGCTGCGCGATATGCTCCGCGTTCAGCCCCATGGCGTAATAATATGAGCGATGCGGGGCGCGCTCGGGCCCGACCGTCGCGTGCCGCGACGGCATTTTGGACTTATCAAACGTCTTTGCGTCCATCACTCTTCACATTCACTCTTCACATTCACTCTTCGCATTCATTCGCAAGAGAGATCATCCATCGCAAGCATTCGCAAGAGGGGTCACCCATCCGCAAAAGGTTTCATCTCCGCCAGACACCATCCGCCAAATACCAGTTCCGCCAGACACCGGCCCCGGGCCAAAGACTGAAACGCGCGCAAACACATTTTCAGATCAGACACAAGTTCAGATCAGACACAAGGCTTCGGTCAGACACAAGGCGCTAGAGCCAGATCCACGGCGCTAGCCAGACATAAGCCATTGCAAAATCAACAAAAAACAATATCAGCCGTTTGTCCCTGCCGTTGGAGCCGAAGCTATTTAGCCAATAAGGCAAGATCGTGGACTTGTAAGTCACAAAGCATACACACTTTGTTTTTTATCGTGATTGTGACATTTTTGTCGCATTCTTCCGGCCGGGAGCGTGGATTTTGTTTATGGTTTCCCCGAATCGCGAAAAAATGGGCGATTTTCGGCGAATCAACGGTTTCCGGCCACGAATGGTTATCAAATGGCCATGACCATCAAATCACCGTAAACCATCAAATCGCCATGAAATGTGATCGCTGAGCGCAGGATTCAGCCCCTGAACACCCTCCGGGGTTCAGGCGGCCCCCCTGACCCGCGCCAGCGCCGCCTGGAGCCTGGTTCTGGCGGCTTCGGCGGCCGCCTTTCTGTCGCGCTGTTCATCGACGACATGGGCCGGCGCGCGGGCGGTGAATTTCTCGTTGGCCAGCTTGCCCTCGATCTGGGCGATCTCGCTGTCCATCTTGCCGATTTCCTTTTCAAGACGGGCGCGCTCGGCGCCAAGGTCGATCACATCGCCGAGCGGCAGGGCCACTGTCGCCTCATCAACCAGAATCTGCACCGCCCCATCGGGAGGCGTCTGGCCATGTTCGATGGTTTCAAGGCGCGCCAGCCGGCAGATCGTTTCGTTCCAGCGGCCTGCGCGCTGTTTCGTCAACGCATTCGCACCCGCGATCACCAGCGGAATGCGCGCTCCCGCCGGCACATTCATTTCCGCGCGCACGGAGCGGATTTCCGATATCAGGCGGATCATCCAGTTGATTTCCGCATCCGCCGATTTGTCCTCAAGCCCCCCAAGCGCGGGCCACGACGCCATGATGAGCAGGGTCTCGCGCGCGGCTGCGGAGGGCGCCAGCTTGCCCCACAATTCTTCGGTGATGAACGGCATGAAGGGGTGCAGCAGACGCAGGATCTGGTCAAGGGTCCAGGCCGCACTGGCGCGGGTTTCGGCGATGGCGGCCTTGTCATCGCCGCTCAACACCGGTTTGATCAGTTCCAGATACCAGTCACAGAACACGTTCCACACAAACCGGTACAACGCGCCGGCGGCTTCGTTATAGCGGTGCTGTTCTATGCCGGCGGTGACCGCTTTCGCCGTGCGCGCGGCCTCGCCCGCAATCCAGCGGTTGACGGTCAGGGACGCTTTGGCGGGATCGTAAGTCTCATCGCCAATGCACTGGTTCATCTCGCAAAACCGCGCCGCGTTCCAGAGTTTCGTGGCGAAGTTCCGGTATCCCTCGACGCGCGGGACCGCCAGCTTGATGTCGCGTCCCTGGGCGGCCATGGCCGCCAGCGTGAAGCGCAATGCATCCGCGCCAAACCGGTCGGCCAGGTCGAGCGGGTCCATGACATTGCCCTTGGACTTGGACATTTTCCGGCCCTTCTCGTCGCGGACCAGGGCATGGATATAGACGGTATGAAACGGCACTTCCGGTTTGCCGTTTTCGTCCTTCATGAAATGCAGCGCGAACATCATCATCCGCGCGACCCAGAAAAAGATGATGTCGAACCCGGTGACCAGAACATCGGTCTTGTAATAGCGTTTGAGTTCCGCCGTCTGCTCCGGCCAGCCGAGGGTTGAGAAGGGCCAAAGGGCGGACGAAAACCAGGTATCGAGCACGTCGGGATCGCGGGTCAGGGCAACGGACCGGCCATAATGCGCCGCCGCCGCCGCGGCGGCCTCGTCCTGCGTCAGGGCAACGAAGATCTCGCCGTCCGGCCCATACCAGGCCGGGATCCGGTGCCCCCACCACAATTGCCGCGAGATGCACCAGGGCTGGATATTGCGCATCCATTCGAAATAGGTCTTTTCCCAGTTTTTCGGCACGAAAACCGTATCGCCTTTTTCAACCGCCTCGATGGCCGGTCCGGCAAGTGTTTCGGCATCCACATACCACTGGTCGGTGAGCCACGGTTCGATGATTTCACCGGACCGGTCGCCATGGGGGATCACGTGGACATGGTCCTCGACCCGCTCCACCAGACCCA
>JALURZ010000165.1 GCA_027058735.1 Hyphomicrobiales bacterium | reverse complement strand
GAAACCGTGAATGGCCGGCGCGCGGCGCGCCCCTGGGTGCGCAGGCCGCGGGCGCCGGGGGGCGCGGCGCGGTCTCAGTAATTCCGGATCAGCCCCACAAGCTTGCCTTGAACCTTGACCCGGTCCGCACCCAGAATCCGGGTTTCATACGCGGAATTGGCCGCTTCCAGCGCAATGGAATCGCCCTTGCGGCGAAACCGCTTCAATGTGGCTTCCTCGTCATCGACAAGGGCCACCACAATTTCGCCGCTGGTGGCCGTATCGCCGCGCTGCAGGACGACCGTGTCGCCATCGAAGATGCCGGCTTCGATCATCGAATCGCCACGCACCTCCAGCGCGAAATGTTCGCCAGAGCGCAGCATGTCTCCGGGCACCGCGATATTGTGGGTATGGTCCTGAATGGCTTCGATCGGCGTGCCGGCCGCAATCCGTCCCATGACCGGCACAAGCGGGGCGCCATCGTTGTCTCCAGGCTCGCCCGAACGGCGCGGCCGTCCCAGACCGCCCTCAATGACATCGGGCGAAAAACCGCGTCTGGCCCGGCGCGCGTCCGGCATTGCGGAATCCGGCATCCGGATGATCTCCAGCGCCCGCGCCCGGTGCGCCAGCCGTCTGATAAAGCCGCGTTCCTCAAGCGCCGTTATCAGCCGGTGGATCCCTGACTTGGAGCGCAGATCCAGGGCCTCCTTCATTTCATCGAAAGAGGGGGGGACCCCGGATTCCTTGAGCCGTTCATGAATGAACATCAACAGTTCATGTTGCTTGCGCGTCAGCATGGATGCCTCTCGGGTTGCGGCCGCCGCGAAAGGCGCGGCGCGGTCCAAAGCGAGTCAAAAACCAGAACAAAACAAAAACACATATACATGTTCCATATGTGTTCCGCAAGTCCTTAAGAAATACTGAACGCCGGGCAAAAAAGGGCGGGGAAGGGCCTTGTCGCGGGCCGCGCGGGGGCTCAAACGGTGAGCTGCATCACGCAAACCCGATCGCCCGTTCTTGCCGCCGGGGCGAAGGGCGGGCGAACAATCAGGCAGTCGGCCCGCGCCAGGGTTTTCAGCAAGCTGGAATCCTGCCTGGCAAAGGGCGTGGCGCGGGGCAGGCCATCGGCTGAATGATCGAGTGTTGCGCGCAGGTAGTCCTGGCGCTCGTCATTTTCCCCGAGCGGAGCGGCCAGTACGGCCCGGCGCGTCTGCCCGCCGTCCCCGCGCGCGCCCAGCAGCCGGGCGATCATGGGGCGCAGAAAGACGTGGGAGCAGACAAACGCCGATACCGGATTTCCGGGCAGCCCCAGAACTTTCGTGTCGCCCATGGCGCCGAACATCAACGGCTTGCCGGGGCGCATCGCGATGCGCCAGAAATCGAGCCTCAGTCCCATCTCCTCCAGCGCGGGTCTTACCAGATCGTGATCGCCCACCGATGCGCCGCCAAGGGTGATCAGAATATCGGCGTCTTGTGCTTTGCCCGCCGTGCGGCGCAGATCGGCCATCGTATCGCGGGCGATGCCAAGGTCTTGCGGGATCGCGCCCAGAGCGCTCACCAGGGCGGCGAGACCGACATTGTTGGACGAGATGATCTGTCCGGGTTCCGGGGTCGTTCCCGGCTTCACCAGTTCATCGCCGCTCGCCATGATCGCAACGCGGGGACGTTTGCGCACCGCGACCTCAGGTGCATTCAGCGATGCAGCGAGCGCCAGCGCCGGCGGTGTGAGCAGGCTGCCGGCGCTCAGCACCCGTTCGCCATTGCTGAAATCAAATCCCTTCGGACGGATATACGGGTTTGTGCCGGGTGCGGCGGTTATTGTGACGTTGTTGCCCTCGCGAACCGTGTTTTCCTGAATGACGACAAGGTCCGCGCCCTGTGGCACGACTCCGCCGGTGAAGATCCGTACCGCTTCGCCTGGGTCAACGCGGTGCTCGAAGGGTCTGCCCGCCGGCACCTCGCCAATGATCCTGAGCCGGGCGGGCAGCGTCTCGACGTCGCTTGCGCGAACCGCATATCCGTCCATGGCGCTGGCCGCGAAGGGGGGCTGGTCGCGCGCCGCGGTCAGGTCTTCGGCCAGCACGCGCCCAAGGGCGGCGCCAAGCGCGACCCTCTCCGACTTAAGGGGCGTCAGACCCCCGGTGACACGTGCGATTGCCTCTTCGACGGGCAGCAGGGCCATGGCGATCCCTATTCCGCGCGAAAAGTGCCGGACTTGCCGCCGGTCTTTTCGATGAGCCGGATATCGGTGATGCGCATGGCGCGATCCACGGCCTTGAGCATGTCGTAGATGGTCAGGCAGGCGAGCGCGACGGCGCTCAGCGCTTCCATTTCCACGCCCGTCCTGCCTTCCACCCTGACGCGCGCGGTTATGTCGATTGCAGAGGCGCTTCGGTCCGGCTCGAAATCAACCGAGACGCTTGTCAGCTGCAAGGGGTGGCACAGCGGGATCAGTTCATGGGTCTTTTTCGCCGCCATGATGCCCGCAAGCCGCGCGGCGGCGAGCACATCGCCTTTATTCGCGCCTCCCTCCACAATCAGCGCCAGGGTTTCGGCCAGCATCACAACACGCCCCGCGGCAACCGCCTGCCGGCTGGTGGCCGCCTTGGCGCTCACGTCCACCATGCGGGCGTTTCCCCTGGCATCGACATGGGTCAGTTTTTTCCCCGTCTTGCTCATAGGGCCGCCTGTTTTTCGCTCGCAGGCGCGAGAATGGCGCGCGTGGC
The DNA here is from genome assembly GCA_027058735.1 of Hyphomicrobiales bacterium. Classification (GTDB taxonomy): domain Bacteria; phylum Pseudomonadota; class Alphaproteobacteria; order Rhizobiales; family JALURZ01; genus JALURZ01. The sequence continues at coordinate 8,072 of JALURZ010000165.1, read as the reverse complement.
GGCCTCGACATCCGGCTGGCGCATCAGGCTTTCGCCGATGAGAAACGCATTGACGCCGATGCGCGAAAGCCGCGCCAGATCGTGCGGCGTGGCAAGTCCGCTTTCCGCGACGACAATCCGGTCGTCCGGCACCTTGGGTGCAAGGCGTTCGGTTACCGCCAGATCGGTCCGGAAAGTCCTGAGATCGCGGTTGTTGATGCCGATCAGGCGTGCCGGCAGGATGAGGGCGCGGGCCAGTTCGGCCTCATCATGCACTTCAACCAGGACATCCATGGCGAAGCGTTCGGCTTCGCCCACCAGGCGCGCGGCCATCTCGTCGTCCACCATCGCCATGATGACCAGAATGCAGTCGGCGCCCCAGGCGCGCGATTCGGTGACCTGATAGGGGTCGAGCAGGAAATCCTTGCGCAAGACGGGCAGGGGGCAGGCGGCGCGGGCATCTTCCAGATGCAGCAACTGGCCCTGAAACGAGGGCCGGTCGGTCAGCACCGACAGGCACGCCGCGCCGCCTCTGGCATAGGCATTGGCCAGGCGCTGGGGGTCGAAATGCTCGCGGATCAGACCTTTGGAGGGGCTGGCCCGCTTGATTTCGCCGATCAGCGCAGGCCCGCCGGCGGCGATGGCTTTTTCAAGGGCTGCGCGAAATCCGCGCGGTGCGCCGGCCGCTTCGGCCATGTTCTCATGGAAACCGGCGGGCCGTTCCTTCTTGGCGGCGGCAACCTCTTTACGCTTGTAGGCGGCAATTTTTTTCAGGATATCGCTCATGTCAGGAATTGGAGGTTGCGACCAGTTGCGCCAGCCGTTGGCGCGCCGCGCCGCTGTCGATGGCCTTTGCCGCGAGCTTCGCCCCGGCCTTGAGGTCGCCGGCTTTTTCCGCGACAACCAGGGCTGCCGCCGTGTTCAGCACCACGATATCGCGGTAGGCGCCGGGTGCGCCGTCGAGCAAATCGCGGATGGCGGCCGCGTTGGTCCGGGCATCGCCGCCTTTGAGGTCCCTGGCCGTGGCCTTCTCAAGACCGGCATCGCCCGGTTCCACATCGAATGTCGTCACCGTGCCATCCTTGAGCTGCGCGACATGGGTGGTGGTGGTCGTCGTCAACTCGTCAAGCCCGTCGCCGCCATGCACGACCCAGATGCGCTCCGCGCCCAGCTTGGCGAGCACATGGGCCAGCGGCTCCACCCATCGGCGCTCATACACGCCGACAACCTGGCGCTTGACGCCGGCGGGATTGGAAAGCGGCCCGAGCAGGTTGAAGATGGTGCGCGTGCCAAGCTCCACGCGGGTGGGGCCGACATGTTTCATGGCCGAGTGATGGGCCGGTGCGAACATGAATCCGACACCGGCCTTGGCGATGCACTCAGCGATTTTTTCCGGTCCGATCTCGATATTGACGCCAAGCGCCACGAGCGCGTCGGCAGCGCCCGATTTCGACGACAGCGCCCGGTTGCCGTGTTTGGCGATCGACAATCCGCAACCGGCCGCCACCAGGGCGGCGCAGGTTGAAATATTGTAGGTGCCCGCGCCGTCGCCGCCGGTGCCCACGATATCGATGGCGTCGTCCGGCGCGCTGACGGCGAGCATCTTGGCGCGCATGATCCGGACGGCGCCCGAGATTTCCTCGACCGTCTCGCCGCGCATGCGCAGCGCCATCAAAAAGCCGCCGATTTGCGATGGGGTCGCTTCGCCGGACATGATAATGTCAAAGGCGTTTGCGGCATCCTCAATCGACAGCGACTCTCCCGCCGCCACAGTGGCAATATGCTGTTTCAGATCGGCCATTCGACAGTCCGCCAGCCCGGCTACATTCCCGCCATTTCCAGAAAGTTCCCCAACAACTCGTGTCCGCTTTGCGAGGCGATGCTTTCCGGGTGGAATTGTACGCCGTGAACATTGAATTGGCGATGGGCAATTCCCATGATGGTTTGCGCATCGCTGGTCGCGGTGATCTCCAGGCAATCGGGAAGCGTGTGCCTGTCAAGCACCAAGGAGTGGTAGCGGGTTGCGCTGAAACCTTCCGGCAGGTTTGAAAAAATGCCGCTGCCGTGGTGGCGGATTTCGCTGAGCTTGCCATGCATCTGCTCTGTTGCGCGCACCACCTTGGCGCCAAAGGCCTCGCCGATCGCCTGATGGCCGAGACACACCCCCAGAACCGGTATGCTGGGCGCGGCCTCGCGCACCAGATCGACGCAGATTCCCGCCTTGTCCGGCGTTGCCGGGCCCGGTGAGAGGACGATGGCCTGCGGGCCCGCCGCCAGAACATCGCGCACCGTGATCTTGTCGTTGCGGAAAACTTCCGATTGCGCGCCAAGCGTGCCCAGAGCGTGGACGAGGTTGTAGGTGAAGCTGTCATAATTGTCGATCAGAATGATCATGCCCCGTCCTTCTCCGGGACCCGCCCGGTGAAACGCACGGCTTCCTCCGCCGCCCGGAACAGCGCGCGGGCTTTGCTGACGCTTTCGCCATATTCACGTTCCGGCACGGAATCGGCGACGATGCCGGCGCCCGCCTGGACATACATCACACCGTCCTTGACAATCGCGGTGCGCAGCACGATGCAGGTATCCATTTCGCCGGCGGCGGAAAAATACCCCACGCAGCCGGCGTAGATCCCGCGGGTGTCGGCTTCCAGTTCATCGATGATTTCCATCGCCCGGATCTTCGGCGCCCCCGACACGGTGCCGGCGGGAAAGCCCGCGCTCAAGGCCGCGATGGAATCGTGCTCATCGGCCAGTTCCCCCTGGACATTGGAAACGATGTGCATGACCTGGCTGTAATATTCCAGTTCGAACTGCTCGCTCACCTCGACCGTGCCAATTTTCGCGACCCGGCCCACATCATTGCGCCCCAGGTCCAGCAGCATGAGGTGCTCGGCGCGTTCCTTGGGGTCGGCCAGCAGTTCTTCCGACAAGGCACGATCCTGGGCGGCGGTCTCGCCGCGCGGACGGGTGCCGGCGAGGGGACGCACCGTGACGCGGTTGTCGCGCACACGCACCAGGATTTCCGGGCTCGAGCCGATCACCGCGAAACCCGAAAATTTCAGATAATAGAGAAACGGCGACGGATTGGTGCGGCGCAGCGCGCGATAAAGCGCAAACGGCGGCAACTCGAAGGGGGCCTCGAAGCGCTGGCTCAGGACGACCTGAAAGATATCGCCGGCGGCGATATATTCTTTGGCGCGCTCGACCATGGCACAATAGCCGCTGCGGGTCGTGTTGGACACCGGCGCCTTCTGCTTGAGGTTTTCGCCAGGCGTTTCGGCCGTGTGTTCAAGAGGTTGTGACAACTGCTTCACGATCTCCGCCAGCCGCGCCACCGCTTTCTCGCGTGCCGATTCGGCATCGCTGCCCGCCACGGGGCGCACCGGCGTGATGATCACGACCTCGTCTTTGACGGAATCGAAAATCGCGATCACCGTGGGGCGGATCATGATCGCGTCGGGCAAATTCAGCGAGTCGTGTTTCCGGCCGGGCAGATGCTCCATGAGGCGCACCGTTTCATAGCCCATATAACCGAACACTCCGGCGGCCATGGGAGGGAGGGTTTCGGGAAGATCGATGCGCGATTCGGCAATCAGCGCGCGCAACCCCTCCAGTGCATCGTCCGCGTGGGAGACGAACGGGCCTTCAGGCGATTCCAGTGCCTGGCGGTTGATCCGCGAGCCGCGCCCATCGGTGCGCCAGATGATGTCGGGATGCAGTCCGATGATGGAATAGCGCCCGCGCACCGCGCCCCCCTCCACCGACTCCAGCAAGAAACAGTTGTCGCGGTCCTGCGCGAGTTTGAGCATGGCCGATACCGGTGTTTCCAGATCGGCCACCAGCCGGGTCCACAGAACCTGCGGGTGCCCCGCCTCATAGGAAGCGCGGAATGCCGATACGTCCGGCTGGATCTGCATCGTGGAACACTTGTTTCGGGGGTCAGATAAGGTTTCGTTGTTTCGCCGGCGGCGGGTCTGGCCGGATCAGGATGTCTGGCCGGTGAGGATCCGCCACACCGTTTCATTGACGGAAACGCCGGTGGTCTCCTGAAGGCCCAGAAGATATTCCTCCATCAGGTCATCGCGCAGTCCCTGTTTCAGATAATCAACCATCTCGGTGGCGTCCTTGGAGGCGGGATCGTAGGCCGGCACCGTGACGTTGCTGACCTGCATGATCATCGCCTGCGCGCCATCGGGGGCGATTTCAACGGCCAGACCGTCGGCGGGAACCGAAAACAGCTTCTCAAGCGCGCTGGCGGTAAACACCGGGTCCCGGTCGCGGCGTTTCAGCGGTTTCGATGTCTCGATCCTGACCCCCAGTTGTTCGGCCACGCCGCTCAGGCTCTGGCCGCCTTCGACGCGCATTTTCAGCTCTTTCGCCCGGTCGCTCAACAGCGCCCTGCGGCGCTGGCGCTTCCACAACGCGGTCACCTTTTCCTTCACCTGCTCGAACGGGCGCACTTCCGAAGGCGTGATCCCCACCACATCGACCCACATGAAACCGCTGTCATCTGTATCCACGGGATCGTTTTCAAGCCCGACTTCGGAACTGAACGCCAGTTGCAATGCATTGGCGCGCCCGTCGAGCGCCGCCACCGTCTTGCCGGAGGGGTCCAGTCCGGCGCGGTCCACGGCCGCGATCTCGAACAATGGCAGCCGCAGCCGTTTTGCTATCTCGGCAAGCGTCGCCCCCCCGGCGCGTTCGTCCTCGACCGCGTCGTGTATGTTGAGGAGGTCCTCCTGGGCTTTTTCATGGGAGAGTTTTTTCGCCAGTTCCGCTTTCACGGCGGAAAACGGCTTGGTTGAACCGGGAATGATCTTGCTCACCCGGATCAGGACAATCGACAGCGAGCCCGCGATAGGCTCGCTGACTTCGCCCGCGTTCAGACCGAACACCGCCTGCGCGATCGCCGGATCAGGCAGATCCTTGCGCGAGACCGTGCCAAGATCGATATCCTCGTCACTGAAGCCGCGCTCCTTCGCGATCGCCAGGAAATCGCCGCCGGAAAGCAGTTTTTCCCGCGCCGCCACCGCCTCTTCCATGGTTGGAAACACGATCTGCTGGGCCTGGCGCCTTTCAGCGACCTGATAGTCAGAAATACGCTCCTTGTAGGCTTCGCGAAGTTGGTCTTCCGGCACGGTGATCTGTTTGGAAAGGTCTTCCGGCTCCAGGCGCAGGACGACCAGTTTGCGGTATTCGGGGGCGCGGAAACTGGCCTGGTTGTCCTCGTAAAAGGCTTTCAGATCGGCGGGTTCGGGCTCGCCGACATTGCCGACCTTGGCCACGGGAAGAATGAAGTAATTCGCCGTGCGGGTTTCGTTTTGCTGCCGGTAGATGGCGCTGGTGAGCACCTCGGGGAGCTGGATGCCGTCGGAAACCGTATCGGCGATATGCGTCCGCAGCATGTTGCGCCGTTCGGCGAAGACATAGGCCTGCTCTGAAAACCCGTTTGACATCAGCAACTGCTCAAACCGGCCGCGGTCGAATTTTCCCGAAGAATTCTGGAACAGGGGATTGGTGACGATCCTGCTGGAGATCAGCTTGTCGGGTATCGCCAGGTTGAGCGAGCGGACCTGCTGGTCGAGCGCCGCCTGACTGATCAGGCGTCTGAGAATCTGCCGGTCGAGGCCGGCCTGGCGGGCCTGCTCGACGCTGATCTGCCGGCCCGTACGCCGTGAAAATTCGGTCATTTCGCGGCGAAAGGCGGTCTGAAACTCTGCCGCCGAGACCTGCTGATCGCCCACGGTTGCCAGGGTCGTTCCCTGATTGCCGCTGAAGATGTCGGCGACACCCCAAACCGCGAAGCTCAAGACCAGCACGCCGATGAAAAACTTGGCGACCCAGCTTCCGGCACTCTGACGCAATCTATCAAGCATGAATTTTCATCTCTAGCGGTTTTTGGATGCGGGCGCGCCCATTCGTCAGGACTGTCATGAACACGACTGTCATGAAATGAGTGTCATGACCGAGTTTTCCGATCATGGCCGCGCGCGGCACATCATAGGCGCGCGACCGGACACGGGCAAGTGGATTCGGGCGCACCGCGCGGCGATGTTTAACGGCGGCGCATGGCGGGTTGTCCTGTTGTGTTTTCTTTTTTTTCTGGTTGCGGCTTGTCAGTCTGTTAAAACGGGAGCGCGCAGGCCGGATTGTCGATCGGGGAGACCCATGAGCAAGCCCATGCCGCTTGTTGCGGGAAACTGGAAAATGCACGGACTGAGATCGTCGGTTGGCGAACTGGCGCGGCTGGCGGAGGGCCTGGCCGGCATTTCGCTCCAGGGCCGTTGCGAGGTCATGATTTGCCCGCCGGCGACCCTGCTGGCGCAGTTTGCCGATCAGTCCGCGGGCACATTGGTCAGGATCGGGGCGCAGAACTGCCATGCCGAGATTTCCGGCGCCCATACCGGCGAACTGGCGGCCGAAATGCTGGCGGACGCGGGCGCGAGCGCGATCATTGTGGGCCATTCCGAACGCCGTCGCGAGCAGGGCGAAACCAGCGGTGATGTCGCCGCGAAAGCGGCGGCCGCCCATCGCGCCGGGCTGAGCGCCATTGTGTGTGTCGGCGAGACGCAGGGCGAGCGCGAAGCCGGCCGAACGCTGGCAGTCGTGACAGAGCAACTTTCGCGATCCCTGCCCGACGGGGCGCGGCCGGCGAACTCGATCATCGCCTATGAGCCGGTCTGGGCGATCGGTTCGGGGCTGACGCCCGGGCCCGGGGACATCGCGGAAGTTCACCGCGCCATTCGCACGCTGCTGACCGGGCGGATGGGCGAAGAGGAGGGAGGATCGGTGCGCATTCTCTATGGCGGCTCGGTAAAGCCGGCGAACGCTTCGCAGCTGATGGCCATCGCCAATGTGGACGGGGCCCTTGTCGGCGGGGCCAGCCTCAAGGCGTCCGACATGCTGGGTATCGTCGCCGCCTATGCGCGATGAACACGGGCTTGCCCCCCGGCGAGCAGACGCTGGCAGGCCTGCTATGGGCCATTTCCGGGGTCATGTTCGCAACGCTTCTGCTGTCGCTTCCCAAGATTGTCGGGCCCGGGATTTCCCCTTTCCAGGTGGTGTTTTTCCGCTATTTTTTCGGGCTGGCGGTGATTGCGCCGTTCTTTGCCATGGGCGCGGCGGGGCAGGCGAACATGCCTGTGCTGGCGCCCTGGCGGCTGACCCGACTGCATGTTCTGCGGGCCGCCATGGCGCTGGCGCGCATCAGCGCCTTTGTCTATGCCATCACCCGCATGCCGTTCGCCAATGCACAGGCGGTAACGCTGACCAACGGCGTTTTCATGATGATCTTCGCCGGCGCCATCCTCAAGGAGCGCGTCAACAGGGTGACGGCCGCGGCGGCCGTGATCTGCTTTTCGGGCGCGCTGATCGCTGCTGAACCCTCCAGCGATCTGGCGTTCTATCTGACGCCCGGTGCGCTCGCGGCGCTGTTCGGGGCGGCGATCTGGGGACTGGAATCGGTTGTTATCCGCTATACCGCCGAACGCGACCGGATCGAACGCACCCTGTTTGTCGTCAACGCGGCGGCGAGCCTGCTTGTGCTGCTGCCCGCTTTGCTCGTGTGGCAACCGATGTCGCTGCAATCGGCCGCGGTTCTGGCGCTCATGGGGCCGCTGGCGATCCTTACGCAGGTGAGCAACATGCGTGCGTTCCGCGCCGCGCGCGCGAGCCTGCTGGCGCCGGTGCGCTATACGGCCGTGATTTTCGCCCTGTTTGTCGGGTTTTTCGGCTTCGGGGAATGGCCCTCCCCATTAGCACTGGCGGGCATTGGTCTGGTGGCCGCGGGGGGCATCCTGCTGACCGTCACGGCCGCACATGCGAGTTTGCGGACGATGATGCTCAAGCCCTGAGAATCATACCTGAAATCCGGCTTTGCGTTTGGCGTGCCATCGTGTAAAAGCTGTCGGGAATTGATCCCAATTGAAGCGATGACGACATGGGCGCCGTAATTCTGGTCATTCACGTGATGATCGCGATTGGCCTTATCATAGCGATATTGCTGCAACGCTCCGAGGGCGGTGCGCTGGGCATCGGCGGCGGCGGTGGCGGCGGCGGGTTCATGTCGGGGCGGGGCACGGGCAACCTTCTCA
>JALURZ010000164.1 GCA_027058735.1 Hyphomicrobiales bacterium | reverse complement strand
CGCCACGCTTGAGTGTGGGCCGAACCGGCCCCCCCAAGCCAAACCGTTTCGCCGCGATCAGCCCGCCGCCGCGCCCGCCAGCAGGACGGCTGTCTCGGTGATTTCGACCAGCGCGCCGGCGGTATCGCCCGTCGCCCCGCCGATGCGCCGCGTCATGAGCGCGCGCAGCGCGACAAGGACGCCGGCGGCAACCAGGATCAGCCAGAATGCGGCCGCCCCGCCAAGCAGCATGACGGCGGCCAGAACGATCAGGGTCACAATGTTCGCGGCGCGGCGCGGCATGTGTTGCACAAGGCCGCTGCCGAGCCCGCGTTCGCGCACATAAGGCGTGGTCAAAAACAAGACCACCAGCGCGGTGCGCCCCAGCACGGGCGCCAGCAGCACGATCACCGCGTTGCCCGAGGTGATGAGAGTGTCGAGCGCCGCCACCTTCAGGCCCAGCACGAGAATGAGCGCGATCACCCCGGCCGGGCCGCAGGCGGCATCCTTCAGGATGGCGAGTGTCCGGTCGCGATCGCCAAGGCCGCCGATCAGGGCATCGGCGCTGTCCGCCAGTCCGTCCAGATGCAGCGCTCCGGTGGCGATGACCCAGACAGTCACCATCGCCGTCGCCGCGATCAGCGCCGGGTGGGAGGCCGATGCCCAGAGCAGCATGGCGAGCAGGCCGCCGAGCAGCAGGCCCACCAGCGGATAGGCGAGCACCGAACGGCCGAGCGTCTCGCCATCGGGGGGCCGGGTTTTCGGGACCGGCAGCACGGTGAGAAACCGCACGGCGGCAATAACGGGGACGAGCCAGTTCATGGTTCTTCCCGACCGGTCGCGGTCAGGCTCCTTTTTCCGCGATGCCGGCCTCAGCGAATGTCGCCATCTCATTATGCAGGGCGCAGGCGAGGCGCAACAGCGGCACTGCGCTCGCCGCCCCGCTGCCTTCGCCGAGGCGCAGCCCCAGATCGAGCAGGGGCCGGGCGGCCAGCGCATCGAGAATGATGCGTTGGCCCGGTTCGCCCGATCGATGGGAATACAGCAGCCAGTTTTCCGCGCCCGGGCAAATCCGCGTTGCGGCAAGCGCGGCCGCCGATGCGATGAAGCCGTCGACCAGCACGGCGCGCCGGTCTTGCGCACAGGCGATATACGCCCCGCACAGGGCGGCGATCTCAAAACCGCCCACCCGGCGCAGGGCCTCCAACGGGTCCGCGAGGCGGCCATGGTGCAGGTCGAGGGCCTGTTGGATGACGGCGCGCTTGTGCGCCACGCCATCCGCGTCGAGGCCGGTGCCCGGACCGGTGAGGGGTCCGGGTTCCACCTCGAGCAGCGCGCAAGCGAGAGCCGTTGCCGCGGTGGTGTTGCCGATCCCCATTTCGCCGCCGATGAACAACCGCGCGTTGGCCGCGCGCCGTGCCGCGCCGCGCCCCGCCTTGAGTGCTGCATCGCGCTGCGCTGCGCTCATCGCCGGTTCGCGGCACATATTGGCGGTGCCGGGTGCGAGGCGTGCGTTCACCACGCCGTCAAGCGGGCCGGGGTCCTCGAGCGTTCCCAGATCGATGACCTCAAGGGTTGCGCCGAGTTCGCGGGCGAGCACGCAGATGGCGGCCCCGCCGCGCGAGAAATTCCTCACCATTTCGCCGGTCACGCTTTGGGGAAAGGCGGAGACCCCTTCGCCCGCCACCCCGTGATCGGCGGCAAAGAGCGAAATATGCGCCGCCTCCACATCCGGGCGTTCCGTTCCCTGCAGGGCGGCAAGCTGCATGGCGATCTCCTCAAGGCGGCCAAGCGCGCCGGGCGGTTTGGTGAGGATCGCCTGACGTGCCCGGGCGCCCTTGCGCGCGTCCTCGTCGGGGACGGCGGCGGGCTGGCGAAACCATGGCGTGGAGCCGCTCACAGGGGTTGTCCTTTCAATACCTGCGGCAGGCCGGCCACGGTCAGCACGACCCGCTCGCAGATGCGCGCGATGTCCTGATGCAGCCTGCCCGCCTCGTCGCAATAGCGCCGCGACAGTTCGCCCATCGGGGTGATCCCCATATTGGTCTCGTTGGCGACCAGAATGACGCGGCCGTCCAGTGCGGGCAATGCGGCGAGCAGGGCGGCGCGCTCATGCTCGAATACCGCCCCGTCATCCGCGCCCAGCAGGTTGGTGAGCCACAGGGTCAGGCAATCGACGAGCAGGCAGCGCCCGGCGGCCGCCTGCGCGCCCAGGGTGTCGGCCAGCCGGACCGGTTCCTCGATCACCCGCCAGTGGTCCGGGCGCTGCGCGCGGTGGAGGGCGGCGCGCGCGCGCATTTCCCCGTCCTCCAGCGTGGCGGTGGCGATATAGGTGACCGGATCGCCGCATTCCTTCGCGATCCGTTCGGCAAGCCGGCTCTTGCCCGAGCGCACGCCGCCAAGGATCAGCGTTTTCATGACGCCTCCGGGAGATGGAAAAACCGCCGCAGCCGGTCCGTGTCGAGATGGCGCTCCACCATGTCGGCAAGGCGCTCGATGGCGGCGTCGCGAAGGGCGAGATAGTCGTGGGGTTCCGCGCCGCGCAATCCGGCCCAGCCGAGCAGGGCGGTACAGGCGTCGCTGGATGCGAACAGGCCGTGCAAATAGGTGCCGAAAATCCGGTCATCCGCGCTGCGCGCGCCGTCGGGACCGTGCTCCAGATACACCGCCGGTCTGTCCAGGGCGGGGCCGCGGGTGACGCCCGCATGGATTTCATAGCCGTCGATCTTCGCATCGCTCATGGCGAGGCGGCCGGCAACGGTGCGCAGCTGCTTTTCGGGCTCGAGCGTCGTTTCCATGTCGAACAGTCCCAGCCCCTCGCTGCTGCCCGGATCACCCTCCAGGCCGCCGGGATCATGAACCATCCGCCCCAGCATCTGAAAGCCGCCGCACAGGCCGATCAGCCTGCCCCCATAGCGCAGATGCCGGTGGATGGCGTCCTGCCAGCCGTGCGCGCGCAGCCAGCCAAGATCGGCGCGCACGGATTTGGAGCCGGGCAGGACGATGAGATCGGCGGGCGGCACGCGCTCACCGGGGCCGATGAAGCGGAACCCGGTCTGCGGATGCAGGCGCAGGGGATCGAAATCGGTGTGGTTGGCGATGCGCGGCAGGGCCGGAACGATGATGTTCAGGCTTTCCGCCTCGTAGTCGCGCGATGAGTGGTCCCCGCGCGGCAATGCGTCCTCGGCTTCCAGATGCACGTCCTGCAGATAGGGCAGAACCCCAAGGACGGGTTTGCCGGTGCGCTCCGCAAGCCAGTTCAGGCCTGATTGCAGCAGGGCGATATCGCCGCGAAACCGGTTGATGACAAAGCCCGCGATGCGGCCCCGTTCGCTCTCGCTCAACAGCTCCAGGGTGCCCGCGATATGGGCGAACACGCCGCCGCGGTCGATATCGGCGATGAGAATGACCGCACAATCGACGGCTTCGGCAAATCCCATATTGGCGATGTCGTGGTCGCGCAGATTGATTTCCGCCGGCGAGCCCGCGCCCTCCGCGACAATGGCGTCATAACGATCCGCGAGCCGCGCATGGGACTCAAGCACGGCGGCCCGCGCCGTGCGCTTGTAGTCGTGGTAGGGGCCTGCATCCATATTACCGATGGCGCGGGCCGCCGTGCTTGAG
>JALURZ010000163.1 GCA_027058735.1 Hyphomicrobiales bacterium | reverse complement strand
GGAGCATCTGGGTGGCGATGACGACCGGCTTGCCGAGCTGGCGCGCGGACTGGGTCAGCCGGCGCTGCAGGCCGGGCACCTGCTCGATCGGCATTTCCACGCCAAGATCGCCCCGCGCCACCATGATGCCGTCGGCGATTTCCAGGATCTCCTCGATTCGTTCCACGGCGGACGGTTTTTCGATTTTCGCCATGATGGCGGCCCGCCCCAGCGTCGCCTTGCGCGCCTCGGCCACGTCTTCCGGGCGCTGCACGAAGGACAGCGCAATCCAGTCGACGCCAAGGTTGATGGCGAATTCCAGATCCGAACGGTCCTTGTCCGTCATGGCGCTGAGCGGCAGCACCGTATCGGGCAGGCTGACCCCCTTGCGGCTCGCCAGTTTGCTGCCGAATTCAACCTTGCAGGCGAGAAACCCGTCGCCTTTGTCGTGAACCCGCAGGCGGACCTTGCCATCATCCAGCAGGATGGCGTCGCCCGGTGAGGCTGCGGCCAGCACTTGGGGATGCGGCAGCCCGATGCGTTCGGCACCGCCCTCATCGGGCCTGCCATCGAGGATCAACTCCTGGCCTGCCTTGAGCGACACCGCGCCGCCGGCAATATCGCCGATGCGCAGTTTCGGCCCCTGGAGATCGGCCAGAATGCAGATCGGCCGCCCGCGCGCGGCTTCCACCTTGCGGATGATGCCGTGCAGGGTTTTCAGGTCACTGTGGGAGGAATGGCTCATGTTGATGCGAAACGCATCCGCGCCCGCATCGAACATCGCGGTGATGATGTCCCGGGAAGATGAGGCCGGCCCAAGTGTCGCGACAACCTTGACCCGGCGGTTGCGTTTCACTATTGCGATGCCTCGGTGGTCTTCGGACCGGAAAGGGTTACCGTCCAGTCCGCCTCCTCGCCTGTGTCCACTTCAAAGAAGCCGGACTTCTTGTAGCCGCGGCTTTCACAGTCCGATATCCCGCGGATTGTGAACAGCTTGTCGCGGCTGCACAGATTGGCGTTGCCGCCCCACGAGCCGCCTTTGTCATAATCGACCGCGAAGAGATAATAATAGCGCGCGATCAAATCGCCTTCGAGCAGGGTTTCGCAAGCCTGGGGGTCCACGTTCCACCAACCCTCCGTCGCCCAGCCTTTGGTATCCTTGTAGCCAAGCGCCACGCCGATCCGGCTGCCGGTGTTGTTGCAGATCTTGAGATCCGCCCGCACCGGCGTCGACCAGGAGGCGAGCGCGATCAGGCCTGTCAACCCGATGATGCCTGCCAATCCAAACCGCATTGCCATCGTCTCCGACTTGCAAAAATCAAATTCAGCCAAACATACTCATCCTGCCCGCCAACGCCAGCCTGCCCGCCAACGCCAGCCTGCCCGCCAACGCCAGCCGAACGCGTGCGCGCCGCGACCGGGCGCTGCCCCGTTCCCGCGCCATATCCAATAAATAGCGCGTCAATTCGGGCGGCACAATGGCGCAAATGATGTTGCGGCTCGTGGCCGCGCCGGGCGGAGGACAGCGGCCGGGTCTGCGCGGCGCGGCCGGGTTCGGTTTGTCCCCATTGCCCACTGGTCTTGTGAGGCGGCCAACCTTATAGTGCGCGCCATGTTCAAGGATGCCGCAGCAGATGCCGCAACCCAGGCCCCCGGCGAGGCCGCCTTCGCGCCTGTGGAACTCATTGCCGGCGACGCGGCGCGCCGCCTTGTGCTTCTGTGTGATCATGCCAGCAACCGGATACCCGACCGCTACGGCCAGCTGGGTCTTTCGCCGGAGGATCTTGAGCGCCATGTCGCCTATGATATCGGTGCCGGCGCGCTGACCCGCGCGCTGGCCGCCGATCTGGGGGCGCCGGCGGTGCTGAGCCGGTTTTCCCGGCTGCTTGTCGATCCCAATCGCGGGGTCGATGATCCGACCCTGATCATGTGTGTGTCCGACGGGCTGGTGGTGCCCGCCAATCGCCATGTCGATGCCCGTGAAACGGCCCGCCGCCTGGCGCTTTACTACGAGCCTTACCACCAGGCCATCGATGACGTGATTGACGAGGTGAGCGCGGCGGGAAAACCGCCCGCGCTCGTGTCGATCCACAGTTTCACGCCCGTCTGGCGGGGGATTGAACGCCCGTGGCACGTGGGCATCTTGTGGGACCGCGACGCACGCCTGGCGCAGCCGCTTTTGCACGGGCTGCGCGGCGAGCCCGGTCTGGTCGTTGGCGACAACGAGCCCTATTCGGGCGAATTGCGGGGCGACACGCTTTATCGCCACGGGACCCGGCGCGGTCTGGCCCATGCCGTGGTCGAAGTGCGCCAGGACCTGATCGAAACCGCGCAAGGCGTTGACCGGTGGGCCGCACGGCTTGGCGGCCACTTGCGCAGGATTTTGAAGCGCGATGGGCTACACACGATCCGCCCGGCCGCAGATACCGCGCGCGGCCGCGCGGGCGCAGCAAAGGGAGGCTGATCTTTCGATGGATGACACAATCAAGACGGAACTCGAGGCGGCGGCGTTTCGCCGGCTGGTGAACCACCTGCGTGACCGTGCCGATGTCCAGAACATCGACCTGATGATCCTTGCGGGTTTCTGCCGCAACTGCCTGTCGGACTGGTATTGCGAGGCGGCCAACGAGCGCGGCGTCGAAATGGACCGCGCGGCCGCGCGAGAAATCATCTACGGGATGGCCTATGCCGACTGGAAGGAGAAATACCAGACCCCGGCCACGCCTGAACAGATGGCCGCCTATGAGGCGCGCCACAAGCATTCCTGACACCGGAATTCACAGAACTCAGGACCCGCATCAAGATTGCAGCAGGGGGGGTGCACAATGGCTGACTCAACAGGGCTCGTGCGCGGACAATTGCGCTCGCTGGTGGAACGCATCGAGCGCCTCGAAGAAGAAAAGGCGGCGCTGGGCGCCGATATTCGCGAGGTCTATGGCGAGGCCAAGGCCAATGGTTTCGACATAAAGACATTGCGCCGGGTGGTCTCCCTGCGCAAGCTGGACACCTCGCAGCGCGAGGAGGAACAGGCGCTGCTGGAGACCTATCTGCATGCGCTGGGAATGGCCGGCGAACCGGTCGCCGACAATTGACACGCTCTAGTTGTCATTGAGAACGATTGCGCGCGCGCCCGGGGTGACTGCGGCCGATGCCGTCTTGTCGCCCATTTGGTCGCCCTTGCGCGGCGCGCCTATGCCGGGGCGCAGCAGACGGGTCATGAGCAGGTTGCCCTTTGGCGCACGGTTGATGATCAAGCGGCGCCTGGGCGCAGTGTAGGCAATCCTGCGTGCCGCGACTTTCATGCCGATTCTGTCAAGCCGGTCCGCCTTGGCGCGCCCGGTGCTGACAGGATCGACAAAACGCCCGGCGCGCGCCGTGGCGAGCGTGACGGTCGCGGGAAGTGTCTTGAAACGCGGCTGCGAAGGGGGCGGTGGCGACAGGGTCCGCAACGCCGCGATCGCAACCGGTCTCTGCCGCGGCAGCGGGACGGATTTCGCCGGCAGGGCAGCGGTCGTCAATGCGTCGCGTTCGATCAGGGCGGCAAGGCCGCCACTGTCTTTGGGTGCGGCGCCAAGGCTGGCGACAACGGTGGGTTTGGCGCGCGGCATGGGCGCCGATGCGCGCCAAACCC
>JALURZ010000162.1 GCA_027058735.1 Hyphomicrobiales bacterium | reverse complement strand
GTCTCGATTCGAGTCAGCGAGAAGATCCGCCCCATGCTGGCGATCAACTCTTCCGTGTTCCACTTGGTGTTGGATGAGACGTCCGCATAGTCGGCGACCGGCACCACATCCACGGGCGCATCTGTAGGACACCATGCGTGAATTACGGCTGAGAGTAATCACAAAGAATGTTGCGCTGTGGTTGAGTAGGAACCTCGTCTTGCATACGTTCAATGTAGGTCGGTATCCATTCGGATACTGAGTAAAGCAAAGCCCTTTCAAGGCGAATCAAATTAATTTCCAGAATTATCCTCCATTATTTATACCCTGATTACTCTATTTAATTAATTGAGTAAATCTTGCAATAGTCGGATTTGCCGAAGTCATTCGTGGCAAGTAGTTGCTGCGAGGGCGCTATCCTGAAGGATTGGGTGGAAATAGCCCAGTTTTATTTGATCCAAGTCAATTCTATTTATTTAAATCAATTATAGATTTGATTCAGGTTTATTAAATCCACGGCGTTACCCCTGGATCGAGCAACCTGGAAAAGATTAAACAGGAGGTCGGTATTCATGCCAAGCACACGTTTTAAGCAACTCTCCGTACTGACCATGAACACAATTGCGTTCACGGTCTGCTTCGCAGTGTGGGTCGTGTTTGCCATAATCGGCATTCCCATCGCAGCTGATCTGGAGCTCAACGAGACGCAGTTTGGCATCCTTGTCGCCACTCCCATTCTTACCGGTTCGTTGTTGCGCCTGCCGTTGGGTATGCTCACCGACAAGTACGGCGGCCGTCCGGTGTACTTCGGTTTGTTGGTTTCGGTCATCGTCCCGCTATGGTTGCTCGCCGAGGCTACCGCATATTGGCATTTCCTGGTTCTCGGCCTGTTCGTTGGCGCTTGCGGCGCATCGTTTGCCGTGGGCATTTCCTACACCGCGCGCTGGTTTACCCGCGAGCGTCAAGGCTTCGCCATGGGCATCTTCGGCGCCGGTAACGCGGGCGCCGCGCTGACCAAGTTTGTCGCTCCCTCCCTGGTAGTGGCCTACGGTTGGCAGGCGGTGCCTAAGATCTACGCCGTGGCCATGACCATCACTGCCATCGCCTTCTGGTTCTTTGCTTTCCCCGAGCCCGAACGCCGCGTGGCGTCCCGCGTCACCTTCCGCGATCAGTTGCAGGTGCTTAAGGATCCCGTGGTGTGGAAGTATTGCCAGTATTACTCGTTGGTGTTCGGCGGTTTCGTGGCGCTGTCGCTATGGATGACCAAGTACTACATCAGCGAGTACGGCTTCGATCTGCGCACCGCGGCCCTTCTGGCGGCGATCTTCGTGCTGCCTTCGGGGATAATCCGTGCCTTGGGCGGCTGGCTTTCCGATCGCTTCGGTGCCCACACCGTGACCTGGTGGATCATGTGGGTCTCCCTGGCTTCCTTGTTCTTCATGTCCTATCCACCCACCGAGGTGGTGATTCGCACCGTCGACAACGGTGAGTTGCGCATGACTCTGGGCGTCAACGTGTGGTGGTTCACGGTGCTGCTGTTTATCGTCGGCATCGCATGGGGATTCGGTAAGGCCTCGGTGTTCAAGTATCTCTCCGACGAGTACTACGGAGACATGGGCGTGGTCTCCGGTATCGTCGGTCTGGTCGGGGGCCTGGGGGGATTCTTTCTGCCCATCATGTTCGGCGCCGTCCTCGACGTCACCGGGGTTAACAGCACCGCCTTCATGCTCCTGTTCGGCGTCACATTGGTATCGCTGATGTGGATGCACTACTCCGGCGAGCGCGGCAGGGACCGGGCCGGCCGATCGCAGGTCGCGCCCGGTGTATCGGAATGAATTCACGCCCGGTATGGACCGTGACGCCGGGGGCAAACATCGATCGACGGAACTGGACGGCGGTTTGCGCCCGAATTTTACGCGCACCGAAGGCGCCGGGCAGGATGCCCGGCGCAATGCCGGAATACTTGCAAAATTAAGGTCACAACAAGAGGAAAACTATGACTGACATCAGAAAATGGGACGTCGAGGACAACGCCTTTTGGGAGTCGACCGGCAAGAAGATCGCCTTCAGAAACCTGTGGATATCGATCCCCAGCCTGTTGTGCGGGTTTGCCGTGTGGCTGTACTGGGGAATCATCACCGTGCAGATGCTCAACCTCGGCTTCCCCTTCTCCGCGCCCGAGCTGTTCACGTTATCCGCCATCGCCGGCCTGACCGGCGCGACACTGCGTATTCCGAACACGTTCTTCATCCGTATCGCGGGGGGACGCAATACCATTGTTTTCACCACCGCGCTCCTGATGATCCCGGCGCTGGGGACGGGCCTCGCCCTGCAAAGCCAGGATACGCCGCTGTGGGTGTTCCAGCTGCTTGCCCTGCTCTCGGGCATCGGCGGGGGCAACTTCTCTTCTTCCATGTCCAACATCAGCTTCTTCTTCCCCAAGCGGATGCAGGGACTTGCACTGGGGCTCAACGCGGGTTTGGGCAACGCCGGCGTTACGACGATGCAGATCCTAGTGCCTCTGGTGATGACCTTCGCGCTGCTCGGTCCCTTGAGCGGCGATCCCATGGTTTTGCAGACCACCAGCGGCACCCTTATCGGCAAGATCAAGGCAGGCTCCGAGACTTGGCTGCAAAACGCCGGTTTCGTGTGGCTGCTGTTCCTCGTCCCACTCGCCTTCATTGGTTGGTACGGGATGAACAACATTCGCACGGAGCACGTGTCCCCCCACATCGGCGGCCCGGTTAATAGCTTCGCCAAGATCACCGGCATGTTGCTCGTCGGTTTTCTCACCGCTTCCGCGGGCCTCTACGCGATGCTGCCGCCACCGATTGGGATCGGCCTGGTGAACAAATGGCTCGTTCTCCCGGCGGTGGTCGTGGCGACGGTGTTCCTGTTGAAACTCATTCCCGGTGACATCCGTCCCAACCTGACGCGCCAGTACAAGATCTTCAACAACAAACACACGTGGGCGATGACCATCATCTACGTTATGACCTTCGGCTCGTTCATCGGCTATTCAGCGGCCTTTCCGCTGGCCATCAAGGTGGTGTTCGGTTACATCCATGTGCCGGACGCGGCGGGGGTGCTCCAGCATGACGTGGTGAATCCCAATGCCCCGAGCGCGCTGATGTACGCCTGGATGGGACCGTTCATCGGCGCCTTCATCCGTCCCCTGGGCGGTTGGGCCTCCGACAAGGTCGGCGGTGCGAAGATCACGCAGATCGTTGCCATCGTGATGATCGTCGCGGCCCTCGGGGTGGCCTATTACATGTCCGTCGCCTATCGCTCGGCGACCCCGGAAGAGTACTTCGTTCCCTTCTTTCTTCTCTTCCTGGTGTTGTTCGCGGCTACCGGCGTGGGCAATGGCTCCACCTTTCGCACCATCGCCGTGGTCTTCAACAAGGAGCAGGCCGGGCCGGTGCTGGGTTGGACCGCGGCGATAGGGGCCTACGGCGCATTCATCATTCCCAAGGTGTTCGGCGAGCAGATCAAGGTGGCGGCACCGGAGCACGCGCTCTATGGGTTCGCGGTGTTCTACTTTGTCTGTCTGCTTATCAACTGGTGGTTCTACATGCGCCCCGGGGCTTACGTGAAAAACCCATGAATCCTGAATCCTGCGAAACGGAGAAATAAGCATGAGCCATCTACTGGACCGCTTGAATTTCCTGAAAAACAGAAGCGTCGGGACTTTCGCGAACGGCTATGGCGATACCACGTCCGAGAACCGCGATTGGGAAGACACCTACCGTAACCGCTGGCGCCACGACAAAGTCGTGCGTTCCACTCATGGCGTAAACTGTACAGGGTCCTGTAGCTGGAAAATCTACGTCAAATCCGGCATCGTCACCTGGGAAACCCAGCAGACCGATTATCCGCGCACCCGCGCCGGTATGCCGAACCATGAACCACGCGGCTGCGCCCGTGGCGCAAGCTACAGCTGGTATCTCTATTCCGCCAACCGGGTGAAAACTCCGCTGATCCGCGCCAGGTTGTTGAAAAGCTACCGCAAGTTGCGCAGCAGTAATTCGCCGATTGAGGCCTGGACAAAGCTGCAAGAGGATCCAATCCTGCGGGCCGACTATACTGTCCTGCGCGGTAAAGGTGGTTTCGTACGTGCCGATTGGGATGAAGCGACTGAAATCATCGCCGCCGCCAATGCTTATACCGCCAAAACTTACGGTCCTGACCGGGTGTTTGGCTTCTCTCCTATTCCCGCCATGTCCATGGTGTCCTACGCTGCCGGCTCGCGCTACCTGTCGCTGCTGGGCGGCACCTGCATGAGCTTCTACGATTGGTATTGTGATCTGCCGCCGGCCAGCCCCATGACCTGGGGCGAGCAGACCGACGTGCCGGAATCGGCCGATTGGTACAACGCCGGTTTCCTGATCCTGTGGGGTTCGAACGTGCCGCAGACGCGCACGCCCGACGCCCATTTCTACACCGAGGCCCGCTACAACGGCACCAAGTCGGCGGTGGTCAGTCCCGACTATTCGGAGGCTGCCAAGTTCGGCGACATCTGGCTGGCCCCCAAGCAGGGCACCGACAGCGCCCTGGCTTTGGCCATGGGCCACGTGATCCTGCGCGAGTTCCATCTCGACCGGCAGGTCGCTTATTTTGAGAACTACGTGCGGCGTTATTCCGATATGCCGATGCTGGTGCGTCTGGATGAACAAGACGGCAAACTGGTGCCTGGGCGTTTGCTGCGCGCGGCTGACTTTGATGACAACTTAGGTGAATCCAACAATCCCGAATGGAAAACCATCGCCTGTGATCGCCGCTCCGGTAATCCGGTGGTTCCCAATGGCTCGGTTGGTTTCCGCTGGGGCGAGAAAGGTCGTTGGAACCTGGAAGAAAAATCCGGCGAGCGTGATACCGAACTGCGTCTGTCGCTTGTTTTGGAAGAAAACCATGATGAGATTGTCGGCGTTGATTTCCCATATTTTGGCGGCGAGGCGACCGATAACTTCGTCAAATGTGAACACCCTAATGTGTTGACCCGCAATGTGCCGGTCAAAAAGCTCAAACTGTCGGATGGTGAAACTTATGTAGCCACGGTCTTTGACCTGTTCTGCGCCAACTACGGTCTTGATCGGGGTCTGGGCGGCGACTGGGCGGCCAAGTCCTACGACGAAGATTTACCTTTCACCCCGGCCTGGGCAGAGAAGATTACCGGCGTACCGCGCGATCAGATCATCACCGTGGCGCGCGAATTTGCACTAAACGCGGAAAAGACCGAAGGCCGCTCGATGATCATCCTCGGGGCCGGCCTCAACCATTGGTACCACATGGACATGAATTATCGCGGCATCATTAACATGCTGGTGATGTGCGGCTGCGTCGGCAAGTCGGGAGGCGGTTGGAGCCACTACGTGGGCCAGGAGAAGTTGCGCCCGCAAACCGGCTGGCAGCCTCTGGCCTTTGCGCTGGACTGGGCGCGCCCGCCGCGACACATGAATTCAACTTCCGCTTGGTATGCCCATACCGACCAGTGGCGCTACGAGACTCTGAGCGCACGCGAGATCATCTCGCCCACGGCACCCGAAGGCGACTGGAACAAGGCCAGCCTGATCGACTACAACATCCGCGCC
This sequence comes from Hyphomicrobiales bacterium, assembly GCA_027058735.1. Taxonomy (GTDB): domain Bacteria; phylum Pseudomonadota; class Alphaproteobacteria; order Rhizobiales; family JALURZ01; genus JALURZ01. The sequence continues at coordinate 5,316 of JALURZ010000162.1, read as the reverse complement.
GAGCGGATGGGCTGGCTGCCGTCGGCCCCGCAGCTCAAGACCAACCCACTGGAGGTGGCCAAGGCCGCGAAGAAGGCCGGCAAGGACATCCTTGCCTATGTGATCGAACAACTTAAGTCCGGCGTGCTGGAGATGTCCTGCGAGGATCCGGACGCGCCGGAGAACTGGCCACGCAATTTGTTCGTGTGGCGCTCCAACCTGCTGGGATCGAGCGGCAAGGGGCATGAGTATTTCCTTAAGCATCTGTTGGGCACCGATCACGGGGTGATGGGCAAGGATCTGGGCGAGGAGGGTCGCCAGAAGCCGATTGAGGCGAAGTGGCACGACGAGGCGCCGCAGGGCAAGCTGGACCTGCTGGTGTGCATTGACTTTCGTATGTCCACCACCGCCGTCTATTCCGACATCGTGCTGCCTACCGCCTCGTGGTACGAGAAGAACGACCTCAACACCTCGGATATGCACCCTTTCATCCATCCGCTGCAGGCGGCCGTGGACCCGGCCTACGAGTCGAAATCCGACTGGGAGATCTTCAAGGCCATTGCCCGCAAGTTTTCGGAAATCGTGCCGGGCTATCTTGGCAAGGAGACCGACATCGTGGCCCTGCCCACGCTGCACGACACACCCGCCGAGATCGCCCAGCCGGAGGTGCGCGACTGGAAGAAGGGCGAGTGCGAGTTGATCCCCGGCAAGACCGCGCCCAACTACATTCCGGTGGAGCGCGACTATCCCAATCTCTACAAGCGCTTCACCTCGCTGGGGCCGCTCATGGAGAAGGTGGGCAACGGCGGCAAGGGCATTGCTTGGAATACCGGGTTGGAGGTCCAGCACCTCAAGGATCTCAATGGCGTAGTCACCGAGGAAGGCCCCACCAAGGGGCTGGCAAAGATCGATACCGACATTGATGCCAGCGAAGTAATCCTGATGCTCGCTCCCGAGACCAACGGCGAGGTGGCGGTGAAGGCTTGGGATGCGCTCTCGAAGAATACCGGGATCGACCACACCCACCTGGCCAGGCCCAAGGAGGATGAGAAGATCCGCTTCCGTGACGTGGCCGCGCAACCACGCAAGATCATTTCCTCGCCCACTTGGTCGGGCATCGAGAGCGAACATGTGTGCTATAACGCAGGCTACACCAATGTGCATGAGCTGATTCCGTGGCGGACGCTCAGCGGTCGTCAGCAGCTTTACCAGGATCACCTGTGGATGCGCGCCTTCGGCGAGCAGTTCTGCACTTGGCGCCCGCCGGTGGATCTCAAGACGATCACCGAGGCGGTCAATGCCTCCGCGCGTGACGGCGAGCCCTACGTCGTGCTCAACTTCATTACGCCGCACCAGAAATGGGGCATCCATTCCACCTTTTCCGACAACCTGCTGATGCTGACGCTAAACCGCGGTGGACCGGTGGTCTGGCTTTCGGAGGCGGATGCAAAGAAGGCGGGTATCGTCGACAACGACTGGATAGAGCTCTACAACATCAACGGCGCGCTGATCGCGCGTGCGGTCGTATCGCAGCGGGTGAAGGAGGGCATGACCCTCATGTATCACGCCCAGGAAAAGATCGTGAACACGCCGGGATCGGAACAGACCGGCAAACGCGGCGGGATCCACAATTCGGTTACCCGGGCGACGGTGAAACCCACCCACATGATTGGTGGTTACGCCCAGCAGTCCTACGGCTTTAACTACTACGGCACCGTGGGATCGAACCGCGACGAATTCGTCATCGTGCGGAAAATGAAAAAGGTCGACTGGCTCGACCGGCCCGCCAAGAAGGAGGTGTGAGCAATGAAAGTTCGTGCGCAAATCGGCAAAGTCCTGAATCTTGATAAATGCATCGGATGCCACACCTGTTCGGTTACCTGCAAGAACGTTTGGACCAGTCGGGATGGAGTTGAATATGCCTGGTTCAACAACGTTGAGACCAAGCCCGGCATCGGCTATCCGAAGGACTGGGAAAATCAGAAACGTTGGAACGGCGGTTGGGAACGAATCTCCTCGGGCAAGATCCGGCCCAAACAGGGGGCCAAGTGGCGCATTCTGGCGAATATTTTCGCCAACCCCGACCTGCCGGAGATCGACGACTTCTACGAGCCGTTCGACTTCGACTATGACCACCTTAAGTCGGCCCCCGAGATGGAAGCCTTTCCCACCGCCCGCCCGCGCTCGAAAATATCCGGCTTGCGGATGGAAAAGATCGAATGGGGTCCGAACTGGGAGGAAATTCTTGGTGGCGAGTTCGAGAAGCGCTCAAAAGACTACAATTTCGAAGGCATCCAGAAAGACATCTGCGGGGAATATAAAAACACCTTCATGATGTACCTGCCGCGGTTGTGCGAGCACTGCCTGAATCCGGCCTGTGTGGCTTCCTGCCCGTCGGGCGCCATCTACAAGCGCGAGGAAGACGGCATCGTGCTGATCGACCAGGAAAGGTGCCGCGGCTGGCGGATGTGCGTCTCGGGCTGTCCCTACAAGAAGATCTACTACAACTGGGAAAGCGGCAAATCCGAGAAATGCACCTTCTGCTATCCACGCATCGAATCCGGCCTGCCGACGGTATGTTCGGAAACCTGCGTGGGGCGCATCCGCTACCTCGGCGTGATGCTCTATGACGCCGATAGGATTCAGGAGGCCGCCTCGGTGGCCAACGAGCAGGCGCTCTACGATGCCCAGCTCGGCCTGTTCCTCGACCCCAACGATCCGGAAGTGCAGGCCGCGGCCCGTGCCGAAGGGGTGCCTGAGGACTGGATCATATCGGCGCAGAAATCTCCGGTGTGGAAAATGGCGATGGACTGGAAGATCGCCTTTCCGCTGCACCCCGAGTACCGAACGCTGCCGATGGTGTGGTACATCCCCCCGCTGTCGCCGATCCAGAACGCCGCCGAAGCCGGCGCCGTTGGGATCGACCGCGACATGCCCGACGTCAAATCCCTGCGCATCCCGGTGCGCTACCTTGCCAACCTGCTGACCGCGGGTGACGAGGCGCCCATCGTGAGCGCGCTTGAGCGGATGTTGGCCATGCGCGCCTACATGCGCTCCAAGACCATCGACGGCGTGATTGATTTGGAGGTCGCCAAGCGCGTGGGCCTCGACCCGCTGCAGATTGACGAGATGTACCGGATCATGTCGTTGGCCGATTATGAGGATCGTTTCGTAGTGCCGACAACCCACCGCGAGATGGTCGAGGACGCCTATGGCCTGCGCGGCGGTTGCGGCTTCACCGACGGCAATCAGTGTTCGGTTGGTTCCTCGGGCGGCAAGCTGTTCGGGGGAGGCAGGCGTTCAGTGGACGCAAGTTTGCCATTCCGACGGAGAAAACGATGAATAAGACATTCAAGGCTCTCTCGGCCCTTCTCAGTTACCCCAGCGCCGATTTGCAGGAGGCGATCCCCGAGATCACCGAAGTGCTGGAGCGGGAGGCGCTGCTTTCGTCCCGGGCGCGGGCAGCGCTCAGGCCGCTGCTGAACGAACTGGCCGGCATGGATCTCTATGATCTGCAGGAGCGCTACGTACTGTTGTTCGATCGTTCGCGCACGCTCAGCCTCAACCTCTTCGAGCACGTGCACGGCGAAAGCCGCGAGCGCGGCCCGGCGATGGTGGACTTGCTGGAGACCTATCGCGCCGCCGGCTTCGAACTGGTCTCCAGCGAGTTGCCGGACCATCTGCCAATCCTGCTTGAGTTTGCGGCCCTCCGCCCGGTGGAGGAAGCACGCGCGCTGCTGGCCGACGCGGGGCACATCATCGCCGCCTTGGCCGAGAGGCTGCGGCGGCGTGAAAGCCCCTATGCCGCCGTGCCGGCGGCGCTGGCCGAGTTCGCCGGCGCGGCTCGCTCGTCGGAGCCGGTGCAGCAGCTGTTGGCCGTGGAGGACGACGATCCGGAAAACCTTGAGGTTCTCGACGAGGCTTGGCAGGAGGCCGAGGTGGTTTTTGGTCCCGACCTGAACGCGGAATGCCCGGTCAGCGGGTCTCTGCTGTTCAAAATGGACCAACTCCCCTCAAAGACATGCCGCTCGCGGCATCCACCAAAGGATTAGGAGGTGACTCATGAACCAATTTCTCTTCGGAATCTTCCCCTACATCGCGCTGACGGTCCTGGCCGTGGGTTCGATCATCCGCTATGAGCGCGACCCCTTCACCTGGAAATCCAAGTCCAGCCAGCTCTTGCGCCGTAAGCAGCTGATCATGGGCTCGGTGCTGTTCCACCTGGGCGTGCTGGTGATCTTCTTTGGCCACCTGTTCGGCTTGCTGGTGCCGATGGAAATCTATGAGGCCATGGGCGTCACGCCCCAAGCCAAGGCGCTGGCGGCCGGGATCGGCGGCGGCATCGCCGGGGTAATCGCGCTCATCGGCGGGCTGCTCTTGGCACACCGCCGGCTGATGGATCCGCGGGTGCGTGCCACCTCGAGCTTCGCCGATACCGGTATCCTGCTGTTGTTGATCGTTCAGCTGATACTGGGGCTGATCTCGGTGCCGATCTCGCTGTCCAAGTTGGCCGAGGGCGAGGTGGTGCTGTTCATGAATTGGGCCTTTGGCATCTTTACTTTTGATCCGACAGCGGCGAGCAACCTGGAACATGTGAACATAATATTCAAGCTGCACATCCTGCTTGGACTGATCATCTTTATCCTGTTCCCCTTCACCCGGTTGGTGCATATCCTCTCGGCCCCGCTGCGCTACCTCTGGCGTCCCGGCTATCAGATCGTGCGCACGCGCAAGAGTAACGCCTGACCAAAGGGTGGAAGAGCCAACATGACACCTCTATTCCCCGGCATTACCGCGAATGGAGAAACCCTTGTTTCGGCGGCCATCGTCGCTGAAATGCGGCACCGCAACGTTCCACCTGGTGTTGGATGAGACACCTGCGCCATCGCCGGCCCAGGGTTGATTGCGGTTTGTTTTAACGAAACGCCTTAGAAGTAGCAGTGTTGGAATCAGCCCGGCCCGCCGTCTGTGCGCGGACGCAGGTAAACCGGGATATAACGGAGTGCCCACGGAATCAGAAACAGCAACCAACCCAGGGCGGCAAGCAGATTGAGAAGGTTTCCATCGGGTACGAGTGCGGGAAACTCCGCGATGATGCGCATAACGGTGACCAGGTTTATGCCCAGAAAGACGGTCCAGGTAAGCCGGTCCGCTACCAGCGGCTGGCCGGAGTGACCCAGCGTGACCCGCGATACCATGGCGACCACCATGCCGGTGATAAAGCCGACGGCCAGTGCGTGCAACGGCGCCCGGCCGAGCAGCGGTGCGCCGGTGAACAACGCGGCGAAGTCCTGGAACGTATAGAGAATCATGGCGATGCCGAACCACAGAAAGGCG
>JALURZ010000161.1 GCA_027058735.1 Hyphomicrobiales bacterium | reverse complement strand
GAGTTCCGCCCCGTCACATCGGCCTGCTGGGATGCAGAACAACGGCTCGAAGACATGGACCGCGACGGTATCGACCTCCAGATCCTGTGCGCCACGCCGGTCCTGTTCGCCTATATGAGGCCGGCGCGGCACGCCGCCGAGGCCGCGCAAATCTTCAATGATCTGGCGCTCGATCTGTGCGCCCGCGGCAAGGGCCGGCTCAAGGCGCTGGCCCAGGTAGCGTTGCAGGATATCGATCTTGCCTGCAAGGAGCTGACCCGCGCCATGAAATCGGGCCATGTGGGGGTTCAGATCGGCAATCATGTGGGCGACAGGAATATCGACGATGCGGGGATCATCACCTTTCTGCACCACTGCGCCGATGAGGGGGCGGGCGTGCTGGTCCACCCCTGGGACATGATGGCCCCTGAGCGCATGCCCGGATATATGCTGCCCTGGCTGGTGGCCATGCCGGCGGAGACCCAGCTTTCCATACTCGCCCTGATCTTGTCTGGCGGGTTTGAACGCCTGCCGCGCTCGCTCAATCTGTGTTTCGCCCATGGCGGGGGCAGCTTCGCTTTTCTGCTTGGCCGGGCCGACAATGCCTGGGCGAACCGCGACATCGTGCGCCGGGACTGCCCGCACCCGCCCTCACACTACACCGACCGGTTCTTTGTCGATTCCGCCGTTTTCGACAAGGGCGCCCTGTCCCTGCTGATCGATGTCATGGGCGAGGACCGCGTTATGCTGGGGTCGGACTACCCGTTCCCGCTGGGGGAAACGCAAGTCGGCGGATTGATCAGGTCCTGCGAAACGTTCACGCCGCAGCGCAGGAAAAATCTGCTGGGCGGCAACGCGGAGCGGTTTTTCGCCCTGAAAACCACTTCGTCAAATGCGGCATGATGGGGTAGAGTGCAAGAAAATACAAACCACACGGGAGAAACCGAGATGAGTATGAAATCCAGATTTCTGGGCGTCGCCCTGGCGGCCCTAGCCCCCTTCGCGATCGCCGCGGGCGCGCAGGCCAAGGAGATCAAGGTCGGCGTGGTCCTGCCTTATTCCGGCGGCGCGGCCAGTTTCGGCGACCAGATCGACAAGGGCATGAACCTGTTTATAAAGAGCAATCCGGATGCCTTTGGCGGCCACACGGTCAAGCTGATCAAACGCGATTCCAAGCGCCCGGGCGGAGATATCGCCAAGAACGCGGTGCGCGAACTGATCACCCGCGACAAGGTGCAGATACTCACCGGTTTCGTGTTTTCGCCCAACGCCATGGCCAGCGCGCCGCTGGTCACCCAGGGCAAGGTGCCGATGGTCATCATGAATGCGGGAACCGCCTGGATCCCAAAGCTGTCGCCCTATATCGCGCGCGTGTCCTTCACCATGTGGCATGCCGGCTATCCGATGGGCAAATACGCCTATGAAAAGCTCGGCTGCAAGAGCGCTGCGGCCGGCTACACCGACTATCCGCCGGGCAAGGACAGCCGCGACGCCTTCAAGACCGGGTTTGAGTCCGCCGGCGGCAAATTCCTGGAATCCATTCCCATGGGCGGCCCGCGCGAGGTGCCCGATTTCACGCCGTTCTTCCAGCGGGTGAAAAACGCCAAGCCGGACTGTTTTTACGTATTCGTCCCGGCGGGCAACCACGCGAGCGCCGTGGTCAAGACCTTCGCCAATCTCGGCATGAAGGATGCCGGCATCAAGCTGATCGGCCCCGGCGACATCACCCAGGATACCAAGCTTCAGGGCATGGGCGATGACGCGGTCGGCATGGTCACCGTGCATCATTATTCGGCGGACTACAAAACACCGGCCAACCAGGCCTTCGTCAAGGCCTGGAAAGCGGCCTATGGCAACGACACGACGCCCGACTTCATGGGGGTTGCCGGGTGGGACGGCATGGCCGCGATCGCCCATGCCATCAAGACCCAGGACGGCAATGTGACCGCGGAAGGCACCATCGAGGCGCTCAAGGGCTGGAAATACGCCAGCCCGCGCGGTTCGATCATGATCGATCCCGAGACCCGCGATATCGTGCAGGACTCCAACGTCCACAGGGTGGTCAAGAAGGACGGCCGCCTGGCGATCGAGGTGATCGACACGATCCCGCAGGTCAAGGATCCGTGCAAGGCGCTCAAGATCGGCAAGTGCAAATAGCGCGGCCCGCCCCGGCGGAGCGCATTTCACTGCAGGCAGGGCGGCCCTTCCCTTCGTATCCGCGCAGGGAAGGGCCGCCGGCCGGCCTTGTGCGGACTGCGCCTTGGCTGCGAACCTGCAACCGACCTCAAATGATGGCTTGAGAGCACGCAATCGCCCGATGGAACAGTTCGCCAAAGCCCTTGTTTCCATTCTGTTCGACGGCATCGCCTATGCGATGCTGCTGTTCATCATTTCCGTCGGGCTTTCAATCACCATGGGGCTGATGGGCTTTGTCAATCTCGCCCATGGCGCCTTCGCCATGGCCGGCGGCTATATCGTGGTCGCCCTGATGAACCAGTTGGGCATGCCGTTTCTGCCATCCCTGGCGGTTTCCTTCCTCGCCATCGCCATCGTCAGCATTCCGATGGAACGATATGTCTATTCGCGGCTCTATTCGGCCGGTGAGCTCGATCAGGTGCTGCTCAGTATCGGCCTGGTATTCATGACCATAGCCGCCGTGACCTTTGTGTTCGGTCCCAACCCGCCCTCGATCGAGATGCCGGGCTTTCTCAAGGGGCAGTGGAACCTGGGGTTCGGGCTGTTCCCGGCCTATCGCTCGTTCACCATTCTGGTCGGCGCCGTTCTGATCGCCGTACTCTGGTTCGTTTTTGAAAAGACGCTGATCGGCGCGCGCATCCGCGCGGCCGTCGACAATCGTGCGATGGCCCAGTCGGTGGGCATCGATGTCGACAAGCTGTTCGTGGCGACCTTCGCGGTCGGCAGCGGCCTGGCGGCGATCGGCGGCGGGCTGGCGATCGAGATCGTCGGCATGGCGCCGACCTTCGCGATCTATTATCTGGTCTATTTTCTGATCGTGGTCGCGGTCGGCGGGCTGGGCAGCACGGCCGGGGTCTTTCTGGCGGCTCTCATCCTCGGCATCATCGATACGGCCGGCAAATATTACTGGCCCGACGGTGGCGCGTTTTTCATTTACCTGATCACCATTGCAATCCTGCTTGTCAAACCGGCCGGTCTGTTCGGCAGGGAGTAGCCCGGTGTCCGATCTCTCCAGCACAGAGCACCATCTGCGCCGCGCCGAGCGCTGGCATCCGGCCGAGGCCCTGCCGTGGCTCGCCGCGATCGCCGTGTTTTTTCTGCTGCCGGACTATACGGTGCTCGGCACGCAGATCATGATCATGATCCTGTTCGCGCTGTCGCTCGACTTGATCCTTGGCTATGCCGGCATCGTGACATTGGGGCATGCCGCCTATTTCGGCGCGGGCGCCTATGCGACCGGCATGGTTTCGGCGCATCTGGGCTGGGGCGAGCCATTCAGCGGGCTGCTGATCGGCGGTGCTGCGGGCGCGCTGCTCGGGCTCGTATCGGGGGCCGTGCTGCTGCGCTACCACGGGCTTACCTTGCTGATGCTGACCCTGGCGACCGCCATCCTGCTGCAGGAACTGGCCAACGCCACCGAAGTGTGGACCGGCGGCTTTGACGGGCTGACGGGCATCTC
>JALURZ010000160.1:10120-27096 GCA_027058735.1 Hyphomicrobiales bacterium | reverse complement strand
GAACAACGGCGCGCGCGCGATGATCCCGCGGACCGCGGCCAGCAGCGATACCTGCGCGGCGCGGTCCAGATAGCCGGGGATCAGTTTGAAACCCCGGTTAACCATCTGTTTCCTTACCCCCGCGCCCGCCAAATGCGCCCCCCCTTGCACTATTTGCTCTTCTAGAGCGTGTCTTTGTTATAGGGAATCATTTGACCGGATTTTCGCGTTTGCTGGCAAGGCCAGGTTTTCCGCCTTGGTCCGGCCGGCCAAAAGGAAGGCCTGACGATGTCAAAAAAGCGCGAAAACCCTTCCCCCCCCCGGTGGGCCAGATCAGCCCAATCGGCGGCGCCCCGCGAACCTTGCCCGGTCAACCAGACCGCGCGGCGGTTCGCGCCTGGCCGAGTGAACAACCTATTGAAGCATCACATCTAGCGCGCCAGGCGCGGTGCGATCCAGGCCCAGTTCTTCGCCGCCCTGGCGATATGATCCTCAGCGGCCGGTTGCCAGGCATCGCGCGCGGTTTCGGAGAAAAACAAATACAGCCGCTCCCGATACACGACCCAGACTTCGGGATCGGCCTCATTGGCGCGGCGCTTTGACATGGCATACGCGCCGTGGCCGCCGAATTGCGGTGCATAGACTTCCGGATTGCGCCGGAAGGCCTCCATGTTGCCCTCGTTTACAAACCGCCAGACGGCGTCGCTCCAGGTGAACTCATAGGCCTCGCGGCCGCGGCGTGCGCGCCCGTCGGCAAAATAGCTGACGGGATCATAGCCGGCGATCGCCAGCCCCGTCGCCGGATCGGACCAATAGACTTCGCTGGTCTGGGCCAGCACGGACACGGAATAAACGGCCAGGGCGAGAACCGCGCCCACCAGCAGCGCACATCGCGGGCGCGATGCGCCGCCCTCGCGGCGGATGGCAAAACCGCTCATCCTCATTCCCTCCCCCGCCCATGTCCTCAGCGGCTCTTTACTCAATGGCAACCATTGTGGGTTCAAATTGCTAAGGAAGCCTTGAAACCGGGCAGGCGGGGCACCGTTTCGCGGCACGCGCCAAAAGACCGGTGCCGGTGGTCGCAAGACCGGCCCGGGCGGCCCGCGCATCGCGACAGACAACCGGAACTGGAACCATGAAGAACAAGAACATGCTATTCTCGAACGCGCGGAAGATCGCGCTCAGCGCCGCGCTGGCCTTGTCAGTCGTGATGACCATACCCGCCAGCCGCGGCGAGACGACGCTGCCGGAGGGATCCACCGGCCCCGATCATTCGCGCCCGACCTATTCCTTCCAGGAAATCGTTGATGCCGGGCACAAGTTTTTCGGCAAGACAACCGGCGGGCTTGCCCAGGCGGTTGAATATGTGTTTCGCTCCAAGGGCCAGCCCAACGCCTATATCGTGGGCGAGGAGGGCGCGGGCGCGTTCTTCGGCGGGCTGCGCTACGGCGAAGGCTGGCTGCATCCCAAATGGGGCGGGCGCTACAAGGTTTACTGGCAGGGGCCGTCCATCGGCATTGATGTCGGCGGCAACGGATCGCGGGTGCTGGCGCTGGTCTACAACATGAATTCGGAATCGCAGATTTACAGCCGCTTTGGCGGGCCCGAGGGCAGCGCCTATCTGGTCGGCGGCTTCGGGGTCAATTTCCAGAATTCCGGCGATGTGATCCTCGCTCCCATCCGCTCCGGACTGGGCGCGCGCCTAGGCGTCAATCTGGGGTATCTGAAGTATACCCGGCAGGCGACCTGGAATCCGTTCTAGAAATACAGCCAGCCTGCCCGTCGGGTGACGGCCCCCGACATACCGCCGCCGCCGTGGCGGCGGGTTTGGCGCGTGCGCCAAAATGCTAGACGCTGGGGCCGCAAGATGGCAGGTTACGCCAGATTCGCTCCACGCCGGGCGCGCATGAAGGCATCTGTATGTTGCAGACACTGATGCTGATTGGATTGGGTTTCCTGTCAGCGACACTGATCGGATTTTTGCTCGCGCCGCCATTGTGGCGCCGCTCGGCGCGCCTTGCGACCAAGCGGGTGCAGAGCCAATCGCCCCTGACCATGGCCGAAATACAGGCCGAGCGCGACCAGATGCGCGCCGAATTCGCCCAGACCACCCGCAAGCTTGAGATCACCACGGCCGAACTCAAGCAAAAGACCGTTGACCAGGCGGTGGCCATTTCCAGGCACCTGGGCGAAATCGATGTCCTGTCCTCCAAGCTGGAGGAAAAGTCCGAGGCGCTTCGCCAGCGCGAAATTGCATTCGACAAGCTGAGCCAGACCACCGCGCCGCTGCAATCGAAACTGAAGGCGCTGAGAGCCCAGTTGGCCGAGACCAGCGAGAAACTTGAACAGGCCACCGAGGCTCACGACGCGCTGCTGGTGCAGTTCAAGGACAGGGATTTCGAACTGAAAAAGGCGGAAAAACTGCTGCAGCGGCGCGAGCGCGAGCTTGCCCGCATCAAGAAGCTGCGCGCCGCCGGCAAATCGGTTCCGGTAAAACAGCGCAAAAAGGACCCGCGGCGCGAGGAACTGGGCGAACAGATCGACAAGCTCTCCGTTCAGGCGGAAGAATTCGCGCAGCGGCTGGACGGCCTCGGCGACAGCCATGCGCGTCTTTTGGTGGATAAGGAAACCCTCGATCAACAAAAGATCATCACCCATGACGACGCCCAGCAGTACAAGAAGGCGATCAAGTCCTTTGTGGTCGACAGCAACGATCTGCGTGGCGATATCGAAAGCATGAAGAGCGAGATTGCCGCGATCGCGGAGGCGCTGGACAAACAGGACCTCGCCTGGCAGGACGAGAACAACAACCCGTTCCTCGACTTGCGGGGCAGTCTGGACCAACTCACCAGGTCCATATCCGCCACCAGCGACGCACTCGCCGCGCAGATATCTGGCGAGACGCTCGAATGCAAGGCGGAAATAGAGCCGCCCCCGCGGGCGCCTTCCGCCGCCAACGGGCAGGCCCGGGCCGGAGACGCCAAGCCCGAGAGCGAACCGCCGGCAGGGCGCAAGAGCAAGCCCGGCTCGCTGGCCGAGCGCATCCGCGCGCTGCAGGGCCACATCAATCAATAACGCCTCGAGGCGCGGCGGGCGCACCGGTCACGGGCGAGGAGGCCCGCGGGCCGGCCATCGCAGAGCGGACCTGAATTCGCCGCCCGGCACCTGCACATATCTGGCATTTGTGCCAAATGCGCCCTTCCCGTTGTTGCAATGGCGCCGCTTTTCCAATATGCCATGACAGGTGTCTGCGCCGGTTCGTTTTGACCGGACGGCATCTTCCCACGGTGAGGGAACAAACGGCTTTGGCAGGGACTTTGCAGGGAAAAAGGGGGCCTTTATGGATGCTGTAACAATCGTCATATTGTTGTTCGTCGCTTTGATGAGCGGATTTTTCGTCGGACTGAAACTCGGTGGAGCGAGCTAGGCCCGGTCAGGCGTTCACAGGCATTTTCGCCAACAGCAAAGACAGGATATTGCCATGACTTCGGCAGCGGTGATTATCAGTATTGTTGTCTTTTTCCTTCTGGGCTGGGTGTTTGGTTACATCGCCCGCAATGCGGTGGCGCGTAAACCCGCATCCATCGTGGCGGCGCGCCGCGCAGCGCCAAAGGCGGCCCCCAAGCCGCCGGCCCGGCGCAGCCCGGCAAAAAAGACGACACGCTCCAGCGGCAAGGATGATCTGAAACTGATTTCCGGCATTGGACCGACCATTGAGAAGAAACTGCACAAAATGGGCGTGACCAAATTCGGCCAGATCGCGCAGTGGAACAAGGCGGACATCGACAAGGCGGACGCGGAGCTGAACTTCAAGGGACGCATCACCCGTGAAAAATGGGTGGCGCAGGCAAAGACCCTGGCGGCCGGCGGCGAGACGGCGTTTTCAAAAAAGAAAAAATAGCGCGTGGCCGCGAATCCGCCTTGACGGAAAGCCGGCGGGCCGACTGCCGGTTTTTGCCAACGCGCAAGCCGAACGCCCGTTTGCGAACACCCGCTGCGGCACCCGTTGTGGCACCCCGTAGGGGACTCGAACCCCTGTTTCCGCCGTGAGAGGGCGGCGTCCTGGACCACTAGACGAACGGGGCCTGGCAGGTCTCGGTCCGTGCTCTATACCGCGCCGGGCGGAATTCAATCAAGTCGCAGCCGGCGTATGACCGCGCCCTTCCTGACATCGACGACAATGAGTTCGCGCACACCGGGGCTGCTGACATACAGGGCCAGCCGGTTGCCGGACAATGCCATTTTCTCCACCCGGGCGTCGGCCGGCAGACCAAGCGCGAGCGGCGAAACCTGCGCCTGGGCTGCGGGCGAAACACCGCTCTTGGCGCCGGAGAGCTTGACCGCGCGATACAAGATCGTCGAAAACAGCACAATCATGCCCACGACCAGCAGCACCCCCATGATGATCACGGACCACTTCAAAAACGGGCTGACCACAGGAGCCGGTGCGCCGCTGGCCGGCTGAGGCGGGCGGGAGGATATCGTTTCGGCCATGGCGTCAGATCCTGTCAATCCCCAATTGCTCGCGGCCCAAGACGCCGATCAGGGAGAACGGCTAGACCGTTTCGTCCACTCCCGCAACCCCGATCTCAGCCGCTCGCGGTGCAAGGACCTGATAAAGCGGGGGTTCGCACCGGCCGAGGACGGCACCATAGTGGCGCCCAACTACCGGGTCAAACCCGGCGACCGGTTCCTGTTTACAAGGCCCGAACCGGAGCCCGCCGTGCCGGCCGGCGAAGCGATCCCGCTCAACATCGTCTATGAAGACGACGCGCTCATCGTGATCGACAAGCCGGCGGGCCTCGTGGTCCATCCGGCGGCCGGCAACTGGACCGGCACGCTGGTCAATGCGCTGATCGCACATTGCGGCGACAGCCTGTCGGGCATTGGCGGGGTGCGGCGTCCGGGCATCGTGCACCGGCTCGACAAGGATACGGGCGGTCTTCTGGTTGTCGCCAAGAGCGATGCGGCGCATCAGGGGCTGGCCGGCCAGTTCGCCGATCACGGGCGCAGCGGGCCGCTTGAGCGGCGCTATGTCGCGGTGGTGTGGGGGGCGCCCGCGCGAACGCGCGCCACCATCGATAAACCCCTTGAGCGCAGCCCCGCCAGCCGCACGAAAATGGCCGTGGCGCGCAGCCGCGGCAAGCGGGCCATAACCCACTACACTGTTCGCGAAACCATCCTGGACCATGCGAAAAAACCGCTCGTCTCTTTGCTCGAGTGCCGGCTGGAAACCGGGCGCACCCACCAGATCCGGGTGCATCTGGCCCATATCGGCCACCCGCTGCTGGGCGACAGGACCTATGGCGGGCATTTCGCGGCCAGCGAAAGCCGCCTGCCGGGCGCGGGCGCCAGGGCGCTCAAATCGCTGAACCGCCAGGCGCTCCATGGCGCCGTTCTGGGCTTTGCACACCCGCTGACGGGCAAGCATCTGCGGTTCGAAAGCCCGTTGCCGCGCGACCTGCAAGACCTCATTGAAGCCTGCCGCGGCGGATAATCGCCGCCGGCGTCTTACAATCGCCAAATCCGGCCCTTATATAAGGCCGTTCCGGGTCGATTCGCCCGGACCGGCTAACCTTTGAGAGGCGAGACAGCATGGCCCGGCAATTGCCGACGATCTCCGGCGAAAGCGGTCTGGGGAAATATCTCCAGCGGATTCGCGAGTACCCGATGCTCGAGCCACAGGAAGAATACATGCTCGGCAAACGCTGGCGCGAGCATGGTGACAGCGAGGCGGCCCACAAGCTGGTCACCAGCCATCTGCGGCTCGTCGCCAAGATCGCCATGGGCTATCGCGGCTATGGCCTGCCGGTCTCCGAAGTGATCTCGGAAGGCAATATCGGCCTCATGCAGGCGGTCAAGCGTTTCGAGCCCGAAAAAGGGTTCAGGCTGGCCACCTACGCCATGTGGTGGATCCGTGCCTCAATTCAGGAGTTCATCCTGCGCTCCTGGAGCCTTGTGAAAATGGGCACCACCTCCAACCAGAAAAAGCTATTTTTCAATCTGCGCAAGATCAAGGGCCAGATACAGGCGCTCGACGAGGGCGATCTCAAGCCCGATCAGGTCAAATTCATCGCCGACCGCCTGGGAGTCTCGGAAGACGATGTCGTTTCCATGAACCGCCGCCTCGCCGGGGACGCCTCGCTCAATGCGCCGCTCAAGGCGGAAGCGGAAGGCGAATGGATCGACTGGCTGAGCAACGAGGAGCCCGACCAGGAGACGCAATACGTAAGATCCCAGGAGATGGATCACCGCCGCGACATGCTGCGCCATGCGCTGGATGCGCTGAACGACCGCGAACGGCGTATTTTTGAGGCGCGGCGGCTGTCCGACGACGTCGTCACGCTTGAAGATCTGAGTCAGGAATTTGGCGTGTCTCGCGAACGGATCCGGCAGATCGAGGTGCGCGCCTTCGAAAAAGTGCGCAAAGCCGTGCAGAAGTCGGCCCGCGAGCAGGCCGCCTCCACGGAGTGACCCCCCCCTGCCTGAGCGAACATGGTTTTGTGTCACCTTCGCGTTCGCGCGCCCGCATTTGGGCGAAGCGCTCAAGGCGGCCGAATGGATGCTGGCGAAAGGCCGTCCCCGCGCGCGGCCGATCAGTTGAGCGAGCGCTTCGCGCGGCTCGCAGCCGAACCGGCGCGGCTACGATGCACCGGCAGCGACAACTGGCCTAAACGTGCTGCCCGCCGTTGATGTGCAGTTCCGCGCCGTTCACATAGCTCGCCTGATCGGAACACAGCATATAGATCACACTGGCGACCTCCTCGGGCCGGCCGAGGCGTTTCATGGGGATCTGCGCCACGATGTCTTCGGTGCCCGGCGACAGGATCGATGTGTCGATTTCGCCTGGCGCAATGGCGTTGACCCGCACCCCCAATCCCCCGAATTCGGACGCCATCTCACGGGTCAGCGCGGCGAGGGCGGCCTTGGATGTGGAATAGGCCGCACCGGCGAAGGGGTGCACGCGGCTGCCGGCAATCGAGGTCACATTGATGACGCTGCCTCTGGCCGCGCTCAATTCTTCGATCAGTCCGCGCGCCAGCATGATGGGGGCGAAAAAGTTGACCTGAAAAACATGGTGCCAGTCCTTCAGATTCATGGCGAGCGCCCCGAGGCGACCGCCGTCCTCAGCCTTCGGCGAGATCGCCGCATTGTTGATGAGCGCGTTGAGGCCGGCGCCCTCCGCCGCCATGCGCGCGCGCATTTCCGCGATGCCAAGGCGCGTGTTCTCCGGGTCCGACAAATCGATCTGGATATGATCCTCCGGCCCCGCCTCCCACGGGCAATCTTCGGGAAACGGCTGGCGCGAACAGGTAATCACCCGCCAGCCGGCGGAGGAAAACCGCTTCACCGTCGCATGGCCGATGCCGCGGCTGGCGCCGGTCAGGATCAGGGTTTTTCGCTTGGAATCGTTGGTCATGGTCGATCACACAATAGAGCATTTCCCCATCAAGGATACAGCCGCGTCTTGCGCCAGGGTTCTGCGGCGCGCGAACGGCGAAAAACCAGCCGGTCGTGTAGGCGGAACGCGCGTTCATGCCAGAATTCGATTTCCACCGCGCTCAACCGGAAGCCGGACCAGTAGGCGGGGCGCGGAATCGTGCCAACGCCGAACCTGGCGGTGAACCTGGCCATTCTCTTTTCGAACGCGAAACGGCTTTCAAGCGGGCGTGACTGGGCCGACGCCCAGGCGCCGATCCGGCTGGTGCGCGCGCGGCTGGCGAAATAGGCATCCGCCTCCTCGTCCGTGACGCGCTCCACGGGGCCGCGCACCCGCACCTGGCGGCGCAGGCTCTTCCAGTGAAAACACATGGCGGCTCTGGCGTTGGCCAGCAGTTCGCGGCCCTTGGCGCTCTCGAAATTCGTATAGAACACGAACCCGCCGGGGCCGAAATCCTTGAGCAGAACCATACGCACATTGGGCTGTCCCCGATCATCGACGGTGGCCAGCGCCATGGCGTTGGGATCGCTGGGTTCGGCGGCCCGCGCATCGCCCATCCATGCGGCAAACAGGTCCAGCGGATCGTCCGCCGCGTCGAAATCGGGGGTCTCCCACTGCGGGATGCCGTTTTGTTCCTTGTTGTCGTCCTGCACGGTCATCTTGCACGCCCGGTTGATCTGAGGCTCCTAGAAAGCACACTCCCGCGCGTCTGAACAGAATGGCTCTTGGATTTGCGGAAACTTGTTCCTAAATCCGCATGTACTGTTTAACAAGACTCAGGTATGGCTTGCACAAGCCCGTGGCCGTCGCGCCGCGGGCATGGGCCTTTGAACAAATGTAATCCTCATGGACAATCCCTATTCCACCCTTGGCATAGGCAAGTCTGCAACTGCGTCCGAAATCAAATCGGCCTACCGCCGGCTTGCCAAGAAATACCATCCCGACAGCAACGCCAATGACAAAGCGGCGCAGGAAAAATTCGCCGATATCTCCGCAGCCTATGAACTGCTGGGGGACAAGGAAAAGCGCCAGCAATTCGACAATGGCGAAATCGACGCCAAGGGCAACCCGAACTATCAGGGGTTCAATCCGTTCGGCGGCGGCGCGACCTATGGCGCGCAGCGCGGAGCGGGCGGATTTACCGGCACCGTCCCTCCCGGCGCGGAAGATATTTTCTCCGAGATTTTCTCCGGCCTGCGGGGCGGCGGCGCGCGCGCGCGCGGCCCGGTGCGCGGCCGCGATGTTTCGTTTGAGGTTCTGGTCTCCTTCAACGAGGCGGCCAAGGGCGCCACACGCCGGATCGCCATGCCCAACGGCAAGCAGCTCGATGTGACGATCCCGGCCGGCGTCGCCGATGGCCAGCAGATCCGCCTCAAGGGACAGGGACAACCCTCCCCGGGCGGCGGGCCGGCGGGGGATGCGCTGGTCACCGTCAAGGTCGCCGCTCATCCGCTGTTTCAGCGCGAGGGGCGCAATCTGCGCCTTGAACTGCCGGTCACCCTCTACGAAGCGGTCCTGGGCGCGAAAATCCGGGTGCCCACACTCGATGGTTCGGTCGGGCTGAAAGTGCCGCCCAATTCAAGCTCCGGGCGCATATTGCGGCTCAAGGGCAAGGGCATCGCCGGCAAGAAAGGCCAGACGCCAGGCGATCTTCTCGTCACCCTGCGCATTGTGCTGCCGGACCGTTCCGACGCCGGTCTGAAGGCGCTGATGGAAGACTGGGGCAAGAATAACGCCTATGATCCGCGCGGATCTTTGTTCCGAAACATTTAGAAACGTTATTCAATTCATGTCTGGAACCGGCCTTTTTCATGGACCGGCCCCTTGGTTTGTGTAGGATGCACGACACAATGAGCAGCACACTCAAGATTGTCGAAAGCGATACGAAAAGCGAACCCGCACCCCTCATGGAAGGCAAACGGGGCCTTATCATGGGGGTGGCCAACAATCGCTCGATCGCATGGGGTATTTCGCAGGCCTGCGCGCGTCATGGCGCGGAACTTGCCTTTACCTATCAGGGCGATGCGCTGAAAAAGCGTGTCGCGCCGCTGGCAGCCTCGGTGGGCTCCCCATTGGTTCTCCCATGTGATGTGACTGATGTTTCGTCTGTGAATGCGGTGTTCGATGAAGTCGAGGCGAGCTGGGGCTCACTCGACTTCGTCGTTCATGCCATTGCGTTTTCAGACCGTGACGAACTGACCGGGCGCTATGTCGACACCACCCCGGACAATTTCGACCGCACCATGAATATCTCGTGCTATTCGTTCACCGCCATCGCCCAGCGGGCGGAAAAGCTGATGCCCGATGGCGGCAGCCTGTTGACGCTGACCTATTACGGTGCTGAAAAAGTGATGCCCCATTACAACGTGATGGGCGTCGCCAAGGCGGCCCTTGAGGCCTCGGTGCGCTATCTGGCGGCTGATCTGGGAAAACACGGCATCCGGGTCAATGCCCTGTCGGCCGGGCCGATCAAGACCCTGGCCGCGTCGGCCATCGGCGACTTCCGCTACATTCTCAAGTGGAACGAATATAACGCCCCGCTTCGCCGCACGGTCTCCACCGAAGATGTCGGCAACGCGGCGCTCTATCTGCTCAGCGATCTCAGCCGTGGCGTGACCGGCGAAGTCCATCATGTCGATGCGGGGTATCACATTGTCGGCATGAAAGCGGAAGACGCGCCTGATATCAGCGTCGTCTAGTCAATGAACCGCAGGCTCCTTCTCAAACGCCGCCCAAGGGGCTTTGTGGTGCACGACGATTTTGCGATCGACGATGCGCCGGTTCCCGAACCCGGCGATGGCGAATTTCGCATCAGGATCGAGTATATCTCGCTCGATCCGGCCATGCGCGGCTGGGTAAACGAGAGGCGCTCCTACGTGCCGCCGGTGGCTATCGGCGAGGTGATGCGGGCGTTTGCCGCAGGCAGGGTGGACAAATCCAATCACCCGGATTTCAAGGTCGGCGATGCGGTGACCGGCCTGATCGGCGCGCAGACCCATGCCATATCCGATGGCACGGGGATGGTCCGCATCGATCTTTCCCTGGCGCCCATGGAGCGCTGGCTCGGCGGTCTCGGCATGCCCGGCATGACCGCCTATTTCGGCCTGCTCGATATCGGCCAGCCCAGGCAAGGCGAAACCATCGTCGTATCGGCGGCGTCTGGCGCGGTCGGATCGCTGGTGGGTCAGATCGCAAAGATCAAGGGGCTGCGGGTGGTGGGCATTGCCGGCGGAGCGGAGAAATGCCGCGCGGTCACGCAGGATCTCGGGTTCGACGCCTGCATCGATTACAAGGCCGGCAATCTGGCGAAGGATTTGCGCGCCGCCTGCCCGAAGGGCATTGATATTTATTTCGAAAGCGTCGGCGGGGAAGTTCTCAACGCGGTTCTGGCGCAGATGAACCTGTTCGGCCGCATCCCCGTATGCGGCCTGATCTCGGCCTATAACGCCACCGAACTTCCCCCCGGGCCTACGAATTTCGGTTCCATTCTGATCAACCGCCTGCGGGTGCAGGGGTTCATCGTGTTCGACTTCGCGGAGCGCTACGCCGAAGCCGGCAAGGCGCTCGCCGCCTGGCAGGCGCAAGGCAGGCTGATAATGCGCGAGGACGTGCGCGAGGGCGGGCTGGAGGCCTTTGTCGATGTGCTAAACGAGCTGTATTGCGGCGGCAACAACGGCAAGCTGGTGCTCAAGGTCTGAGGCCGCCGCGTTAAACCTCTTGGCGCGAACGGTTTGACCCGGTGTCTGCGGGCCCGTAAAACCACTGCACCATGTCGCACAACACGTTTGGCCATCTTTTCCGCGTCACCACCTTTGGCGAGAGCCACGGGCCCGCGATCGGCTGCGTGATCGACGGCTGCCCGCCGCTCATCCCCGTCAGCGAGGCGGAAATTCAGGTTTTTCTGGACAGACGCCGGCCGGGCCGCTCGCGCCACACCAGCCAGCGCCGCGAGGCCGACAAGGTCAAGATACTGTCCGGTGTGTTCGATAACGGCGAAGGCCGCCAGGTCACCACCGGCACGCCGATCGCGCTGGTGATCGGGAACACGGACCAGCGCCCGAAGGACTACGGCGAGATCAAGGACAAGTTCCGTCCCGGCCACG
Organism: Hyphomicrobiales bacterium; assembly: GCA_027058735.1. GTDB lineage: Bacteria > Pseudomonadota > Alphaproteobacteria > Rhizobiales > JALURZ01 > JALURZ01. Next base: position 15,573 of record JALURZ010000160.1, on the reverse strand, counting down.
CGGATTTCACCTATGAGGAAAAATACGGTATCCGCGATTATCGCGGCGGCGGGCGCCAGTCGGCACGCGAAACGGCCATGCGGGTCGCCGCCGGCGCGCTCGCGCGCAACGTCGTGCCCTATATGCGCGTGCGCGGCGCGCTGATTCAGCTCGGCCCCCACAGGATCGAGCGCGAGCGCTGGGACTGGGGCGAGGTGGACAAAAATCCGTTCTTCTGCCCCGACCCTCAGGCCGCCAAACACTGGGAAGGCTATCTCGATCAAATCCGCAAGGCCGGCTCCTCGTGCGGCGCTGTCATCGAGGTGGTGATCGAGGGCGTTCCCGCGGGGCTGGGGGCGCCTGTCTATGCCAAGCTCGATCAGGATCTTGCGTCTGCGCTCATGAGCATCAACGCGGTCAAGGGGGTGGAGATCGGCGCGGGCTTCGAGGCCGCAGCGCTGACGGGCGAAGAAAACGCCGATGAAATGCGCATGAAACGGGGAAAGCCCGTTTTCCTGTCCAACAAGGCGGGCGGCATTCTGGGCGGCATTTCGACGGGCCAGGACATTGTCGCGCGTTTCGCGGTCAAGCCCACATCGTCCATCCTGAGCCCGCGCAGGACCGTGGACAGGGCCGGCAGGAATACCGAAATCGTCACCAAAGGTCGCCATGATCCGTGCGTCGGCATCCGCGCGGTGCCGGTGGGCGAGGCCATGGCGGCCTGCGTCATCGCCGATCACTATCTGCGCCACCGCGCGCAGATGGGGCGGGGCGGCGGCGACCTTTCCTGAAACACCGGGATGCCGGGACAGCGGGGGAGAACAAGCCATGTTGAGCGCTTATCAACTGGTCTGGATGGCGGCGGAACGAACACCCGATCATCTGGCGATCGTGGATGACGCATCTGACCGCGCGGTGACCTACAAGGAACTCATCGCGGAAGTCGATCGGGTCGCGGCCGGCCTGCGCGAACGCGGCGTCGCCCAGGGGGATCGCATCGCGACTGTCCTGCCGGGGCTCTATGATCACTGTATCTGCCTGCTGGCGCTGCAAAGGCTGGCGGCGGTGCCCGCGCTCATCAATTTCCGGCTGTCGCCGGGCGAAATCGGCGGTCTGGTGAAGGACGGACAGATGGCCGGCGCGCTCACCGCATGCGACCAAACCGTGGCCGCGGCGTTGCGCGACTCGCTGCCCGGCGATGCCCCGATATTCTCCCTGGGCGGAAAAACCCCGCATTCGAGCGATTTCGCCGACTGCCGCGCCGACCCGCACGCCCTGCCCCCGACAACGCCTGACGGAGAGGACCCGGCGTTCATTTTCTACACCTCCGGCACCACCGGACTGCCAAAGGGCGTTGTTCTGCCGCACCGCGCAAGCGAACACCGCGTGTTGTGGCTGGCCACCCAGGCGGGCCTGCGCCAGGGCACCCACACCCGCGCCCTGGGTTTCATGCCGCTGAGTCACGCGATCGGCTTTTTCGGGGTCTTTCTGGCGACGCTGGCCAATAACGGGACCTATTATGTGATGTCGGCGTTCAATCCCGTGGAAGCGCTGAACATGGTGGAGAAACATGCCATCACCTATATGTTCGCCGTGCCGCAGCTGTTTCACGCCATGCTGAAAGCGCCCAACTATGCACCCGCCAAGATGAGTTCCCTGGAACTGTCCCTGTTCGGCGGCGCCGCCATCGACCCCGCCGCCCTGCGCCAGATCGATGCCGAATGGGGCGGGGTGGTGCGGCACATATACGGAACCACCGAAACCATGTGCTCGCTCAATAATCCCGACCCCGTCGGGCAACACACGCGGCTGCGCCCGGGCATGTATGCGCGCATCCGCCTTGTCAGGCCCGGCGGCAGGCCGGATGAAACCGTCGGGCCCGGCGAGGAGGGCGAGCTTATCGTGGATGCGGGCGTCGACACGATTTTTACCGAATATCTGAACCGGCCTGATGCGACGGCGGAGAAAATCGTCGATGGCTGGTACTATACCGGCGATGTCTGTCTTCAGCTTGAAGATGGCGACGTCGAACTCATCGGCCGGACCGACGATGTGATCCGTTCCGGCGGCGAGACCATTCATCCAGAGGAAATCGAAGCGCATCTTGCGCGCGCTCCCGGCGTCGGCGAGGCTGCCGTCATCGGCGTGCAGGACGAAAAATGGGGCGAGGCGGTCACCGCCTGCCTGGTCGGCGACGATCTCGACATAGGAGCGCTCGACGACTATCTGCGCGGCACCGGTCTGTCCGGTTTCAAGCGCCCGAAGAACTATCTGCTGCTGGCCCGGCTTCCCCGCAACGCGGCAAACAAGGTGCTCCGCCGCGACCTGCGCGCGATCGCGCATGACGCCGCCGGCAAGGGCGAACTCCTGCAGCCGCGCTAGACCCTTTCTTGTTTATACGGAATCATTTGACCGGATTTCCGCGTTTGCTGGCAAGGCATGTTCCCCGCCATGGTCTGCCTGACCATAAGGGGGGCATAACGAAGTCCAGAAAGCGCGGAAACCCGGCCTCCGGTGGCTCAAATCAGCCCATCAGCAGCGTTCCGCAGCTTGACCGATAAACCATATCGCCCTGCGCTGCGCGCCTTGCTGAGTGACCTGATTTGAGCCATCAAATGGTTCCGTATAAACAAGAAAGGGTCTAAAGCGGGATGGCGGTGGTTTTCTTGACCGTGCGCAGCGCCAGGGTCGATTGCACCCGCGCCACGCCTGGCAGCCTGGTCAAAACATCGGTATGGATGCGCTCAAACTCGGCCGCATCGGCATAGATGAGCCGGATCATGAAATCCGTATCGCCCGCGATCAGATAGCACTCCATGACCTCGGGCACGCTCGCCAGCGCGCGCTCAAAGGCATCGAGGGTATCGCGATCCTGCCGGTCGAGCGTGATCCGCACAAAGGCGGTTCCGGGCAGCCCGCACGCCGCTTCGTTCAGCACCAGCGCATAACGATCCACCAGACCGCTGCGCTCCAGCAGCTTGAGCCGGCGCAGGCAGGCCGACGCGGACAGATTGACCCGCTGCGCCAGCTCCGCATTGGACAGCCGCCCGTTTCTCTGAAGTTCGTTCAAGATCGCACGATCCCGCGCATCCAGATTGGAGATTTGCATTTTCCTCCCAATACCAGGGAAATGACCGCAGTTTCCACCACCATTACCGGAACGGATCGCAGAATTCGATGGAAAATTGCGCGAAGCGGCATGATAAAATGTGTGCGGCGGTAATCTGGCGCGAAAAGGGAGGGCGCGATGCGGATCGGTATTCCAAGGGAAATCAAGGATCTGGAGAACCGGGTCGGGCTGGTGCCGTCCAGCGTGGCGGAACTGGCGCGCCGGGGCCATGAGGTGCTGGTCGAAACGAAGGCGGGCGCCGGCATCGGGTTTTCCGACGACCACTACGCGGATGCGGGGGCTACGATCTGCGATGGCCCGGGCGCCATATTCGCCGAGGCGGACATGATCGTGAAGGTCAAGGAACCGCTGGCCGGGGAACGCAAGCGGCTGCGCGCGGGCCAGATCCTGTTCACCTATCTGCATCTCGCGCCCGACGAGGCGCAGACCCGCGATCTGCTCGACAGCGGCGCCGTGTGCATTGCCTATGAAACGGTCAGCGATGCCGCCGGCCGGCTGCCCCTGCTGGCGCCCATGTCGGAGGTGGCCGGGCGCATGTCGGCGCAGGTCGGCGCGTTCTGCCTGCAGAATGTCAATGGCGGGCGCGGTGTGCTGCTCGGTGGCGTGCCCGGCGTGCCGCCGGGCGACGTGGTCATTCTGGGCGGCGGAATCGTGGGCACCAACGCCGCCATGATGGCGCTGGGACTTGGCGCGACCGTCACGGTCGTGGATCGCTCCGCCGATGTGCTGCGCCGGCTGGTCGCCGAGTTCGGCACCGCGATCCGCACCGCGTTTTCGACCCGCGACACCGTCGATACTCTGGTGACCCGCGCCGATCTGGTCATTGGCGCGGTGCTGATCCCCGGCGCCGAGGCGCCCAGGCTGGTGAGCGCCGACATGATCAAGCGCATGCAGCCGGGCTCCGCCGTCGTCGATGTGGCGATCGACCAGGGCGGATGCTTTGAAACCAGCCATGCGACCACCCATTCCGACCCCATCTATGTTGTCGATGACGTGGTGCATTATTGCGTCGCCAACATGCCCGGCGGCGTGGCGCGCACCTCGACTTTCGCCCTCAACAACGTGACCCTGCCATTCGTGCTGGACCTGGCGGACAAGGGCTACAGAAAGGCGCTGGAAGACGACCCCCATCTGCGCGATGGCCTCAATGTGCACAAGGGCGTTGTGACCTACAAGGCGGTCGCCGAAGCGCAGGGGCATGATTTCGTGCCCGCGGAAAAGGCGCTGAAAGATTAGCGCCGCGCATGGATCAGGTATTCGCCATTGCCCCCGGCTCCTTTGACCGGAGACGGCGTGATGCCGGCGACCGGCCAGCCCCGGTCGTGTTCGAGCCAGCGCGAAATGTCTTCGCAGGCCGCATCGCGGACCGCCTCGTCGCGCACGATGCCCCCCTTGCCCACATGCGCGCGGCCGACCTCGAACTGGGGTTTGACCAACGCGACAAGACGCGCATTGCCGGCGGCCAGCGCCAGTGCCGCGGGCAGGGCCAGCTTGAGGGAAATGAAACTCAGATCGGCGACGATGAGATCAGGCGCATCGCCGCCGAGATGATCGCGTGTCAGATCGCGGGCATTCAGCCTCTCCAGCGCCACGACGCGAGGGTCGCGCGCCAGCGACGGGTGAAGCTGGCCGTGTCCGACATCGAGCGCATGGACCCTGGCGGCCCCGCGCCGCAGCAGGACTTCGGTGAACCCGCCGGTCGATGCGCCCAGATCGAGCGCAGTCATGCCGTTGACATCAATGGCGAAATGATCCAGCGCGTGGGCCAACTTGATACCGCCGCGCGAAACATGAGTGGCGGCGCCGGGCGCGATTTCAACAACCGCGTGTTCACGGATCCGTGCGCCCGCCTTGCGCGCAGCCCGGCCATCCACCTGGACCTGGCCACGCGCAATGGCGTCGCGCGCCTTCGAGCGGGTCGCCACCAGGCCGCGCGCGAGGAGCACCATGTCCAGGCGATTTCCCGTTGCTTTCCGGCCCGTCATGCCAGCCTCCCTCAGGCCGGCCTCGGGGCCGCCTCTCTGAGGGTCTCGCGGCCCAGCGCGCCCAGCGCCGTCTTGACAATCGACGGCGCGGCCAGACCGGCGGTCACGTACATGTCCTCGGGCCTGTCCTGATCGATAAACAGATCGGGCAGGGTCATGGGACGCACCTTGAGGCCCCGGTCCAGCAATCCGTCCTGCGCCAGAAAGTGCAGCACATGGGACGAAAAGCCGCCGATCGCGCCTTCCTCGATGGTGATCAGCACTTCGTGTTCGCGCGCCAGAGTGCGGATCAGGCCGTGGTCGAGCGGCTTGGCGAACCGCGCATCGGCGACCGTCGCCGACGCGCGGTTCGCCAAGCC
>JALURZ010000160.1:0-10110 GCA_027058735.1 Hyphomicrobiales bacterium | reverse complement strand
ATCCTGAGCCTTGGCGCGCGCAGGCGCGCGCCAAGGCTCAGGATGGCCACCGATGTGCCCTCGCGCACGATCCGCCCCCGGCCGATCTCGAGCGGCGCGCCGTGGGCCGGCATATTGGCGCCGGTTCCCTCGCCGCGCGGATAGCGCAGCGCGCTGGGGCCATCGTCGAGCGCGGCCACCGTCGCCACCATGTTCACCAGTTCAGCCTCATCAGCCGCCGCCATGACAACGAAGCCCGGCAGCGCTGAAAGACAGGTGACATCGAAGGAACCCGCATGGGTCGGCCCGTCCGCGCCCACGAGGCCGGCCCGGTCGATGGCGAAGCGCACCGGCAATTTCTGGATCGCCACATCGTGGACGACCTGATCATAGGCGCGCTGCAGGAATGTCGAATAGATGGCGACAAACGGCTTGTAGCCCTCGGTTGCCAGCCCGGCGGCGAACGTCACCGCGTGCTGTTCGGCGATGCCCACATCGAAGCACCGGTCGGGATAGCTCTGCGCGAACTCATCGAGGCCGGTGCCGGCGGGCATGGCGGCGGTGATCGCGACGATTCTGTCGTCGCGCGAGGCTTCATCGAGCAGGCTCTGGGCAAACACCTTGGTATAGCTTGGCGCTTTCGGCGGCGTCCTGGCCTGATTGCCGGTCACCACATCGAAGCGCGACACGCCGTGATATTTGTCCGCCGAACGTTCCGCGGGCTCATAGCCCTTGCCCTTCTGGGTCACCACATGCACTAGGATGGGTCCTTCCTTGGCGTCGCGCACATTGCGCAGAACCGGCAGGAGATGGTCGAAATTATGCCCGTCAATCGGGCCGACATAGTAAAAGCCCAGTTCTTCAAACAAGGTGCCGCCGGTCCAGAAGCCGCGCGTATATTCCTCCGCGCGCGCCGCGCGGCGCTCCCAGGTCTTGGGCAGTTTCTTTGCCAGTTGCTTGGCCCAGTTGCGCAGATTCCGGTAGGTGCCCCCCGATATGAGCCGTGCGAGATACGAACTCATGGCGCCCACGGGCGGAGCGATCGACATGTCGTTGTCATTGAGAATGACGATCAGCCGGCTGTCCATGGCGCCCGCATTGTTCATTGCCTCATAGGCCATGCCCGCACTCATGGCGCCATCGCCGATGACCGCGATGACATTGTGGTCGCCGCCATCGAGTTCGCGCGCGACCGCCATGCCGAGGGCCGCTGAAATGGAGGTGGACGAATGGGCCGCGCCAAACGGGTCGTAGTCGCTTTCCTTGCGTTTGGTGAAACCGGAAAGCCCGCCGCCCTGGCGCAGGGTGCGGATGCGCTCGCGGCGTCCGGTCAGAATCTTGTGCGGATAGGCCTGATGGCCGACATCCCAGATCAGCCGGTCGCGCGGCGTATCGAAAACCTTGTGCAGGGCAACGGTCAGTTCCACCACGCCCAGCCCCGCGCCCAGATGTCCGCCGGTGACCGACACCGCATCGATGGTCTCGCGGCGCAATTCATCGGCCAGCAGCGGCAGATCCCTGTCCGCCAGCCGGCGCAGATCGTCCGGGACGTCGATCGCGCAAAGCAGGGAATATGCGCCGGGTTTGCTCACGGGGTCTGGTGCCATTTCGGTTTTGTTGCCGGATCAGAAACGAAAGCCGACAGAAGTCTATCGAACTGCGCTGAATTCAGAAAGCGTTTTCGAGACGTCCGGGAATTGAAGGCTACTCTGCTTCCAGCGGCTCGCTGCCCGCCGGCTCGCCCGCCGCGTTGAGGGTGATCTTCTCAACCCTGGCTTCGGCCGCCTTCAGCAGGGTCTGACAGCGCGCCTTGAGACGCTCGCCGCGTTCGTACAGTCTTATCGACTCCTCAAGCCCGGCGCTGCCGCTTTCCAGTTCGCCGACAATCTCTTCAAGCGCCGCCAGCGCCGCTTCAAAAGTCATCGCCTCGATGTCCTTGTGGTCGTCGGGTTTTCTGTCTGCCATAGGCCTGGTTTCCGGTTGTCCTGCATCTAGTGGTTCATCAGCGAGGCGACATGGGCGCTCGTGGAGCGGGCAAGCGCGCGAAGATCGTAACCGCCCTCCAGAACAGAGACAATCCGCCCGCCGCCATGGCGCCGGGCGATCTCCATGAGCCGCTGCGTTACCCACTCATAGTCGCTTTCCACAAGATTGAGCATCGCCAGGGGATCATCCCTGTGGGCATCGAAACCAGCGGAGATGACGACGAGGTCCGGCTGGAACCGATCCAGCGCCGGCAGGATCACCGCCTCCATCGCCTCGCGGAACCGCGCCCCGCCGTCGCCCGCGTTCAGCGGCGCGTTGAAGATGTTGCCCGCGCCGGTTTCGGTCTTGTGGCCGCTGCCGGGATAGAGCGGCATCTGGTGGGTCGAGCCGTAAAACATGTCCCGGTCGGACCAGAAGATGTCCTGCGTGCCGTTGCCGTGGTGAACATCGAAATCGATGACGGCGACCCGTTCAGCGCCATGGGCGTTGCGCGCGTGAAAGGCGGCCGCGGCCGCGTTGTTGATGAGGCAAAAGCCCATCGCGGTCTCTTTTTCCGCATGATGGCCCGGCGGACGCACGGCGCAAAACGCATTGGCGGCCTGCCCGGTCATGACCTGATCGACCGCCTCGATGGCCGCCCCCAGCGCGCGGCGCGCCGCATCCCAGGAACCCGCCGACATATAGGTATCGGGATCGAGTTTCGCGACCGATCCCTCGCCGGGCGTCGCGGCCTGGATCCTGTCAATATGGCCCTGGGAGTGGACGGCAGCCGCCAGAGCCGGATCGCCGAGCGGGGCCGCGCGGCGTTCAAGGGCTGAAAAAGCGCCCGCCGACAGCGCTTCATCCACCGCCCGCAGCCGGTCGGGGCGTTCAGGATGCCCGCCCGGCGGATCGTGGGCCAGGCAGTCCTTGTGGCTCAGCACAAGTGTGGTCACAGCGCCACCTGTTCCGGCGTCGCCAGCGCCAGAACCTCCGCGCCACCCTTCACGATGCTGCAAAGGGCGGCCGTTTCGGGTAAATGGTTTTCCGCGAAATAACGCGCCAGCAAAATGCGCGCGGCATCCTCATCGCCGCCCTTGCCGTTCATGCGCTTTGAAACCCCGAGCGCGCCGCGCGCCAGCAGGGCGCCGCCGGTGGCCAGGCCGAACAGGCGCAGATAGGGCGTCGCGGAGGCCAGCGCACGGTCCTCCTCGTCTTCCCCCAGCGCCCGCAGCATCCAGTCGGTCGCGTCTTGCAGGGCTTCGAGCGCTTCTGAAAGGCGGTCGCCCATGCACCCGAAGGCCGGATCGTTGGAGGCCAGCACATCGCGCGTGATCGCACGCAGCTCCTTGATGAACCCGCCCACCACCTCGCCCTTGCCAAGGGGCAGCTTGCGGATCGCCAGATCGATCGCTTGGATGCCGTTGGTGCCCTCATAGATCGGCGTGATGCGCGCGTCGCGATAATGCTGGGCGGCTCCGGTCTCCTCGATATAGCCCATGCCGCCGTGCACCTGAATGCCGATGGAGGCGACCTCAACGCCGATATCGGTGGAAAACGCCTTGGCCACCGGGGTCAGCAGCCAGGCCATGGCATCGTATTTCCTGCGTTCGTTTTCATCCTTGTGATGCTTCGACAAGTCGATCGCGCCGGCGGTCGCATAGCAGATCGCGCGGGCTGCCTGGGTCATGGATTTCATGGTCATCAGCATGCGCCGCACGTCGGGATGCTCGATGATGGCGACCATGCCGTGCCTGCCGGGGCGGCTGCCCTGTTTGCGGTCCTGCGCATAGGTGAGCGCATCCTGGGTCGCCCGTTCGGCAATCGCCATGCCCTGCATGCCCACATGCAGCCGCGCGTTGTTCATCATCTTGAACATGCAGGCGAGACCACGGTTCTCCTCGCCCACGAGCCAGCCGACGGCGCCTGTGTCCTCGCCAAAGGCGAGCGTGCAGGTGGGCGAGCCGTGAATGCCGAGCTTGTGTTCGAGCCCGACGCATTTGACATCGTTGCGCTCGCCAAGGGAGCCATCGTCATTGACCAGGAACTTGGGCACCAGAAACATCGAGATGCCCTTCACCCCGCCGGGCGCGCCGACAATGCGCGCCAGCACCAGATGAATAATGTTTTCGGTCAGGTCGTGCTCGCCATAGGTGATGAAAATCTTGGTGCCCCTGACCAGATAGCTGCCGTCCCCGCGCGGTTCGGCTTTTGCGCGCAGCGCACCGAGATCGGAGCCGCAATGGGGCTCGGTCAGGTTCATGGTGCCGGTCCAGTCCCCGGTGGTCATCTTGGGCAGGTATTTCCGCTTTATGTCGTCGGGGCAAAAGGCGTGGATCGCCTCGACCGCGCCCTGGGTCAGCAGCGTGCCGATGCCATAGGCCGAAACCGCCGTATTCCACAGTTCCTGAACCGCGAGCGACAGGGACAGAGGCAGCCCCTGGCCGCCGAACTCCGGCGGGCAGGGCAGCGCCCCCCAGCCGCCCTCGACCCATTTGGTGTAGGCCTCTTTCCAGCCTGGCGACGTGGTGACCTCATTGCCCTTGAGCGTCGGGTTATGGGTGTCGCCCTTGCGGTTCAGCGGACCGAGCACTTCGGCGGCGAACCTGCCCGCCTCTTCCAGCACCGCATCCACCAGATCGCCGGAGAGATCCTCGAACGCGCCGCTGTCGATCACATCGCTGAAGCCGATGATGTCGCGCAACGTGTAGCGAATGTCATTGATCTGGGGGGTGAAACTCATCTGCCTGATCCTTAAAGATGTTTCCGCAACCGCCATCAACATGGCATAAGCCGGGGCGCAAGACTGACACCGCCCCCGACTCTATAGGGCCGGGAAGAAGCGTCAATAGCCGAGCCGTGGACTGAACCGTTTATGAGCGTTGCCGGGAGCGAAATCAACCATGCCGCCCGCGCCCTGGGGCGCGGCGAACTCGTCGCCTTCGCGACCGAGACCGTCTATGGCCTCGGCGCGGACGCGCGCAGTGACCGCGCGGTCGCGCGCATCTTCGCGGCCAAGGCGCGCCCCCGGTTCAACCCGCTGATCGTGCATGTGGCCGATCTGGCGGCGGCGCGCCAACTGGGCGTGTTCAACGACACCGCCCTGCTGCTCGCGGACGCGTTGTGGCCCGGGGCGTTAAGCCTGGTGGTCCCAAAGCGCCAAGACGCAGGCCTCTGCGCGCTGGCGACCGCCGGCCTCGATACGGTGGCGCTGCGGGTGCCGGCCCACGAGACCGCGCAACGCCTGCTCAATGCCGCCAAAATGCCGGTTGCCGCCCCCAGCGCCAATCCCAGCGGCCGCTTGAGCCCCACAAGTGCGGCCCATGTGCGCGATGCGCTGGCAGACAAGGTCGCGGTCATCCTCGATGGCGGCGAAGCAGCGATTGGCGTTGAATCCACCATCATCGCGTGTGAGAGCGACCCGCCACGGCTGCTGCGCGCCGGCGGCATTGCGCGCAGCGACATCAGCGCCATTCTGGGTTACCAAATCGGTGATGGCGAGGCTGACCCGGCAAAGCCCGGCGCGCCGGGCCAGCTCGCCAGCCACTATGCGCCGCGCGCGCGCCTGCGGCTCGATGCGTTGACCGCCGGTGCCGGCGAGGCCCTGCTCGCCTTTGGCCGCGATGCACCTGCGGCAAATGGTCCAGCACGGAATCTCAGCCCGGCAGGAGACCTGAACGAGGCGGCGGCCAATCTGTTCCGCCATCTCCATGATCTCGACGCCACCGGCGTTTCGGTAATCGCCGTGATGCCGGTGCCCGATAGCGGTCTCGGCGAGGCCATCAACGATCGCCTGCGCCGCGCGGCGGCTCCCCGGGAAGCCCGTGGCGGTTCCCCGAAAGCCTGAAAAAGCGTTAGGATGCCGGCGCCATGAAAACCGATCGTCACAAAGCTCCCGACGCCGATACCAGGGCGCGCCTTATCGCGGCGGTCGGCGCGGATCATGCCCTCACCGACCCGGCCGACATGGCGCCTTATCTGCGCGAATGGCGCGACAGATATATCGGCCGCGCGGCGCTGGTGCTGCGCCCGGGCAACCGCGACGAGATCGCCGCGATCCTGAAAATCGCCAATGACACCGGCACCGCGATCGTGCCACAGGGCGGCAATACCGGTCTGGTCGGCGGCCAGACTCCTTTTGAGAGTGGCCACGAGGTGGTGGTGTCCATGGGCCGCCTCAACGCGATCCGCGATGTCGATCTCCTCAACAACACCATCACCGTTGAGGCCGGTTGCGTGCTCGCCAATGTCCAGCAGGCAGCGGCGGATCACGAGCGCCTGTTCCCGTTGAGCCTCGGCGCGCAGGGCAGTTGCCAGATCGGCGGCAATCTGTCGTCGAATGCCGGCGGCACCGGCGTGCTCGCCTATGGCAATGCGCGCGATCTGGTGCTCGGCCTCGAAGTTGTGCTGCCCGACGGGCGCATCTGGGAGGGGCTGCGCGCGCTGCGCAAGGACAATACCGGCTATGATCTGAAAAACCTGTTCATCGGCGCGGAAGGCACGCTCGGCATCATCACCGCCGCCGTGCTCAAGCTGTTTGCGCGGCCCGGCGATGTGGCCTGCGCCTTTGCCGGCCTTGCCTCGCCCGACCATGCGGTGCGCCTGCTGGCGCTTGCCCGCGCGCTGTCGGGCAATCAGGTCACGGCGTTCGAGATCGTGCCGCGCATCGGCATGGAATTTGTCCTGAAACACGCCCATGGCGCACGCGATCCTCTTGGCGGCGTCCATGACTGGTATGTGCTCATGGAACTGTCCGGCGGGCTGGGGCCAGGCGACATGCGCAGGCCCTGCGAGGCGGTGCTCGAAGCCGCCTTCGAGGCCGGTCTGGTCGAGGATGCGGCCATCGCCGAAAGCGGCCGGCAGCGGAGTGCGTTCTGGGCCCTGCGCGCCGATCTGTCCGAAATGCAGAAACACGAAGGCGGCAGCATCAAGCACGATGTATCGGTGCCGGTCTCGCACATCGCCGCATTCATCGAGGAAGGCACAGCGGCCGCGCGGAAACTGGTGGCGGGCTGCCGCCCCGTGCCCTTCGGCCATATCGGCGATGGCAACATCCATTTCAATATCTCCCAGCCCGAGGACGCGGACGAAGCGGAATTTCTTGCGCGCTGGGACGACATGAATGTACTCATACACAAGATCGTCCTCGACCATGGCGGTTCGATCAGCGCGGAACACGGCATCGGCCGTCTCAAGCGCGACCTGATGCGCGAAATAAAATCGCCGGTGGAACTGGACACCATGCGCGCGCTCAAACGCCTGTTCGACCCCAACGGCATACTCAATCCGGGCAAGACCCTGCCATGAGCGGTAGCGGCGATCCGGTATCGGTGGCCTTTCGTCCGGTCAGCGATGATGAGGTTGAGGGCGTCGTTTCGCTGTGGCGCGTCTGCGGAGCAACCCGGCCCTGGAACGACCCGCATCGCGATATCGCCCTTGCCCGCAGCGCCCGGGACGCCGAGGTCCTGATTCATGCAAAGGGCGCGGCCCTCCTCAGCGCCGAACCACGCATCGTCATGAGCCGGAAACTTGGCGGCGAACCCGGGTGAGCGGTGCCGATCCGGGCAATGGGACCCCTACAAATCCTCAAGCCCGAATTCGCGCCGCTTTTTTCCCGGCAGGCCCCGGGCCACGATCCGGTGCGACTGGCGCAGATAGTCTTTCAGTTCACGATCCTCCAGCCCGGGTTTCCCATGGTGCTGGATCCACTTCATGCCGCGCGATGCGAAATAGGGCGCCGGGCGCAGACCGGGCCGGGTTTTCAGGATTTCATAGGACATCTCGCCCGCCTTGAAGGTGAACGCCGGCTCGCCATCGTCCCAGCCGCCGATGGCGAACACCTTGCCGGCCACTTTCCAGACATGGGACCCGCCCCACTGGACGACATGGGTCGTGGCCGGCAGGGAGCGGCAGAATTCGTTGAAATCGTCGTAGGTCATCCAGGCATTATGCCGGAATTCGTTTCGCCTCGGCGAAAGACACCAGCCTGCGCGCGTCTTCGTCCCACAGGCGCAGCCGCACGCATTTCAGGCTCTCGATGATGGTCAGGCGTCTGATTTTCGCCAGTTCGGGAAAATCGCGCAGCACCTGCGGCAGGCGGTAATAGGGGATGCGGCTGGAGAGATGATGCACGTGATGCACGCCGATATTGGCGGACAGCCAGCGCAGCAGGCCCGGCAATTCATAGTGCGAACTGCCGTAAAGGGCGGCCTCGTGCCTGTCCCATGCCGTGTTCTCGTCCCAGACCGTTTCCTCGAACTGATGCTGGACATAGAACAACCACACGCCAATGGAGGAGGCCAGCAGGGTAATCGGAACCTGAACCGCCAGAAACGGACCCGGACCGAGCAGAAGGATCATGGCGACGGCTGTAAGCGCGATCGCCAGATTGGTGCCCATGGTGCTTATCCAGAAATGCCTGTCGCCGGTGCTGAATCCCAGCGGCAGCCGGTTGCGCAGCAGGAAATAATAGGCCGGCCCGATCCCGAACAAGACGAGCGGATGGCGATACAGCCAGTACAAGACCTGCCGCCAGCGCGGCAGGGCGCGATATTCGCGCACCGTCAACACATCGATATCGCCGGTTCCGCGCCGGCCGAGATTGCCCGACGTGGCGTGATGGGTCGCGTGGCTCTGCTGCCACACCCGATAGGGGGTGAGCGTCAAAATGCCGAGCACGCGCCCGATCCGGTCGTTGAGTGCCCGGCGGCAAAAGAAGGCGCCATGCCCGCAATCATGCTGAATCAGGAAGATGCGGGTCAGAAAAGCGCCCGCCGGAACGCAGATCGCCAGCGTCAGCCAATAGCTGAGCGACAGCGCCCACCAAGCGCCGGCCCACAAGACGACGAACGGAACAATGGTAACCGCCAGTTCGATCGCGCTGCGCCGCTGGTTGGGTTCGCGGTACGGGGCCAGCGCCTTCAACAGATCGCGGGCCGACATTATCTTGGCGCCGGCCAGCCCGTCTTGCCGTCGTTCATACATGCGCCCGCAACCCCGTTGCCCCTGTGATCGCCGAATTCGAAAAATTACTGGATGGACCCGATAAATAGGACAGTTGGCTTTCGCGATCAATCGATAATTCCGATGCCCCCGCTGCACCGCGGCCGCCGCGGACAGGGCGCGGCCCGCTACAGCGTGTCCTTGTTCTCCCCGGCCGTCCCGGGGATGAGACGGGCAACGAGCGGCTTCATGGTGAGCCCCTGAATGATGATGGAGAACACCACGACCGCGTAGGTGGCCGTCAGGATCGGCGCCTTGAACTCACTTTCCGGCAACGACAGTGCCAGCGCCACCGATATGCCCCCGCGCAGGCCGCCCCAGGTGAGGATCGTGAGCGAGCCGGGAGTGAATTCCCTGCGCACCGACAGCAGCGACAAGGGGATGGCGACCGCTATCCAGCGCGCCGCCAGCACCAGCGGAATGGCGGCGAGCGCCAGAATCGCATATTCGGGACTGAGCCCGATGACCAGCACTTCCAGCCCGATCAGAAGAAACAGCACCGAGTTGAGCAGTTCATCGGCCAGGTCCCAGAACTGGAACACATGTTTGCGGGTGTTTTCGCTCATGGCGAACCGGGCCCCGTAATTGCCGATGAAAAGCCCGGCGATCACGACCGCGATCGGACCCGATATGTGCAATTTCAGCGCCAGCGCGTAGGAGCCCAGGACCAGCGCCAGGGTGATCAGCACCTCGAGATTGTGCTCATCGATCGAGCGCATGGCGAAATAGGCGAGATACCCCGCGATCAGACCCAGCACGATCCCGCCCAGCGCCTCCAGCACAAACAGCCGCACCGCCTCGACCGGTCCCAGATCGCCATCGGGTCCGCCGACCGCAAGCGCCACGACGATGGTGAACACGACGATGCCGACACCATCGTTGAACAGCGATTCGCCGGCCACTTTCGCCTGCAGCAGGCGCGGGATCCGCACGCTCTTCAAAACACCGAGCACGGCGACCGGATCGGTCGGCGAGATCAGCGCGCCGAACACCAGCGCCCAGATGAACGGAATATCGAGGCCGGTGGCGCGCATCACAATCCACATGACGCCGCCAACTATGAAGGTCGAAGTCAGCACACCGATGCTGGCCATCAGCCCGATGGCCCATTTGCGCGCGGCCAATTCGCTGAAATCGATATGAACGGCGCCCGCAAACAGCAGC
>JALURZ010000159.1 GCA_027058735.1 Hyphomicrobiales bacterium | reverse complement strand
TTCGACGCCTGTACCATCGCGTTCGGGATCCGCAACGTGCCCGACATCGCCCGCGCCCTGCGCGAGGCCTATCGGGTGTTGCGCCCGGGGGGGCGGTATCTGTGCCTGGAATTTTCCCATGTGGACATTCCCTTCATGGACGCGCTTTATGCGTATTATTCCGACCGGATCATCCCGAAGATGGGGGCCGTGGTGGTGGGTGATGCGGCGCCCTACCGCTATCTCGTGGACAGCATCAGGACTTTCCCCGAGCGCGAGGCCTTCGCCGCCATGATCGGCGAGGCCGGTTTTTCGCGGGTGCGCACGCGCGTGCTGAGCGGCGGCATCGTGGCGCTTCATTCCGGCTGGCGGCTGTAGCGCCATGCTTGCGACCTTTGCCCACGGTTTCAGGTTGGCGCGCGCCGGATGGACGCTGATGCGCCAGAACATCCTGCCGCCGCCTCCCGCCGATGCGCCGGTGCCCGGCCTCGCGCGCCTCGCCTTCAGGATCGCCGCGTTCCGGCCGTTCTCGAGCAATCGGGCTGGCGCGGACGCACGCATCGGCGCGGCCATGAGCAGGCTGGGCCCGAGCTACATCAAGCTTGGCCAGTTTCTGGCGACCCGGCCCGATCTCATCGGCACGGATATGGCGGCAGCGCTGTCGCGGCTCCACGACAAGCTGCCGCCGTTTTCCCAGGCCGAGGCCGAAACGATCATCGCTCGTGAGCTGGACCGGCCCTGCGCGGAGGTGTTCACGACGTTTTCCAGCGCCGTTGCCGCCGCCTCCATCGCCCAGGTTCACAAGGCGCGGCTGAAAGCCAAGTCGCCGGCCGGGCGAACCGTTGCGGTCAAACTGTTGCGCCCCGGCATCGAGAAGCGGTTCGCCCGCGATCTCGATGATTTTTTCTTTGCCGCGCGCCTGGTCGAACGGTTCGCCGCCTCGACGCGGCGCCTGCGGCCGATCGCATCGGTCGAGACCCTGAAGGCCACCGTCGATATGGAGCTCGATCTGCGCCTGGAGGCGGCGGCGCTTTCGGAAATGGCGGAAAACATAAAGCACGACCCGAAATTCCGGGTGCCGAAGGTGGACTGGGACCACACCTCGAAACGGGTTCTCACCACCCAGTGGATCGACGGCATCCCGCTCAACGATATCGCACGCCTGAAAAAGGCCGGACACGATCTGCCGGCGCTGGGGGAAACGGTCATCCAGTCGTTCCTGCGCCACGCCATGCGCGACGGGTTTTTTCACGGCGACATGCATCAGGGCAACCTGTTTGTCGACAGGCAAGGCTGTCTGGTAGCGGTCGATCTTGGCATCATGGGCCGGCTGTCGCCAAAGGACCGGCGGTTTCTGGCCGAAATCCTGCACGGCTTCATCACCCGCAACTACAGGCATCTGGCCCAGGTGCATTTCGATGCGGGCTACGTGCCCAACGATCAGTCGGTGGAGAATTTCGCCCAGGCACTGCGGGCCATCGGCGAACCGCTGCTGGACCTGCCGGCGGAAGAAATCTCCATGGGCCGCCTGCTTGAGCAGCTGTTTCAGGTGACCGGGCAGTTCAACATGCAGACCCAGCCGCAACTGCTGCTGCTGCAAAAGACCATGGTGGTGGTCGAGGGGGTGGCGCGCAGCCTCAACAACAGGCTGAACATGTGGGAGGTGTCGGAGCCGGTGGTCAGGGAGTGGATGGAACAGCGTCTGGGGCCGGAGGGGCGCATTCAGGATGCCGCGGAAGGGGCGGTCACCCTGGCCCGGTTCATGGCCGATCTGCCGGACCTTCTGGGCAGCGCTGAACGCGCCCTGCAGGCCGTCGGCGAGGCCGATGGAGGGACCCGCGCCCCGCAGCCGGGCAAGGTGGCACCGTCGGTCCGCGCCGCCTTGTGGACGGCCGCGGCCGCGCTCGTCGTTATTGCGCTTGCCCAGTTCCTGTGATGCCTCTTAAGGCTGCATCGTGCCGGCCCTACGCAAGGGCGCGGTTTTGAGCTAAGCTCCCAGGCGGACCGGGAGTTGAGACCCTTGCTTTTGAACAAACGCATATTGCTGATCATATCGGGCGGCGTTGCCGCCTATAAGTCGCTCGAACTGATCCGCCGGCTGCGCGAGCAGGGCGCGGACGTGCGCGTCATCATGACCCGGGCGGCCTGTGAATTCATCACGCCCCTGAGCGTGTCCAGCCTGGCGGGCGGGAAAGTCTCGCTCGATCTGTTCGATCCGGGCGATGAGGGCGAAATGGGCCATATCGAATTGTCGCGCGATGCCGATCTCCTCGTCGTCGCCCCGGCTACCGCCCATATCATGGCGCGCATGGCGGCCGGGCTGTGCGATGATCTGGCGACAACCTGCCTGCTGGCGACCGACAAGCCGGTGTTGCTGGCGCCGGCCATGAATATGCGCATGTGGCAGCATCGCGCGACCCGCCGGAACCTGGAAACCCTCACCGGCGACGGTATCGCCTTCGTCGGCCCCGATGAGGGCGACATGGCGTGCGGCGAATTCGGGCCCGGCCGCATGGCCGAACCCGACGACATCCTCAAGGCCGTCATCGCGCATTTTTCAGACCCGGCCGACAGGCCGCTCGCCGGACGCAGGGTTCTCGTCACCGCCGGCCCGACCCATGAGCCGATCGATCCGGTGCGCTATATCGCCAACCGCTCGTCGGGCAAACAGGGTTACGCCATCGCCGCCGCCGCGGCGCGGGCCGGCGCGCGCACGATGCTGGTGACCGGACCATCGGCGGAACCGCGCCCGGCGGGGGTCGAGGTCGCGGAGGTGCGGACCGCAGACGAAATGCACGCCGCCTGCCTGGCGCGCCTGCCATGCGATGTGGCGATCATGGCGGCGGCCGTCGCGGACTGGAAAGTGGTTCGGGCCAGCGCCGGAAAAATCAAGAAAACGCCGGGCAAGGGGCCGCCGGCGCTCAAGCTTGAAGCCAATGCCGATATTCTCCAGGCGGTCGGTGGCGCGGGCGCGAACAGGCCGGGCCTGGTGGTCGGTTTTGCCGCCGAAACCGGGCGCGTTGTCGAAAACGCCAGGGCCAAGCTGAAATCCAAGGGATGCGACTGGATCCTCGCCAATGACGTGTCGCCGCGCGCCGGCACCTTTGGCGGGCAAGACAATCAGGTCACCCTGGTCAGCGGCGATGGCGTGGAGCCCTGGCCAAGGCTGTCAAAGCGCGCGGTGGCCGAACGCCTTGTCGCGCGCATTGCCGAGCATGTGTCCCGACAGGTCAGCGCCGCGGAATGAAGCACATGCGGGTGTTGTTGCGGCCATGACAAAATCCACGCCGGTCGATGTTGTCCAGTTGCCCCACGGCGAGGGCCTGGCCCTGCCCGGATACCAAAGCGACGGGGCCGCGGGCCTCGATCTCCTCGCCGCCCTGCCCGAAGGCGCGCCGCTGGCCCTTGCGCCGGGAGAACGCGCACGGGTGCCAACGGCGCTCGCGATCGCCCTGCCGGACGGATTTGAGGCGCAGGTCCGGCCGCGCTCGGGCCTCGCCCTGAAACACGGGATCACGGTGCTCAATGCTCCCGGCACGATCGATGCGGATTATCGCGGCGAAATCGGCGTTATTCTCGTCAATCTGGGGGATGCGCCGTTCACCGTCACCCGGGGCATGCGAATCGCCCAACTGGTGGTCGGCCCGGTCACGCGGG
>JALURZ010000158.1:9735-10907 GCA_027058735.1 Hyphomicrobiales bacterium | reverse complement strand
GCAGGGCAGCGGTCGTCAATGCGTCGCGTTCGATCAGGGCGGCAAGGCCGCCACTGTCTTTGGGTGCGGCGCCAAGGCTGGCGACAACGGTGGGTTTGGCGCGCGGCATGGGCGCCGATGCGCGCCGCGGCGGCGTTGCCACGGCACGCGCGCGTTTGCCGGCCGCCAACGAGGCGCTCGCCAGTTGTATCGGGGCGCCGGGCGCGCGGTGTCTGGTGACCAGCGAATCCTTCCTCTTGAACAGTTGCGCCAGGGCGACCGGGCTCATCCGCGGCCAGTGGCGAACGGTGCCCGTATCCACATGAATAAAACCATATTTCCCCGATCTGGGATAATAGCCGACACCGCCTTCGCGCTTGACGAGAGCGAGTTCGCGCAATCGCTTCGTGCTGGCGTCGGGCAGAAAGATGTCGGCGGCGCTGCCAACCGTGTGGCGGCTGCGTTTGGCGACCGCGCGGTTGCGCCTGCGCAACATGGCGTTTGTCTTTGGCGAGCGATAACCCGAAACCAGATGGATCGGCTGGCGCGATCCGACATCGCGGTGGAGTTCCCACATGATATCGAACAGCTTGCGGTCCATCTTGATCGCGCGGTTCTCGCGCCAGTCGCGCATGAACCAGTCGATTTTGGCGGCCGCCTCGGGAATGATCTTGCCGTCACGCTTGTAGGTGACGGTCAATTTTTCCTTGTTGCGCGGATTATACAGGGACAGGGTGCGCACATCGCCTTGCGCAATGGCTGACGGGCTCGTCCCCTGCGCGATCAGCATGCCCGCCGGCAGGCCCAATACCGCAACCGCTAGGCCAATTCCAAGGCGCCCGACGCGTGACATGGTCCCCATTCTTGACTGAATTTTCACTCAGCAACCCACCATTCCGGCCATCTGCCCAAACCTTAGCTGCCGGATTGTTCCGATATCAAGGCGATTCGGAAAATTACCCAATGCTCGTCGTTATTTCGGGCCGGTCGCCGGAACACGAACCGGGTCCGGGCGGACCGTCTGCAATAACAACTCACCAAGCTTAAAAGACAATTAATCGTGGTTATTTCATGGCCAGCTGCAACTGCCCCAGCGCAAGTTTCAGGCGCTGGTCGCGGCCATAAAAATCATCGCCGAAAACCATGTTTCCATCCTTGTCGAGCCAGATGGTCTGATAGGTGAGATAGATCGG
>JALURZ010000158.1:0-9725 GCA_027058735.1 Hyphomicrobiales bacterium | reverse complement strand
GAATGGTCTTCTTCAGATTGATCGGCCGGTTCTTTCCGCTCGCCATGGCGGCACGCACGCGCTGGTTGGTCCAGCCTTCGCGTTCCAGCACGGCCATGGCGAATTTATTGGCGTCCTGCACCCGCACACAGCCGTAGCTGAAGGTGCGCACGGCGCGGTTGAACAGATTGCGCTTGGGAGTATCGTGCAGGTAGATGGCGTGCTTGTTGGGAAACATGAACTTGACTTTGCCCAGGGCGTTCGTGGGACCCGGCTTCTGGCGAATGTTGTAGGGGAAGCCGGCCTCGGCTGCTTCGGCCCAGTCAACGCTTGAATTGGGGACCTTGCCGCCGCCGCGGCGGAAAACCTCGAAATTGCTCGACAGGCCCGAACTCAGCATTTTCGGCAGCAGGGCCTCCGTGGCGATGGTGCGCGGCACGTTCCAGTAGGGGTTCAGCACCACCAGGCGCAGGGTATCGTTGAACTCAACCGTCTGATGGTCCCGTCTGCCGATCACAACGCGGGCGGAATGGGCGATTTTTCCGTTGGAGACAAACCGCATGCGGAAGGCCGCCTGATTGACGAGAACGTGCGATGCCCCCAGCTCGTCGGGCAGCCAGCGCTGGCGTTCCATATTGACGACGATCTGCTCGACGCGCCCGCTCGCGGATCTGTTGAGTGCGCGCACCGTGCGGGCGCCCACGACGCCATCCACCGACAGGCCGTTCTTCTTCTGGAAGGCCCTGACGGCTTCCACCAGGCGCTTGTCATAGACCAGCGGGCCGGCGCCGCCGCCACCGCCGGACGCGGATTCAGTCCCGTCCGGCTTGTAAAAGCCGCCTTCGATCAGCCGCTGGCGCAATTGCACGACCGCCTTGTGCGATTTGCCGGGTTTCAGCTTTTTGATCGCCGGCACGCGGGTCCAGCCGCCGGTCCGTTCGAGGCGGCGGTATTTGGCCAGGGCGTCCTTGAGGGCGGCGTAAATTCTTGTCTGCGGCGCCAGCGCCATCAGCACGGCGTCCGGCCTGACCGATTTATCGAGCGAGGCCAGAATCGCGCCCGGCTCGGGCGCCACGGGCTTGATATCGATATTGCGGCTGACCTTGCTGGGGTCCACCCGCCCGGTCGAAATATGGCGTGCAAAGAGCAGTGCCGCCCGGGTCAATTGCAAATCCAGCAGCGCCAGATCGCCGGTATCCTCCGGCGCATCGACGCCTTCAAAGCCATCGAGCAACTGGGGCAGATAGTCCTCCTTGCGCAAACCGTCCTGCTCGGCCAGCGAAAGCTGCTTCAACAGCCGCCTGGCGCGCATATTGAGACCGTCGGCGCCAACCCAGAGCGGCGCGAAGCCGCGCGCCTTGTAAAATTCGGCGACCGCCCCGGCATCCGCTGCGGACACCTTGAACACGGAGTTCGTATGGCCCGAAATCCGGTCGTAAATCGCCGCCGCGATCATGTCGTCGGGGCGTTCGCTCCCAACTGGATCGACCGCAACCTGCATCACCGGGGTTCGCAGTGTGGCAGCGTTCAGCACCCGGTCGCGCTTAGCCTTTTTCTTGAATCTCTTGAGCAGTTCGGCATTCCGGCCGGACCGCCGGTTCCAGCCAAACAAACTGAACGAACCGCCCTGGCGGGCGGCGGCGCGGGGACGCGACGGCTCACTGCCCGGTTCGTTGTAGAGCGCTTCGGAAAAATTCGTCCGTGTCGTCCTGTCGCTTGCCGCATCGGCATTCGAGATGACCGGCAGCCACATAACCGCCGTTCCGACCAGCAGCGTACTCGCAAGTCGCTTAGACCCCATGGTGCATCCCTCCCCTGAACGTGCCCGCGAATCTAGGTTGAATGAGGATCAATTTCAACCCTGGCGCGGAAAATTGACCTGAATTGGTTGTCAGGATTTGGGCTCCAGTCCCAGTTCGCGCACCTTCCGGTAGAGCGTGGAGCGCCCGATGCCCAGCTTGCGTGCAATGCGCGACATGTGGCCGCGATACCGCTCGATCGCAAGGCGGATCATTTCGGCTTCGATGTCCTCAAGCGGGCGCATGTCGCCCGCCTCGTCGAGGGCCGCTATGCCGATGGCGCCGCCATCGCCCAAGGTGGCGACGGGCGCGGTCGAGGGGGGCGGATCCATGCCGATCATGGCCGGCCCTTCGGGCGCCGGAGCGACCGGCTCGGGCAGCGGCGGAACTTCCGCGTCATAGCCCTCCAGCGCGGCCGCGATCTGGGGAAAATCGCAAGGGCGCAGCGCGTCGCCGTCGCACAGCACCATGGCGCGGAACACCGCATTTTCCAGTTGGCGCACATTGCCGGGCCAGTCATAGGCCTGCAACATGGTCAGCGCGCGCTG
The DNA here is from genome assembly GCA_027058735.1 of Hyphomicrobiales bacterium. GTDB lineage: Bacteria > Pseudomonadota > Alphaproteobacteria > Rhizobiales > JALURZ01 > JALURZ01. The sequence goes on along the minus strand of JALURZ010000158.1, from coordinate 7,399 downwards.
TTCGATGCCGGTGATGTCCTTGCCTTCTTCGGCCGCGAAGCGGCTGATGAAATGATGCACCAGGCCGGGAATGTCCTCGGCGCGCTCCTTGATCGGCGGGACCCAGATGGGAAAAACATTGAGCCGGTAGTAGAGATCTTCGCGAAACAGGCCCGCCTTGACCATGTCGATCATGTTGCGGTTGGTGGCGCAGACCATGCGAATGTCGATTTTCACCGGCGCCTTGGCGCCGACCGGATCGACTTCGCCTTCCTGAAGCGCGCGCAGCAGCTTGACCTGAATATCGAGCGGCAACTCGCCCACCTCATCGAGAAACAGGGTGCCGCCGCTGGCTTCGACGAACTTTCCGGAATGTTTGGCGACAGCGCCGGTGAACGCGCCTTTTTCATGGCCAAACAAGATGCTTTCGGCCAGGTTTTCCGGCAGCGCACCGCAATTGACGGTGACGAAGGGCTTGCCGCTTCGCGGGCTTTCGCCCTGAATGGCGCGTGCGATCAGTTCCTTGCCCACACCGCTTTGGCCCTCGATCAGGACGGGAATGTCGGATTGCGCCGCACGCTTGCCCAGTTTGATGACCTGGGCCATGGCCGGGCTCCGCACCACCAGGTCATCGAAAGTCAGCGCGCCGGCGCGCTGTTTCCTGATGCGTTTGATTTCGCCTTCAAGGGCGTTGAGCTTCAGGGCGTTCTTGATCGAGACGTGCAGGCGCTCGGGACTGACGGGCTTGACCACAAAGTCGTCCGCGCCGGCGCGCATGGCGTTCACGATCGTATCGATGCCGCTATGGGCGGTCTGAACGATGACCGGCAGCCGGGCGAGTTCGGGGCCCATGCGCTCCAGCACCGCCATGCCATCCACATCGGGCATGACCAGATCGAGGATCATCACGGAAATGTCCTTGACCGCCGGGCTGGACAGATAGTCGAGCGCTTCCTGACCGCCCTCGGCGATCATGGTATTATATCCAAAACGGACAACGGCCTGTTCGAGGATGCGGCGCTGGACCGGATCGTCATCGACGATCAGAACTGACTGTACCATTACGCAAATACTCTACTCATTGGTTTTCGGTTCGCAAAAAACGCTGTTTGCTTCAACCCCCCTGCACAGGGTTGAGGGAACCACAACCGGCACAAAACACTGACCCAGAATGACCCAAAACCGTAAAGGCGGCCTTAAGAGGCGCCCGCCCGGGTCTTTCGTGTGATACATCTTCGTGCTTGCGACCCGCGTGCGGATCGCCATATTGCCTGCCAGCGCCGCATCGCCAGGAGACCACAATGACGCACAGCACTTTTCACCGGACCGGCCGCGTGGCCTCCTCGGCGGCCAATGACGATGTCCCCGATCGGTTGCCCGAATGGTCGCTGGCCGATCTCTATTCCGCGCCCGATGCGCCGCAGATCGCGGCTGATCTTGAGCAGCTGAAAAACGATATCACCACCCTGAACGAACGTTGCCGGGGCAGGCTTGCGGACATGGCGGCGGGCAGGGAGGCAGGGTCTGAACTGGCCCGCGCCATCGCCGATTATGAACAGGCCCGGGAACTGCTGGTGCGGCTGTGGTCCTATGCGGCCCTGGTCTATGCGGCAGACATGACGGACCCCGCGAACGCCAAGTTCCATGGCGACATGCAGACCCGGCTGACGGCGCTGTCCAGTGAATTGGTGTTTTTCACGCTGGAATTGAACCGTCTCGACGATGTGCTCCTCGACAAGGCGTTTGAGCACCCCGACCTCGCCCGCTATCGCCCATGGATCGAGGATTTGCGCAAGGAGCGCCCGCACCAGCTTGAAGACCGGATCGAGCGGCTGTTTCAGGAAAAATCGGTGACCGGGCGGTCTGCCTGGAACCGCGCCTATGACGAAACCATCGCGCGGCTTCGCTTCGACGTCGATGGCGAAAGTCTGGCGATCCAGCCGGTCACCCATATGCTGAGCGACGCGGACCGCTCGAAGCGGCGCGCGGCGGCCCTGGCCCTGTCGCGAACCTTCGGGTCCCAGGCCGATCTGTTCGCGCTCATCACCAACACCCTTGCCCGGGACAAGGAGATTTACGACCGCTGGCACGGGTTCGATACGCTGTTGGGCGCGCGCAATCTGGCCAACCGGGTGGAGGGGCCGGTCGTGGAGGCGCTGGTGGGTTCGGTCAGTGCGGCCTATGGGGCGATTTCGCACCGCTATTACGCGCTGAAATGCCGCTGGCTCGGCCTTGAGCGCATGGCCCACTGGGACCGCAACGCGCCGTTGCCGGAGGCGCCGGACCGCCACATTCCGTGGGGACAGGCGCAACGGACCGTCCTGCGGGCGTTTGACGCCTTCGCGCCGCAAATGGGAGCGATCGCGGCGCGCTTCTTTGACAATGGCTGGATCGACGCGGCCGTGCGCCCGGGCAAATCCCCCGGCGCGTTTTCAAGCGCCTGCGTGCCCAGCGTCCACCCCTTTGTGCTGCTCAACTATCAGGGCCGCATGCGCGATGTCATGACGCTCGCCCATGAGCTTGGCCACGGGGTGCATCAGGTGCTGGCGGGCGAACAGGGCATGCTGATGTCGCAGACGCCGCTGACGCTCGCCGAAACCGCCAGCGTGTTCGGCGAAATGCTGACCTTTCGCGCCCTGCTGGATGAAACCGCCGAGCCGGGCGGCCGCCGCGCGCTGCTGGCCGGCAAGGTTGAGGACATGATCAACACGGTGATCCGCCAGATCGCCTTTCACACCTTCGAACAGCGTGTCCATACCGAATGCCGCGACGGGGAGCTGACCGCCGCCCGGCTCGGCGAGATCTGGCTCGACGTACAGCGCGAGAGCCTGGGCCCTGCCTTCGATCTTGGCGATGAATATGCGTGTTACTGGTGCCAGGTGCCGCATTTCATTCACGCGCCGTTCTATGTCTACGCCTATGCGTTTGGCGATTGTCTGGTCAACGCGCTCTATCAGGTCTATCTGGAAAATCCCGGCGGTTTTGCCGAAAAATATTTCGACGTGCTGCGCGCAGGCGGCTCCAAACATCATTCCGCCCTGCTGGCACCCTTCGGGCTGGATGCTTCCGACCCGTCATTCTGGACCCGCGGCCTGTCGGTCATTTCAGGGCTCATCGATGAATTGGAGGCGCTGGAAAAATCATGAACGGGCGCGCGCGACGCGCTTTGCGGATCCGCAATCAGGGGCGCTATGCCGCAGCGCGACGGCGCGATCGTGCGCTTGCCGCATCGCGGTGCTCTGCTATATTCGCGCGTGATTCCGGGCGTTGCGGCGCAGTGTTTATTTGCAGGGGACCGTCATGAGCGAAGATGCACCAGACACGATGGACATGAGCGAACATGAAAAGACCTATGAACGTTTTTTGATGATGACGAAGTGGGGTCTCATCGCCACCGCCGTCGTTGTTATCGCGCTGGCGGTCTTTCTCCTGTGAGGCCGGGTCGTTTCCGGATGGTTTTTCCAGGGGGCCGACACGGCGTTTGAGTTGATCCGGTCCGGGGGGTAGACAACCATGATCATCGCCATTGCGGCCGAACACGACACGGCCGAGCCGCGGGTCGCGGCGACGCCGGAAACCGTGAAGAAATTTGCAGCCCTCGGCGCCCGGGTCACGGTTGAGGCGGGGGCGGGGGTGCGCGCCGGGATCGAGGATCGCGACTTCAGGCAGGCGGGCGCCACGATCGCCAAGGGCGTGGCCGCGCTGGCCAGGGCTGATCTGGTGCTGAAAGTGCGGCGTCCCTCATCGGCCCAGATCAAGGCAATGAAAAAAGGCGCGGCGCTGGCCGCCATGATGGACCCCTGGGACGATGCCGGAGGGCTCGCCGGGCTGGCCCGCTCGGGGGTCAGCATTTTCTCCATGGAACTCATGCCGCGCATCACCCGCGCCCAGTCCATGGACGTGCTGTCGTCCCAGTCCAATCTTGCCGGCTACAAGGCGGTGATCGATGCAGCGGCCGAGTTCGGCCGCGCCCTGCCGATGATGATGACGGCTGCCGGCACCATCGCGCCGGCGCGGGTCTTCGTCATGGGGGCGGGGGTCGCGGGCCTGCAGGCGATCGCCACCGCGCGGCGGCTGGGCGCGGTTGTCAGCGCCACCGACGTGCGCCGCGCCGCCGGCGAACAGGTCGAAAGCCTTGGCGCCAAATTCGTGATGGTGGAAGACGGGGCGGAAGACGCGGAGACCGCGGGCGGCTACGCAAAGGAGATGAGCAAGGCCTATCAGAAAAAGCAGGCCGCCCTCATTGCCGATACCATCGCCAAACAGGACATCGTGATCTGCACGGCGCTCATTCCCGGGCGTCCCGCGCCGGTTCTGGTCAGCAGGAAGATGGTTGAAAGCATGAAACCCGGTTCGATCATTGTCGATCTGGCGGTGGAGCGTGGCGGCAACTGCCCGCTGTCGAAGCCCGGCGAGCTGGTGGTCCACAAGGGCGTCAAGCTGATGGGGTACCTGAATGTCGCCGGCCGGCTGGCGATCGACGCCTCGAGCCTCTATGCCCGCAACCTGTACAATTTCTCCGAAACCATGATCGACAGGGACAAGAAAGCGCTGGCGATCGACTGGGACGACGAAATCATAACCGGAACGCTCATTGCCAGGGATGGCGTGATCGTTCACGATGCAGTCAGGCAGAAAGGCGTTTGAGCGATGAGGGAAACGACGGGGCGCCTTTTGGCAATTGCGGCATTGGGCGTGTTCTTTTCAGTACTGACGGGCGCGGCGGCGCTGGCGGCGGGCGATGGGGGTGGCGAAATCGACCCGAGCGTGTTCCGGCTGGCGATCTTCGTGCTTGCGATTTTTGTCGGCTATTTCGTGGTCTGGAGTGTGACGCCGGCGCTGCATACGCCCTTGATGTCGGTCACCAACGCCATCAGTTCGGTGATCGTGGTGGGGGCGCTGCTGGCGGTCGGCGTTGAGGCCTCCGGCGCGCTGGCCGATGCCAGCCCGCTCGCCAAGGGGCTCGGCTTCGTGGCCCTGGTGCTGGCGTCCGTCAATATCTTCGGCGGTTTTCTCGTCACCCAGCGCATGCTGGCCATGTACAAGAAAAAGGACCGGTAGGATGTCCGCCAATCTCGCCGCGCTTGCCTATCTGGGCACCGGGGTGCTGTTCATTTTGGCGCTGCGCGGGCTGTCGTCGCCGGAAACATCGCGCCGGGGCAACCTGTTCGGCATGGCCGGCATGGCCCTCGCCATCGTCATCACGCTCGGGGTCTCCGCGCCGCAGCAGCGCGCGACCTGGGTGCTGATCATCGCCGGTCTGGCGCTCGGCGGAGGCATCGGCGCGGTGATCGCCCGGCGCATCCCGATGACGGCCATGCCGCAACTGGTGGCCGCGTTTCATTCACTCGTCGGTATGGCCGCCGTGCTGGTGGCCGCCGCGGCGCTGTATGCGCCCGCAGCCTTCGGGATCGGCGCGCCGGGCCGGATTGAGACCCTGAGCCTTGTGGAAATGGCGCTGGGCGCGGCGATCGGCGCGATCACTTTTACCGGTTCCATCGTCGCCTTCACCAAATTGCAGGGGCTGGTGTCGGGAGCGCCGGTGACGTTCGCGCGCCAGCATCCGCTCAATCTGGCGCTTGGACTTTCGCTCGTTGCGCTGATCTACCTGTTCGCGGTCACCGAAAGCCATGTCGTGTTCTGGGCGCTGGCGCTGCTGGCGTTTATGCTCGGCGTGCTGATCATCATTCCCATCGGCGGTGCCGACATGCCGGTGGTGATCTCGATGCTCAATTCCTATTCCGGCTGGGCGGCGGCGGGTATCGGCTTTACGCTCGGCAACACCGCTCTCATCATCACCGGCGCGCTGGTGGGGTCTTCGGGCGCCATATTGTCCTACATCATGTGCAAGGGCATGAACCGGTCGTTCTTCAATGTCATTCTGGGCGGTTTCGGCGGCGAGGCCGCGGGACCCCAGGGCGACGATGCGGCGGCCCGCACGGTCAAGCAGGGGTCCGCCGACGATGCGGCCTTCATCATGAAGAACGCCGGCCACGTGATCATCGTGCCCGGCTATGGCATGGCGGTGGCCCAGGCCCAGCACGCGTTGCGCGAACTGGCCGACAAATTGAAGGGCGAAGGCGTCAAGGTCTCCTATGCCATTCATCCGGTGGCCGGGCGCATGCCGGGCCACATGAACGTGCTGCTGGCGGAAGCCAATGTGCCCTATGACGAAGTCTTCGAGCTTGAGGATATCAATAACGATTTCCCCCAGGCCGATGTCGTCTATGTCATCGGCGCCAATGATGTCACCAACCCGGCGGCGGAAGACGACCCCTCTTCCCCGATCTACGGCATGCCCGTGCTGCAGGTCTGGAAGGCGGCCACCGTGATGTTCAACAAGCGCTCGCTGGCGTCGGGATATGCCGGCATCGACAATCCGCTGTTTTACCGGGACAACACGATGATGGTGCTGGGCGACGCCAAGAAGATGACCGAGGAGATCGTCAAGGCGCTGTAGCGGTGGCCGGGGGCTTGCCGCCGGAGCGCTTGACAGGTGCGGATGCGCGGCCCTATATCCCGCGCGGGCCGGGCGTATCGGCGGGCCTTTGAGGAGGTGCGCGGCGGACCGGATCAGTGGCGGGGTAGCTCAGCTGGTTAGAGCAGCGGAATCATAATCCGCGTGTCGGGGGTTCGAGTCCCTCTCCCGCTACCAAAATTTTCCGAAAAACCGCCGCCAACCAAGGCCTGCGGACCTCGGATCCGGACACGCTCTAGACTTCGTGCTTGTGCACCAGCGGTTTGACCGCACCGCCGCCCGGTGGGGGGAGCACAAGAACGGGGGTCCTTCGCCCAACCCGCTCGTAGAGATCGATGACGTCCTGATTCAGCAGTCTGATGCAGCCGCTCGAGACCGCCCGGCCGATGCTGTAGGCTTCCTGCGTGCCATGAAGGCGGTACAGGGTGTCCTTGTTGTCCTGATACAGATACAAGGCGCGCGCGCCCAACGGATTGTGCAGGCCCGGAGGCATGCCGCTTGCGTATTTGATGAGCTCGGGCTCGCGCCTGATCATGTCGATCGTCGGCGTCCAGGTCGGCCATTTTGCCTTACGCCCGATAACCGCGCGGCCCGCCCAGGCAAAACCGGCCCGCCCGATGCCAACGCCGTAGCGCAGCGCGCGCCCGTTGTCGCGCACCAGATAGAGGAAAAATTCTCCCGTATCCACCACGATCGTGCCGGGTTTTTCCTCGGTTTCATAGTTGACTTCCTGACGGTAATATTTCGGCTCGACCTCCGACAGCTTCACCGCAGGGATGGGAAACTTCTCATCGGGTATTGCCGCATACATCTCAAGCCGACGGCCGGCCGAAACAAAGCTGGGCGAACCGCTTCCCAGGCTCGCGCAGCCGGTCACCGTCGAAGCGAGCAAGCCCGCCAGCGTCGCGCGCCGAGTGAGGTGCCGGTGTTGTGTTTTGTCGT